>NZ_BAAHAW010000002.1:0-348784 GCF_054777235.1 Humibacter antri | reverse complement strand
GATCAGATAGGCATTCTCCGTTTAACTCGCCGACCTCAACTCACCACCCATCGGTGGATCCGGGCTAAGAGTCGCACCGCGGAGGTCGAGCAGTCCGAACCGATCGTCGTTCCGAGTCTCGCGGAATTCCTCGATGCGATGCTCGTCGCCGTGACCTGGATGCCGTGTTCCGTCATGCGCACGAGCGACGAAACGCCGATCCAACTCGTCCGGCGAGGCCGTGCAGAGGATCTGCACCGCCTCGAACCCGTACCGCTCCTGCCAGTGTTGGAACTTCACGTTCTCGAGCTGGGCCGTGTATGCGGCATCGATCAGGAAGGGCATACCGGTGCGCAACTGCAACTCGATCACGTAGTCCAGCACGGCGAACGACGCACGACCGAGCCGCATTGACCATTCGACGTCCCCGGCACCAAGCGCGTCGAAGAGGATCTCTTTCACTGAGTCCTTCGAAACGAGGGGCAGACTCCATCGCTCAGTGAGTTTTGCAGAGAGCGTCGATTTGCCTGAGGCGGGGCGCCCGAGGACGAGCACGACGTATGGCTTGGCGGGATCGAGAACTGACCGGGTCGGCACCCCACTGTCCTAGCAGATGCGGTCGTGACGGGGCACCCCGCAGCGAGTGGGCGACGCACGCAAGCCGGTCGCGCAGCGGGCAGGATTCCGGCAACGATCACCCCGCGGCATTTCGCGGAAACTGGATGCCCGCAACGCCGCGCCAACTGCAACACCGATTCCGATCACTTGATGGGAACTGTCCAGACATTCGGGAACGAAGCTCGACCAGCCGGCGATCAGCCCTACGGCGACACCGTCGAGCCGTGCGCGTCGGCTTGGCGCGGCGGCACGGTGACCGCGGCGACGTTCGCGATCGACTCGGTGCCGGCATCCAGGTAGCCGTACGTCTCCAGGTGATCGAGGTACTTCTCGGCGAATTCGTCGACGTTCGTGAACTTCGCCCACGCGCTCGACATGGGGTTGTCGTTCCAGTCCGAGTGCAGGATCGGCTCGTGACCTGTGACCGGCAGCTCGTCCTTGTTCGGGTCGCCGTCCACGGCGAGCGGGATCGCACCGAACGACGGCGAGCGCGGGTCGATGCGCGAGATGCGTCCCCAGCGCGCCTCGGTGTCGCCGGTCGCCTCGCCCGCGTAGACGTGCTGCGCATGCAGGTCGGCCGCCGACTGGATGCTCTCCTCGATGCCTGCGGAGCCGAGCATCACGAACGCGTACACGTTCAGCTTCTTGGCGGCGAGGGCATCCGCTGCCGTCGTCGTACCGTACGAGTGGGCGACCACATTCAGCGTGACCGTGTCACGTGCCTTCTTGCCGCGCGCCGCCCAGAATCCCTCCAGCGCCTCGACGAGATTCTGCGCGCCGATGTGCGCGTACTGCCCGAGCGCGGCGTCGATTCCGGGCGGAGGGGTGGCGTAGCCGATCCACGCGACGGTCGCCCGCTGCTTCGTGGCACCCGCGTCACCCTGCGCGTCGTACAGGTTCTGTGCGCCCTCCGCCCACAACTGCATGTCGTCGCTGTACGTCCCCATGCCGGGAACCGTGAACGACACGATGCGCGCAGTGTCGAGGTTGCCGATGGCGATGGCGGCGAGCGGTTTCGGGTCGTCAGTGAGATCGACGAGGTAGCGGCGCGGCTTGTGGATGTTCAGGGCAGCCTTGACCGCCAGCAGGCATCTCAGCTTCTGCTGCGCAACGGCATCCGACGGATGCCTCTTCACGGCATGCTGCGTCAACGCTATGAGCGTGCCCAGCCACGCGCGATTCGCCACGTCTCGCGAGGCGTAGTCGACGCCCTCCATCCCACCGATCAACTCCGGCAGCGTCTCCGCGAGATCGTGTCGGAGATCCTTCGGGAAGTCCTGCCAGGCCGCAGCGTTCGCCTCGGGGTGAAGGTTGAGCAGGCCGACCGCGGCACCCGGATGCTTCGACAGGTAGGCATCCTGCTTGCCCGACGACATCGCGTCGAGGAACGCGTACCGGGATGTGGCGACCGCGCCTTGCTGGAGCGGCGCCACGGTGATGCCGACGGCGCCGATCGCCACGAGCGCGACCACCGACGCTGCACGACCCCACCGCATCGGAATCCCCCCAGAATCACGGATGCCTGCCACCAGCACGCTAACAGCACGCGGTGTGGTTCGCCGCTGTTCGTCCAGTGGATTGTGGGCGGAATGGGGTGGGTTTCGGTAGCTGGCTTGGCTACCGCTCAACGCTCGGGAGGGCGGGCGGACCTGGGGCGCACGGGGCGGGTTTCGATACGCGGCTTCGCCGCAACTCAACCTGCGGGAAAGCTACCCCGCATCGTGCGATAACCGTGTTACCCGGTGTTGCGGCGTAGCCTGGGGGCCGAACTCGTGGCTGCGGCAGCGAATCGCTGCCCGTCTGCCCGTCTGCCCGTCTGTCCGAAGGAGCGATTGTGCCCGAACCCATCGCCTACAGCGCCATCGAGAAGGGTGCGCCCGTCGCAACGTCGGGCGGCGAGCGCATCGGCACCGTGGAGCACGTTCTGCAGGACGCCTCGCTCGACCTCTTCGACGGCCTCGCCGTGCACACGCACCACGGGCTGCGGTTCGTGGATGCGAATCAGGTCACCTCGATCACGACCGACGGGGTCGTGACATCGATCGACGAGTCGGAGGTGGCCGGGCTTCCCGCGCCAGAGGGCGACGCCGTGCTGGAGGCCGACCCCGAGCAGTTCCAGGGCGAGGGCCTCACCGCATGGTGGGGGCGCACGTTCCGGCGCTCGCATTGGCTGCGCGAGAAGGAGTGAGCGGGTCCGAGCCCGCCCCGAGCGCCGAGGATGCCGTGAGCGGCGGGCGGAACCCCTCGCCGGCCGTGGCGGACGCTGTGGGCGGCCGGCGTAACGGGCCGGACCTCTCGCGGTTCCTCGCCGCTCTGGATGCCGTCGCCCCCGTGACTCCGCACGACGCGGAGTTCCTGTACGACGCCGGAACCCCGCACGGCGCCCTTCGTCGCCGGAACCTGCTGCGCTATCTCGAGCTGATGGCCGAAGCGGGTCCGCAGATCCTGCTGCTCGGCGAGGCGCCGGGCCACCGCGGCATGACCGTGAGCGGCGTGCCGTTCACGAGCGTGCGCGAGGTGAACACGCGGCCCGGCCCGATCAGCGGGCGGCCAGAGGGCGACGGACTCGAGCTGCCGGAGCATCCGGATGCGCCGTGGGAGGCGTCATCGCGGGTGGTCTGGAGCGCGTTGAAGTCGTGGCGCGGACCGCTCCCGTTGCTCTGGTCGGTGTACCCGAACCATCCGTTCGTGGCAGGCGATCGGCGAACCAACCGGGCGCCGCGGGCGCCCGAAGTGCGGGTAGGGGCGCCGGTCGGGCTCGAACTGGCGCGAGCGTTCGGCGTTCGCACGGTCGCCGCCGTCGGGCGCAAGGCCCAGGGGGCGCTGGCGGCCGCAGGCATCGAGGCGCCCGCGTTACGGCATCCGGCGCAGGGCGGAGCGGCGACGTTCACCCGGCAGCTGGCGGAGCTGAACGACCGGATGCTCGCGGGCGCCCTCGAGGCGACCCCGCTGCCCTCGCGTTCGGCGTGAACCGGCGGGGCGGAAAAGCGGTGGAGCAACGAGGTGGAGCGATGAGCAGCCGGCCGGACCGCGGAGTCGATCCCTGCCCGTGTGGCAGTGGCGAGACGTACGACGAGTGCTGTGGATGCCTCCATCGCGGCGAGTCGTTCGCATCGACTCCGGAGAAGCTGATGCGGTCGCGGTACTCGGCGTTCGCGGTCGGTGACGCGGACTATCTGCTGGCGACGTGGCATCCGTCGACGCGTCCGGCCAAACTCGAGCTCGATCCGAAGGTGGAGTGGCGGCGGCTGGACATCCTCGACGGCGGCGCGGCTCGCGCCGGCGGTGATGTGGCGTCGGGTGACGGCGCGGGTGAGGTGGAGTTCCGAGCGTTCTGGCGCGTGCTGCCTGCGCCCGGACGCGCCCGCGACGGCGGAGTGCTGCAGGAGCGCAGCCGCTTCGTGCGCGAGCACGGCCGCTGGTACTACGTCGGCGGCGACATCCGTTCGTAATTCAGGATGGCGTCACGCGCAACAGCATCGCGCTGCCCGGAATTCGCCTCAACCGGCGGCGCAGACCACGACGGCGGCCGTCCGCTCCTGAGTAATGCGCAGGTCGGCCGGGTCGCGGCCGACTCGGTAGTGCGCGGCCGGGTCGCGGCCGACTCGGTTCTGCGCGGGCGCGCCGGATCACTCGGCGAGGATCAGGTACAGCGCTTTGCGCAGTTCGTCGATCTTCTCGGCGGCCTGCTTGCGCTGCTCGTCGGTCGCGGCGAACCGGTACTGGTGCACCACGCCCATGAGCTTGCCGATGGCCTCGTGCAGTGCGGCACCCGAGGCGCTCAGCCCCGGTGCGGCCTGCCAGGCAGCGTCGAGCTCCGATTGATGCTCCGCGACGTAGGCCTTGCCTGCATCTGTCAGCGCGTAGTCGGTGCGGCGGCCGTCGCCGGTCGCCTCCACGAGCTCCTCGTCGACCAGCTGCTGCAGCGTGGGGTACACCGAGCCGGGGCTCGGCTTCCACAATCCGTCGGTCTTCTCGGCGATGGCCTTGATCAGCGCGTAGCCGTTCTTCGGCTCTTCGGCGAGCAGGCTCAGGATGGCCGCACGGATGTCTCCGCGCGAGGCACGCTTGCGCCCCCGGCCCCCGAACGCGGCGAGCGCGGCGGGGTCGAACCCGCGGGGGTCGAACGTGGGGCCGAAGCCGCGGCGTGCGTGCCCGAAGCCGCGCGGGCCGAAGCCGGCGAAACCCTCCGGACCGCCGTGGCCCTCGTCGTGCTGACCGTGCGGTGCACCACCGCCGGCATTCGGTTCGCGGTCGAAGCCCGGCTCGCCGCGGCCTGCACCGTGGTGGGCGGAGCCGCGCCCGTGCTCGTCGTCGTGGTGGTGCCTGCGGGGGGCGCCGCAAGGGTCCGCGCCGAAGGACGGGCGACCCGTGTGGTCGTGGTGGCGACGGTGGTCGTCGCCGTGCAAGTAGTCGTTTCTCATAGCGAGTCTCCTAACGTGACTATCTAAGACACGTCAACGATATATCGCTAGGAACTATTCCGCAAGTATCGGCTGCGGAACGCCGGGCCTGCCTCAGCCCTGCGCGCCCTGCTCCTTCGCCCAGGCCTCGACGCGGGCCGCGCTCTCCTCGAACGAGAGGTCTTCGACGCGGGTCATCACGGCCCAGCGCACTCCGAACGGGTCGAGGATCGATGAGAACCTGTCGCCGGTGACGAACGTTGCGGGATGCTCGCGAACGGTCGCGCCAGCGGATGCCGCTGCATCCGTCACCGCGTCGCAGTCGGTCACGTAGATCGCCAGCGAGTACGGGCGCCGCTCGGGGTCATCGAGGGCGACGAGTCCGAGAGACTCGAGCGGGTCGCTCAGCGTGATCATGCCGTGCCCGAAGTCGACGACGGAGTGCGCGATGCCGTCGCCGCCCGGAAACCGGGTGACGTCCAGCACACGGCCACCGAAGACCTCGCGATAGAACTCGAGCGCCTTGGCGGCGTCGCGAACGACGATGTGGGGCGTGATCGACGTCGATCCGTGCGGCATTCCGTTCGTCGTGTGCGCGCCGTTCGCCGCCGTGACGCGCCCGGTCGTCGTGTTCTCACTCATGCCTTCGACGCTACGGGGCGGGCGTCGGAGGCATCTTGTACTTTTGCGACATCCGGCCGCCGAGCACGACGAGGACCATGATGACGGATGCCCCACCGCACGCCCGCACTGCACCGCACTCGGTTGCCGCGCCGCACTCGGCCACTGCACCGCGCTCGGCCACCACACCGCGCTCGATCACCACACCGCGCTCGGCCACCACACCCCACTCCCGCGGACACCTCAATCCCGGCGATCCGCGCGCCGTCTTCGACCGGTTCACGCTGCCACCGACACTCGATGGATTCGTGCGGCACGTCTGGGTGGTGCGGTGGGATGTTCCTGTTGGCGAGGCGGTCGAGGAGCGCGTGCTCACGTATCCGGCCTTCAACGCCGTCATCGAGGGCACACACGACGAGCGCACCCCCACGGCCGGCCTCTTTCCGCCGAGCGGTCGAGTGGCCGTTCGTCGCCTCGAAGGCGCCGGCTGGGCCGTCGGCATGCTGCTGCGTCCGTGCGCGTGGCGCATCCTGCTCGACGGGCGCGGAGTATCGCCACGCGCCGTGCCGACTGAAGGCGTTCTGCTTGCCGACGCCCCGACCGAGCGAATCGCGGATGCCATGGCGCAACGCTCGCGCGAGGCGATCGTCTCCGCGGTCACGGACTGGCTGCTCCCGTATGCCGCGCTGATCGACGAGCGCGACCGGCTCGTCAACGACGCGTGTCGTCTTGCCGAAGAAGAGGCTCCCTACGGCACGGCTTGGCGGCCCACCATCGAACGCGCCTCGGAGCTGGCGGCGCGGCTCGGCGTCGCACCGCGCACGCTCGAGCGCACGATGCGTGAATACCTCGGGCTCAGCCCGAAGTGGCTCATCGAATGCCGTCGGCTGCAGGCCGCTGCGGTTACTTTGTACCAAGAACCGGAGACCGACCTCAGCGCGCTCGCGGGGCAACTCGGATACGCGGACTATGCGCACTTCTCGCGCCGCTACCGCGGCGTGCTCGGCGAAACCCCGAACGCCACCCGTCGGGCGGGGCGGGCACGCATCGCAACATGAAGCAGTCCGCGCACAAATCGCAAAATGAAGCGGTCCGTGCCGTTCGCACCGCATGTGCGGCATCGTCGGCACCGTACGGCAGCCACGACATGCGTCGGCATCCCGCCACACGCGCCGAAGACCACCTGACCCGGGCGACCGTGCACCGGGCGCCAACGCACCCGGTCAGCCGCCGAGGAGGGTTGCACCCTTTGCGTCGAGGAAGTCGACGTGCACGTGGTTGCACGTGTCGTCGATCTGTTTGAAGTGATTGAGCGGCAGACTCGAGCGGCAGTTCATCTGGCCGACCGTGGAATCCGTCGGCACGACAGCGTCGAGACCCTCGATGAGTTTGACCGAATCGGAGTCTCCGCCGGTGAGCGAATGCCCATTCAACCGGAAGAAGTCGACGGCGTGCCCACCGCCATCCGTATAGTGCGCAGACGCAGTGCCTGCACCCTCGATCTGGCCGGTGCAGTGCCGGTTGATGTCGCTCACGCCCACCGTACTGAACTTGGTCAGCGCGAAGGCGATGGCCTGCAGCACGCGGTAGTCGATGCCACACCCCGGCACCGCTTCACCGGCGGCGAGATAGCGGATCTCGAAGATGTGGTCGGGTGTGCTTCCCGAGAGTCGCCCCTGGGCCACGGCCGCCATCAGCTGCTGGGCTACGGCCTGAACCTCGGGCGCGACGACGGTTCCCAGCGTGGAGTCGAGCGCAGCCGACATGGTTTGGGCGGCGAAGTCGTCGCGGATCAGGATGCCGCTCTGCACGGCTCCGACCGCGAGCGTCTGCGTCTTGCCTGTGGTGGGGTCGAACCAGGTGGGCCGCTCGAACTGCGCGTAGGCGGGCACCGCAGTCGTCGCCACCAAACCCGCTGCGGCGAGCATGATCACGGCCTTGCTCAGCATGCGCGAGAGGGGTGAGCGGCGTTTCGTGGCCTTCACCTGCTTCGACCTGCGGGGCTTCACCCCCGTGCCCGTCGACGGCTTCGGAGCGGTGCGTACGCTGCGGCGGGTCGAGGCGACGGATGCCTGCGCCTCAGCGTCCGGGCCGGGCAGAGTGATCGGCACGGGCGCCGAGTCCGTCGACCTGGCCAGCTCCTCGGGACGCAGCCGCACGCGGCCGGTCTGAGTGGACACCGGGACGGCATCGAGCTGGTGCGCGCGCGCCGCGTCGGGCGACCGACGGGAATCCTCGAATCTCGGCGTCGCCGGCCGATTCAGCTTGAGCTGCTGGGCGGATCGCGATGCCGGGCCGGAGGGAGCATCCGTGTCGCGCACATCGACCTGCGTCGCCGTGGCCGCCGTGCCGCGAGACTCTGCCTCCGTGCCCCGCGTCTGGGCCGCCGTGCCGCGAGACTGTGCCTCCGTGCCGCGAGCCTGTGCCTCCTCGAACGCTCGACGTTCCCGGCGGCTGAGAAAGGCCTGCCCTCCCGTTGCCTGTGCTCCGGTTGCCTGCGCTTTGCTCCCTGCATCGGGCGCGCTCGACTCCGAGCCAGGCCCGGTCGCGGGGCGAACGGGGAGAACGGGATCTGTCACGGGGGCGGGGTCTTCGGGGGGCTGGCGGAACCGCCGCGAGGCTCACGGCAGCTTTGCTGGGGCACCGCACCTGAACGGCACAGTCTGGAGCGCCGAGCCGAACGGCACGGCGTCCCAACGGCACAGCGTCCCTATGTTATCCACCTGTTATCTGGATGTCACCTGGCCATCGACTTCTTGTGGGCGCGGCAGCGGGGGCGCGGGTCCTTCACCTCGCCCGCGGCGGTCCCTGAGCACAGCGCCCGTCGACACGCTCAGGACACGTCCAGGGGCGCGCCGCGAGCTCGGCGTCACACGGGCAGCGCAAGCCGCTTACGGTTCAGGCGCTCGCGCTCGCGCTCGTTGTCGCAGAGCGCGATCGCCTCGTCGTAGGCGAGTGCGGCATCCTCGAGTCGTCCGAGGCGTTCGAGCATGCTCGCCCTCGCCGCCTGAACGTACGGATACCGCACGAGTTGCGGTTCGACGGCGAGTTCGTCCAGCAACGGGATGGCCGCAGCCGGCCCCCGCGCGAAGCCGAGCGCGATCGCGCGATTCAGTTCGACCACCGGTGACGGCCAGAGCTGAAGCAACCGGTCGTAGAGCAGCGCGATGCGCTGCCAGTCCGTCTGCTCCCAGCTCGGGCTGCAGTCGTGCACGGCCCCGATCGCTGCGAGCAGGGTGAAGCGGCCCGGCTCGCGGGCATCCGTGGCCACCGTGAGCTGGTCGAGCCCCCGTTCGATGAAGCGGCGATCCCAGCGGTCGCGGTCCTGCTCCTCAAGCAGAAGCTCGTCGCCTGCGGCATCCGTTCGTGCCGGGCGCCGCGCCTCGGTGAGGTAGATCAGCGCGAGCAGGCCGGCGACGTTCGCCTCGCCGGGAAGCAGCATCCGTAGCAGTTCCGCCAGCTCGATGCCGCGCTCACTGAGCTCGCGGCGCACCAGTTCGGTTCCGGCAGGAGCGGTGTGACCGGTGGCGTACACGAGGTGCACGACGTCGAGCACGACGTCGACGCGCTCGCGGATATCCGCCGCGCCCGGCACCCGGTACGGGATGCGCGCCTGCGCGATCTTGCGCTTCGCCCGAGTGATGCGCGCGGCCATCGTCGACTCCGACACGAGGAAGGCCCGCGCCACCTCGGGAGTGCTCAGGCCGCACACCATGCGCAGAGTGAGCGCGATGCGGGAGTCGAACGCGAGCGCGGGATGGCAGCAGGTGAAGATCAGCCGGAGGCGGTCGTCTGTGACGGGTGAGGCATCCTGCGTCTCGGCGATGGGCGCTCCGGATGCCGCGGCCCGCTCGTCGGGGTCGGCGAGCTTGGGCAGGGCGCGTACGCGAACATCCGCTCGGCGTCGGAGGTCGAGCGCACGGCGCTTCGCCGCCGTCGTCAGCCACGCGGCGGGATTCGCCGGGATGCCGCGCTCCGGCCAGGTCTGAAGTGCGCTGGCGTAGGCATCCTGAACTGCTTCTTCCGCGTCGTCGAGATCGCCGGTGACGCGGACCGTCGCCGCCAGCACGAACGCCCACTCGCAGCGGTGCGCCTCCGCGACCGCCGCGGCGACGGCGACCGTGGATGCCGCACCCTGCGGCGGATCGTTCGTGCGGGCGCCGCCCATGTCAGCTCCGCATGGCGACGGGACGCACCTCGACGCCGCCGTTCACGACAGGAACCTCCTTCGCGAGGGCGATCGCCTCATCGAGATCGGCGACGTCGACGATCCAGTAACCGCCGAGCACCTCCTTGCTCTCGACGAAGACCCCGTCGGTGACGGTCACGGCGCCCGACTCGTCGTGGCGCACCGAGGTGGCGGTGTCACGACCGGTCAGGCCCGCCCCGCTGAGCAGGCGGTCGGCGTTGCGCTGCATGAACTCCTGATACGGCGAGCTCACGTCGTCGCCGACGCCGCTCGGCATCTCGGTCTCGTCGGTGTGCACCAGCAGAATGTATTCGGCCATGGCCTCATCCTTGTCTTCTCGCGTGTTCCGCGACAGGTGGTCAGTCGCGGTCGCCCGACATCCGGGCTCATTCATACCGACGCGGACGCCCACCCGAAATCGACAGCGAGCGAATCCGTCGAAACGTCAATAGACGTGACGAACCACGCGCCGGCACGACATCTTTTGACTTTTCGATCTCATGGAGTGCCCGGAGCGGAACTCATTCCAGCAGGGCGCGGATGTCGTCGGCCGACAGCGCAGACGAGAACGCGCCGTCGTCGTCGAGCACCGCGTCGAACAGCTCGCCCTTCTTGCGGGCCAGCCGCATGACCTTCTCCTCGATGGTGTCGGATGCCACCATGCGATACACCATCACCTGCTTCGTCTGCCCGATGCGGTGTGTGCGGTCGATCGCCTGCGCCTCGGCCGCCGGGTTCCACCACGGGTCGAGCAGGAACACGTAGTCCGCCTCCGTGAGAGTGAGCCCGAACCCGCCCGCTTTCAGGCTGATCAGGAACACCGGGTCGTCACCCTCACGGAATCCGCGGATCACGTCGGCCCGCCGCCTCGTCGACCCGTCGAGGTACGAGTGATGGATGCCTGCGGCATCCAGTCGCGCTGCGACCTTGCCGAGATACGACGTGAACTGGCTGAACACGAGTGCCCGGTGTCCCTCGGCGAGCACGTCGCCGAGCTGGTCGAGCAGCGCGTCGAGCTTGGTGGAAGGCACACCCTCGTTCGCGGGGTCGATGAGCGAGGCATCCACCGCCAGCATGCGCAAGAGCGTGATCGAGCGATAGACGATGAAGCGCTGCCGGTTCAGGTCGTCGAGCAGGCCGAGCACCTTCTGCCGCTCGCGCTGCAGCCACGTGTCGTAGAGCGCGCGGTGCTTCGGTGCCAGCGGGATGCTCAGCACTTGCTCCTGCTTCTCCGGAAGCTCGGGGGCGACGACGTCTTTGGTTCGCCGCAGCATGAGCGGACGGATGCGCCGCCGCAGCCTCGCCAGACGTGCGTGGCCGTGCTCGGCATCCGTGCCGTGAACGGGGCTTGCAGCAGCGGCGATCGGCTTCGCGTACTCTTCGACGAACCTGCGGCGCGACGGGAACAGGCCCGGCGCGACGATCTGGAACATCGCCCACAGCTCCAGCAGGTTGTTCTCCAGCGGCGTTCCGGTGACGGCGAGGCGGAATGGGGCATCGAGCTCGCGAGCCACGCGGTGCGTCTGCGACGCGTGGTTCTTCACGAACTGGGCCTCGTCGAGCACGAGGCCTGCCCATTGCTGCGCGGTGAACTCCTCGTGGTCGAGACGGAACACCGTGTACGTCGTGAGCACGATGTCGGCGTCGGCGATGGCATCCTGCAACGGAGTGTGCTCCTTGCGCCTGGTCGCCGTGACGGATGCCACCCGCAGCCCGGGCGTGAACCTCGCCGCCTCGCTCGCCCAGTTCGCGACCACCGATGCGGGTGCCACGACGAGGAACGGCCGGTCGCCCCGTACCGGCCCCACCGCCGGTTGAGTAGCGGCCCAAGGCCGCGTATCGAAACCCGCTTGGTGCTCCTTCGCCCGGGCGATCAGCGCCAGCGTCTGCAGTGTCTTGCCGAGCCCCATGTCGTCGGCGAGCACACCGCCGAGGCCGTGCTCCCAGAGGAACACGAGCCAGTCGTAGCCTGCGCGCTGATACGGGCGCAGTTCTGCGTGCAGCCCGGCCGGAAGCGGGGTGTGTGCGACCACGCTCGCGGCGTCGCCGTCGGCCGAAGTCGTCGAGGTGTCGCCGCCCGCTGCGCCGGCTCGCGGGCCGGCCACCTCGCCATCCCCTTCACTCGACGTCGTCAGCAGCCCGGCGACAGTCTTCCGCCATTCGAGCGCGGGCCGCGACTCGTCGGCGAGGTCTTCGAAGTCTTCCCAGAGCGACGCCTGATAGCGGCTGATGCGCGGCCCGGTCTCCCACTCCGCGAGCCCTTCGGCCTCGACGAGCAGGTCTTTGAGTCGATCGAACACGGGCTGGTTCAGGGAGAGGTAGCTGTGATCGACGAGCAGGAGCTTCTTCCGCCCCGTTGCCAGAGCACGGAACAGCGGCATGAACGGGATCTGCCTGCCTTCAACGGTGACGAGCACGCCGAGGTCGAACCAGTCACGCTGATCGGTGGGCACCGTCGTCACCGTGAGTTCGGGCCGGTCCGTCAGCTCCCGGTAGTCCACGCGGTCGCCCACGATGTCGACGCGCAGGCCGGGATTCGCGGGCGCCTCGAGTGGGGGAAGCACGTGGGCGACCCACTCGGCGGCATCCACTCCCGACATCGTGCGGTCGCTGAGAAGCCGGCCGTCGACGGCCGCGTCGGGCACGGCATCCGTCACCGCTGCGAGCACCGCGGCCTCGGCTTCGAGGTCGCGCCGGCCACGATCGGATGCCCCCGCCGCCACCCCGAACCGCGTCACCTCCGCGCCGAACCGGTACTCCCACGACCAGCCGAGGGCCACGGTCTGCCGCGCACGGAACTCGACCGTGAGCACCAGCAGGGGCGGGCTCAGCTCGGGGAGCCGGATGCCGGCATCCGCGGCCCGCACCTGCACCGAGCGCGCCAGCTGCGGATACGCCTCGCGCTCGAACTCCGCCACCTCGGCGGCCGGCACCTCGATCGCGCCGCGGCGCAGCGCCGAGAGCACGGCGCCGGAGATCGGGCGATCCGTGGGGGCGAGCGTCACGACGGGGCCGTCACCGGAGCCGGTCCCTGTGGTGCCGCCGTCTACGGCCGCGCCGTCGCGCGGCGAGGGCCACTCCAGCACGATGACGCCGTGGTCGCCGATCGCGCGCACGGTCGAGGGCTCGACCGGGGAGCCGTCGACGAGGATGCGCGGCATCAGCATCAGGCCGCCGTCGCGTTCCGAGGCGTCCACCACGACATCGGCCCGTTCGGCGAGCACGACCGCACCGTTCTTGTTGCCGGCGACGACCGGGATGCCGCGGTCACGGGCATCCGCCAGCAGCCGCCAGAGCAGCGGGCTGGGGAACTCGGCCAGGTCGAGCCTGCCGTTCTCGACCTGGAAGTAGCGGCCGGGCGCAGCGCGCGCGAGCGTCTCGAACTCGAGGAACCAGCGGACGTGCGACGGGTCGTAGCCGAGCTCGTGGGTTCGGTACTGCAGCGATCCCCAGTTCAGCTTGGCGCCGACCCAGCCTCGTTTGCCGGGGGCGCCGACGCGCACGGTGATCTCGCTGCGCCCGGTCGACTCACGGGTCGCGGCGTGCGCGGTCTCGGTGACGCGATTCCAGCGTCCGCCCGCCTTGTGCCTGACGCGTTCGCGCACCTCGACGATGAGTGCGAGCGGTGTGTACTCCCCTGGGTGCTCAGTGGAGCGCTCGGCGGCCAGCGAGCGCACGGCGGAACGCCAGCCGGGGCCTTCGTCGGGGGCCGAGGCATCCGCCCGCGACTGAGCTTCGCCTGCGGCGAGGATCGCCGCGGCGACGTGTTTGCAACGGGTCGTGACGGGGCACGAGCATGCGCTCGCCGTCGGACGGTAGCGGCCTCCCGACGCCGGCACCATCGTCACCCAGCACTGGTACGGCTGCGGATCGGATCCCGCAATGGTGGCCTCGAGCATGCCCAGCTTCCAGCGCAGCTCGAGCACCGCCGTGCTCGCGTACGGCTTTGCACGGCCGAACGCCGCCTCGCCGACGTAGCTTCGGATGACGCTCGGCTCGACGATCGGGAACGCGGGGCCGGGCACCGCAGCATCCTCTCACGCACGCCAGACAGCGCTGTGGCGTCGCCACCCTCCGCGGCGAGACAACCCCTCAGACGCCATCACCCTCCGCGACAAGCCGACCCCTCAGGCACCACCACCTCCGCGACAAGCCGACCCATCAGGGCTGCGCCACTTTGTGGTGATTGCGCCAGAAGATGTGGCGCAATCACCACAACCTGGCGCGGACATCCGAGCCGCGAAGGTCCGCGACCTGGCGCGGACATTCGCTACGGAGGAATCGGGGAGGTCAGGCGGCGTCGCCCGCGAGCGGCCGGAGCACGGAGACGACGCGCGCGGACTCGACGCCGCTGAAGAACCGTGCGTCGGCGTCTTCGACCACGGCGACCGCCCGGCCGGCCAGCTCCTCGCCCGCCGGCGTCACCCGGACCACCTTCGCCCGGCTGTCGTTGGGGTCGGTCGCACGCGTGAGCAGACCCTTCGTCTCCAGCCGGCCGAACACCTCCGACGCGGTCTTCACCTCGACCCCGGCCTGCGCGGCGACCCGCACCTGATTCGGTGTCTCGCCTGCGCGGCTCAGCCACCACGCGCATGCGAGCAGCACGAACTGTGGATGCGTGAGCCCCAACGGACCGAGAGCGGATGCCATCGCCCGCTGCCACGCGCCCGTCACACGCCAGAGCAGGAACCCCGGGCTCTCCGCGGGGCCGCCGGCGAACCGGGTGCCGGTCGCGGGAGCCGCGCTACGGCTCTTCCCGGCGCGGTTGCCGGTCGCTGCGGGCTGACCGCTGCCCTCCCCGGCGCGGGTTCCGACTGGGGGGGCCGCGCCGCGGCCCTCCCCGGCGCGGGTGCCGACCGCTGCAGGCAGCTCAGGCATCCGTTCGTTCCTCGTCGTCTTGCGGATCGAACCCGCCGGCGGTCGCGGCGTCGAGCAGACGCTGCATCGATTCCGGGAAGTCGCCGGAGATCTGCGGCCCCAACTCGGGCCCGACCTCGTCGGCGGACGGCCCATCGATCTCGAGCCGGTGCGTCACGTTCGTTCCGCCGCCGTCGGCAACGAGCGTGTGTCGGAATCGCAGCACGAGGTCGTCGAACACTGTCTCATCCGCGTACGTCGAGCCGTGCACGAGGTCGACGATCGTGGAGTCGAAGGTCTCCTGGCCCTCCGGCGTGACGGAGACGCGGGTGCCCACGGCGAAGGGCCCGTGCAGCATGAACTCGTCGCATCCTTCGTAGCTCAGCCGGCCCTCGTGAAGGGCGCGCAGCGCAGCCCAGACCTCCGTGGCCGACAGCGGCGTGTGTGCGGTGTACTCGGTGCTCCACATGGTGGCCCCTCCTTCAACGGGTATAATCCGTGTACGGATGATCTGTGTACAGATTATTCCCGTCAAGCCCGTCGCACAAGACATCCGTTGAAGTCGCGTGCTCGCCCCTGATAGCCGCCGAAAGAGGCCGACGTCGCGAAGGGACCGTCAAGGTCGGGTCGCTCAGGGACGTCGCGGTGTGCAGCTCAGGAGAACAGCGCCTCGACGGCGACCTCCACCATCGGTGCGTAACCGGTCTCGCGGTCGGCCGAGCTGAGCTCTTCACCCCGCAGGATATGGTCGCTGACGGTCAGCACCGTGAGCGCTTCCCGCCCCTCCATCGCCGCAATCGCGTACAGTCCGGCTGACTCCATCTCGATGCCCAGCGTTCCGCGCGCGGCGAGCGCCGCAACCTTCTC
The DNA here is from genome assembly GCF_054777235.1 of Humibacter antri. Lineage (NCBI taxonomy): Bacteria > Bacillati > Actinomycetota > Actinomycetes > Micrococcales > Microbacteriaceae > Humibacter > Humibacter antri. Next base: position 333,250 of record NZ_BAAHAW010000002.1, on the reverse strand, counting down.
CGGCGGGCTGCCGTAGAACGTATCGGAACTCAGCACCGGGCCGACGCGGTAAGGGATTTCACGGGAGCGTGCTGCGCGAACGGCGGCCTCGAGCATCCCGTAGGCGGGAGCGTGGCTGAGGGCGACGCCGGGAACCTGCAGGCCGGACAGCGCCGAGTCGGTGTGCGCCGAGGAGGCGATGACCAGTTCGCCGAGCGCCTGTCCCTCGGCCAGCCCGCCAGTCGTGCCGACGCGCACGATGCGCTGCACGTCGTAGAAGCGGAAGAGCTCGGTGGCGTAGATGCTCATCGACGGGATGCCCATGCCCGACGCGAGCACCGTGACGGCGCGCCCCCGGATGCTGCCGGTCCAGCCCTCGATCGATCGCACGTCGGTGACCAGTCGCGGGCCGTCGAAGAACTCCTGCGCGATGCGGTGGCCGCGGCGAGGATCTCCTGGCATCAGTACGAGCGGCGCGATCTCGCCCGGCCCGGCTGCGATGTGCGGTGTGGGCATGTCGGCTCCTCGATCGGGGTGTGCATCATCGCGCGGTGTCGGCGCTCGAACACGACCCCGACGCGTTGCTGTGAGCATATGCATGATGCGGCGCAACCAGCGGGTACTAGTGGCGCCCGAGTGGCGGTGCGGCGGCGGCACCGGGCGAGGAACGTTCCGGCCGACTGGCGACATGGCGGCCGACAGGCGGTGGGGGCGCGACCGAGGGGCGGTCCGGCCGACAGGCGACGCGGCGGCCAACAGCGACCGTTCCGGCCGACAGGGAGCATCCCGGTCGCGAGGTACTGTTGCGGCCGACAGGAACGTACCGGCCGACTGGCGACGTGACGGCCGATGCGCACGTGCGTCGTCGACCTGCTGAACGGACGCCGTGACGGCTCCCGGCTCAGACCACGACGAGCGGCTCGATGCCTTCGAGGTCGGGGCCCAGCCCGATGTCGACGAACACGACGCGGCCTGCATACGTGGCGCCGGCACCGCGCAGGAGGCCGGCCTTGTATGCGCCGAACGTCACCGTGACATCCGCGACGAGCACGGCGTCGTCCGGCACTTCCCCGGTGTCGGCATCGATGCCGCTCGGCAGGTCGACGGCGACGACGCGACGGCGAGGGGACGCCCGAAACCGCCCGAGTGCCGCCACCACTTCACGCGCGGTGCCGCGCAGTGCGGGGCTCGAGCGTGCACCCGTGCCGAGGATGCCGTCGACGATGACCTCGGCGTCGGATGCGGCATCCAGCACGGCGGCCACCGCCTCAGCGTCGCGCCCGCCACCGCCGTCAGCGCCACCGCCACCGCCCGCTGCAATCGGCGGACGTGCCTGCTCGCCCGCGCCCGCGAGGTCGATGGTGCGCGCTCCGGCGTGCAGCGCGGCTGCCAGCCCGGCGCCGTGCACGCGCGAACCGAGCACGGCGATGCGCACCTGGCATCCGGATGCCGCCAGCTCGGCCCCTGCATACAGCGCGTCACCGCCGTTGTTGCCCGAACCCACGAGCAGCAGCACACGCGCGTCCGCGTCGGGCACGCCCATCGACCCGAGCTCGTTGCGGATGACCTCGGCGAGCCCCGTCGCTGCGATCGCCATGAGCGGTTCACCCGCCGCCAGGTGCGGTGCCTCGGCCGCGCGGATCTGCTCGGCGGAATATCCCCGGATCACGCCAGCGACGATACGCGCCGAGCCCGGCATCCCGGCGCAGTCGGCTGGCCGCAGCCTGTTCATGATTCAGGAGCAGCAGTTCATGATTCAGGAGCAGCAGCCGCCGCAGCCCGTTCACCCCACGGCTGGTCGGGCATGTGAGCTGGGCCACCAGGCAGCTCCTGAAATATGAACGGAGGGGCGGGCAGAGGTACCGCACCCGGCGCCGTCAACCCCGGGTCGAGGCGGTGATCGTGAACTTGCGGTTGCGGTCCACCTGCCGGGTCGGACCGACGAGCCCGCGCAGCGCCGGGCGGTAGTCCAGGTGCGAGTTGTAGACGGTCCACAGCTCGCCGCCGGGGGCGAGCATGCGCGCGGCGGCGGCCACGAGCATCCGTCCGACGCGCAGGTCGAGCGCCGCGCCGTTGTGGAATGGCGGATTGAGCAGCACGAGGTCGGCCCAACCGTCGGGAATGCCTTCGCCGGCGTTCTCGCGTCGCGCCTCCACCCGGTCTCCGACGCCGTTCGCCTCGGCCGTGGCCCGCGCGGATGCCACGGCCGCCGCCGACTGATCGCTCGCGATCACGTGCGCTTCCGGGCGGCGCAGCGCGAGGGTGGTCGCGAGCGAGCCGGTTCCGCACGCCAGGTCGACCGCCGTGCGGGCGCTCGGGACCGCCTCATCGAGGTGCTCAAGCAGGAATCGAGTGCCGATGTCGATGCGCGTTCCGGCGAACGCACCTCCGTGCGCGCACACCCGGAGACCGGGCGCGATGTCGGCGTGGAACTCCTGGTGCGGCCACTCGGCCGGCGCATCCTGATCCGGCCGGGGCCCGGTGATCGTGAGCACGCGCGCCTTCCCCCGGCCGAGGCCCACGTCGATGCGGTCGAAGTGCCGGGCGAGCACCTCGTTCATGGTGGGCGTGAGGTGCTTCTGCATTCCGCCCGCGAAGACGATCGCTGCGGGGTCGAGGTGAGTTGCGAGCATCCGTGCGACGTCGTCGAGTTCGTCCAGGCTCTTCGGCAGCCGCATCAGCACCACGCGTGCACCGCCGACGAGTTCGGCGTCGAGGCCGCACGACCGGTAGCAGTCCGGCCGGCCGAGCCGCTCGGCATTGGCGGCGAGCGCACGCTCGGAGAGGAGGGCATCCTGATGCACCCGGATGCGCCCTTCCGGGTGACCGCCGGCCCCGGCCGGGCGCGTCGCTTCCACATCAGTCGCCATCACGGCATCGCCTGACCCTGTGGCACCCCGCGCCTGCGCGCCGCCGCTCACGGCACCGTCGCCGCTCGCGCCGTCGGCACCCGCTCTGTCGTCCCCCGCCCCGTCGCCGCCCACTCTGTCGCCGCCCGCCCCGTTGGCGCCCGCGTTGTCGGCGCCCGCACCCGAGGCGCCCGCTCTGTCGGCGCCCGCCCCGTCGCCGCCCACACCCGAGGCGCCACGTAGCAAGTCGGCCGCGGCGAGCGTGAGGGCGCCGTAGGTGTCGCCGACGACAACGACCTCGTCAGGCGGCGTCTCGCCGAGAGTGGATGCCGCGGTGTCGACGATCAGGCGATCCGCGGCATCCGAGGCGTACAGGTTGTCGGCCTCCGCGTCGGGCCAGCGACGCAGTCGTCTCCACTCGAACTCCGTCATCCCCTCAGCGTAGGAGTGCTCCTGCGCCCTCCGCCGCGCCGCATCCCATGACGGCCAGCCACCACCACGGTATCGACGAACCACCAAGGTGCGGACCATCCACCACGCAATGAGCGTCGATCACGTGGTCGATCGACGCTTCCGTACTCGTTCGTCGACACCGTGTTTGTCGTGACACCGCGCTTGTCGTGACACCGTGCTTGTTCGCCGACACCGCGCTTGTTCGTCGACACCGTGCTCGTCGTGACACCGTGCTTGTCGTCGACACCGTGCTTGTACGCCGACATCGTGATTGTTCGCCGACATCGTGTTTGTCGTCGACACCGCGCAGGGCGGGCGACGCCGCGAACAGGGCGGATGATGCCGGTTTGGTCGCCGGGTCCTCGGCGTTCTGGTCAGAGCGCTCGCGCGAACGCGCCCACCCGGTACTTCGCGGCGCGGTGATCGTCGGGCACGCGATCGCCCGCACCGTGCAGCTTGTTGCGCAGCGTGCCGTCGTCGTACTCGGCAGGGTAGGCGCCGCGCTCCTGCAGCACCGGGATGACATGCTCAACGATGTCTTCGAACGTGCCAGGGGTCACCACGTAGGCCAGGTTGAAACCATCGACGTCGGTCTCGTCAACCCACTGCTGCAGGCGGTCGGCGATCGTCTCGCCTGATCCGACCACGAACGGACCGAGCCCGCCGATGGCGCTGTGCCGGGCGATGTCGCCGACGGTCCACTCGCGGCCGTCGGCGTTGTTCTCCTGGAAGCTCGCCACCACCGACTGGATCGCATTCGACTTCACGTTTCCGATCGGCTCGTCGAGCGCATACTGCGAGAGGTCGATGCCCATCCAGCCCGACATGAAGACGAGTGCACCCTCCTCGCTCGCGTAGCCCAGGTACTCCTCGTACTTGGCCTGTGCCGCCTCGTCCGTCTCATCGGTGATGATCGTGAGCAGTGTGTAGATCTTCGCGGCGTACCTGTCGCGGCCGGCGGCCTCGAGGGCATCCCGAATCTTCTTCACGGTGGATGCGACGACCTCCTTGGTCGGACCCGCGATGAAGATCGCCTCCGCGTTCTCGGCGGCGAAGCGCACGCCCCGCGACGACGCGCCCGCCTGGTAGATGACGGGGGTGCGCTGCGGCGAGGGTTCGGCGATGTGGATGCCCGGCACGCTGAAGTGCTCGCCCTTGTGCCCGATCTCGTGCACCTTCGCCGGATCCGTGAATATGCCGCTGGCGGCATCTTTCACGACGGCGTCGTCTTCCCAGGAGCCTTCCCACAGTTTGTAGAGCACCTCGAGGTACTCGTCGGCCACCTCGTAGCGGTCATCGTGCTCGAGCTGGTCCTCGTGACCCATGTTGCGTGCGGCCGACGGCAGGTATCCGGTGACGACATTCCAGCCGATGCGGCCCTTGGTCAGGTGATCGAGCGTCGACATGCGACGGGCGAACGGATACGGATGCTCGTACGCGGTGCCCGCCGTCACCCCGAACCCGAGATGCTCGGTGACATATGCCATCGCGGGAATCACAAGCAGCGGGTCATTCACGGGCACCTGTGCGCCGTTGCGGATGGCCGCCTCGTTCGTTCCGCCGTACACGTCGTACGTGCCCAGCACGTCGGCGATGAAGATGCCGTCGAACCGGCCGCGCTCCAGCAGCTTCGCGAGCTCGGTCCAGTATTCGAGATCTTTGTAGTGGTCGGCGCGGTCTGCCGGATGCTTCCACAGTCCGGACGTCTGGTGCGCGACGCAATTCATGTCGAAGGCGTTGAAACGGATCTGGCGTGGCATGCGTCCATGGTCGCCGACGCACGTGTGCGCGCTCTCCGGCGGCGCAACATTGCGTCACACGGCTACCGGACATCCGACGTGCTACGTTCGTGGTCGATCGTGACCCTGGAGCAGGAGGTGAGACCCGTGTACGCAGTATCGACAATGGGCGCTCCCCATCAGCTCCCGATCATGCGACTGAGGTAGTCGCACAGGGAGCGCCCGCCAAGCCACCGCGAAAGGCGACTCCCATGAACACATCACCTTCTTCGAGCTCCACACCTTCTTCGAGCTCCACACCCTCCTCCGGCCGGCGCGAGCGCGCTCTCGTGCTCCACGGCGGCGGCTCGGCCGGCAACGCGTGGGAGATCGGCGTCATCGCCGGTCTCCACGACGCCGGGCTGGCGGCGGCACGTGCCGATCTCATCGTCGGCACGTCGGCCGGCGCCACCGCGGCCGCGCAGATCACCGCGGCCGATCCCACCGACCTGCTGGCGGACATTCTGTCTGACGACCCGCCTCTGCGGGGCCGGCAGCAGGGCGTTCCGCCCGCTGGCGCGAACGGCGGACGCTCCGGCGCGCGGCCACCCGTGAACCACCTGGAGCGCACGAACCGCATCATCGCCGCCGCGACGGATGCCGCTGACATGCGACGCAGGATGGGCGCCGGTGCGCTCGAACTCGATGCGGCGTCTGACGGATCGTGGTCGGCCCGATGGCGCGAGATCGTCGCCCGCAGACTGCCCAGCGAACAGTGGCCGGAGCAGACCGTGCTCATCACCGCGGTCGACGCGCGCACCGGCGAAGGCGTCGCGTTCGACCGGCATAGCGGAGTCGAGCTGGTGGACGCCGTCGCCGCGAGCACGTCCAGCGGCGATCCGTACCGCATCGGCGACGACCTCTACATCGACGGCGGCTACCGACGGAACGAGAACGCCGACCTGGCGACGGGGTACGAGCGGGTGCTCGTGCTCTCTCCGTTCGGCGGACGAACCCGCCACCCGCTCGAGTGGCGCATGCAACTGGCGGCTCAGGTCGAGGAATTGGTCGCGGCCGGCAGCAGGGTCGAGACGATCCTCCCCGACGCCGCGTCTCTCGACGCGTTCGGCGAGGACATGATGGATGGGTCGCGCCGCCCGGCATCCGCTCGTGCCGGCTACGAGCAGGGCAAGGCGGCTGCCCGGCGGCTCGCTGAGTTCTGGAGCTGAACCCGGCAGTCAGAGCCCGCGCAGCCGGCCTCAGCCCGCGCGGTCAGTCCGTCAGACGCTCAGTGGCTCGGCGGCTCAGTGACTCGGCAATCAGTGGCTCGGCAGTCAGCGGCTCGGCGCCAGCGCGTCGAGCTTCGCCTGCAGCTCGGGGTCGGTCGGCTCGACGAAATGCGTACCGTCGGGAAAGACGACGACGGGGATGTTCGTGCGACCGCTGATACTGTGCGCCGTGTCGGCCTGCTCCGGGTGCACCTCGAGGTCGATGTACTCGTAGTCAGCGCCGACTCGGTCGAGCAGCGCCTTCGAGCGGCGGCAATCGCCGCACCAGGCTGCACCGTACATGGTGACGCGGTCGACGGGGGCTTCGGTGAGGTTCTGAGGCATGCCTCCAGGCTAAGCCGGATCCCTGAGCGCCGACTCGGGGCGGCCACCCACCCGTGATTGCGCCAGCTCGACGTGATTGCGCCCGAACTTGTGGCGCAGTCGCCGCAATGTGGCGCAATCACGGAGCGCACTGGCGTGGGGGTGCAGGGGCGTGGGGGCGCAGTGGCGTAGGGCGCGCGGTCACTGCAGAAGGACTGCATTGCGCGGTGGATGGCGTGGCAGGGAATCAGCCAGTTACGCGCCGGGGACGCACTGGACCTGTGCATCCCCGGCGCGAGTCGGCGCGGATCCGGCCGAGCCGACTCGACCGGCCCGCGGTCAGTGCTGGCGCAGCGCGAACGTCACGTACTGGCCGCGGTCGCCCTGGCTCTGCTGCACCAGCCGGAACCGGCCGTGGTCGAACTCGAGCGCGAGCCCGGTGTTGCGGTTCACCAGCCGGTACGTGCTCGAACCGGCCAGCGACGTGCCGTTCGTTGCCACGCGCTGCAGGTACCACTGGTCGCTTCCGCCGGAGGAGCCGAGGCTGCTCGAGGTCATCTGCTGCCCGTTCGGTTGCCGGTCGCCGGCTGTGGCGACGGCACCCATGGCACGTTTGGCGACGATGCCCTCACCGGCGATCTGGAGGTCCTGACCGGTGGCCGGGTTCACGAGACGGAAGAACCCGCTGTCGTGGCTCGGCGAGTTCGGGTCGGCGACCGGCGCGAGCTGCCACGACGACGAGCTGGTGGCAGCGCCGTTGCCGCCGACGAGGGACGGTCCTTCGTTTGCATTCACGGCCTTGCCGCCCACGCGCAGAACGTACGATCCGTTCGCTGTGACGGCATCGCCGCTGGTGTCGCTCGGCACGTACTGCTTGCTGACGACCGTCTGGTTCGTCGCATTCGTCTGGTCGATGTCGTAGACCTTGCCCGACAGGTCGGACACCGTCAGGAACGATCGCCCCGTGACGTTCTGGTTCGTCAGGCTGCCGTCGTCGAGCGAGGTCAAGTATCCGCCGATCGAGCCGGCAGGCATCAGTCCGACGACCTTCCACGAGTTCGGTTCGCCGAGGTCGGCGGTCTCGTACACGTTGCCGTCGTATCCCACGATGCGGTACTCGCCGGAGTACGCGTTGTAGCTGATCGCCGACTCGTTGTTGGCCGCGGGCAGGTAGATGTGTCCCGAGTTCGGGTCCTTGTAGTACGCACTGTTCGTCATGAGGTCGACGGTCTGCGAGACGCCCGTGCTCGGGTCGGCCTGTGTGACATAGATGCCGCCGGTCACCGTCTTGACGCCGTTCACCCACTCGTCGTCGACTGCTTTGACTGTCATGTTCTGGCCGGTCACCGGGTCGGTGTACGTGACGGTGCGATCCGGTGCCGACGCTCCGGTCGCGTTGTTCACGATCGTGTGCGCGAGCGTGTTCGCGGTGTACATGTTGCCCGACGCGTCGGAGAACACGATGAGGTGGTCGCTCCGCACCTTCGCCGCCTGGTACGACGCCAAGGCGTTCGCGCCGGAGCCGGCCCACGCGATCTTGTCGGTCTTGGGGTCATACGACACGCTCAGACCGCCGACCGAGTTGACGTTGCCGTCGATGCCCCCGACCCCCGGCTGCGACCAGGAACCGTCGTACCACTTCTGCCAGGTTCCGGATGCCATGCCGCCGCTGATCGGCGCCCGCGCCATCTCGGTCCAGCTGGCCAGCGTCGACGACGCCGGCTTCTTGTAGATCTTCACGTTGTAGGTGATGTAGAAGTAGCCGGACGAGTAGTCGACGAAGAGACGGCATCCGGAGTCGCCGAACGGATACGACGTGTTCGGCGACGTCGACGCATCGATGACGCCGTCGACATCCCACCCGGAGGTCAGTGCCGGGCCCGCATACTGCCAGGACGCACCCTTGTCGTTGCTCGTGGCCAGCAGGATGCGGTTGTTGTGGTGCCCAGTTGAGATCTTCTGCGCGACCGTCGCATCGGCGCCCTTGGTCTGCCACGGATCGAACTGAAACTCGTCGTTCAACAGTGCATGCCAGGTGCCGGCCGGGTCGACCCACACCCCGATGACATCACAGTGGTCGTCTTGCTGCGGAGACGGAATGGCATGCTTCGAGCGTTTGTCGAGCTGGTAGCAGATGCTGCCGGGGGTGGTGTAGAAGGCATCCGCCACCGTCTTCTGCGTGGTGCTGCCCATGCCGGCGGTCACTGCGCCCAAATCGGTGTTCGTGAACGTGTTCGCCCAGCCCTGCGTCGGGTCGTCGGCGTAGCCGGTGTAGGCGTTGGTGAAGTGGAACTGGCCCTCTTTGTCGACGAATGCGGAGCCTGCGATGTCGGAGAGCAACCCGCCGTTCAGCCGGCCGGTCGCCGCGGCCGTGTACTGCGGCGGAGAGACGACGGGGTCGGCGAACCCGGCCGCCGGCGCCGTGACAAGCGCGACGGCGGTGCCGATCGCGATCGGCGCGAGCACGCCGAGGCGTGCGGGCACACGTCGGCGTGTGCCCGGCCTTTTGAGCCTTGGTCTGTTGAGCATGGTGCCTTCCTTACGTCGGTGTTGCGGTAGGTGGTGCTCATTCGGGTTCGGGATCTCTGCGCCGTCGGCCGACGGGCTACGGCCACGCCGCGCCGGGCGCTAGGCCAGGTCGGGATTCACCTCGAGGCTCGGCACGGCCGCACTCTCGCGCTCCGTCTCGAGCGCGAGAACCACGGGCACGCGAGCGGCACGCGGCACCGCGATCGAGACGGTCTGGCCGTCGAGCCGGGTGAACTCGACGCGTTCGGGTGAGCCGAGTGCCCGCACGGAACGGATGCTCGTGCCCGCCGGAGCCTGCGGCTTGATCGCGCCCGAGACGGGCATCCTCGTGGCGATCGCGTACGTGACACCAGTCTCGGCGTTCTGCGTGTAGTACCCCCAGCCGGGATAATCCCAGCCCGGCGCCATCCCGCAGCCGTGGATCGCCTCACCGTTGACGCGCATCCAGTCGCCGATTGCGCAGGCGATGTCGCCCTCGAACTCAGGCAGCGCGCCGTCGCCCATCGGGCCGAAGTTGAGCAGCAGGTTGCCGCTCAGGCTCACGGCGTGCGCAAGCTGCTCGATGAGCTCGACCGGCTGCTTGCGGGTCGCGGCGACTGCGGCGCTCAAGTGGTAGCCCCATGAGTTCTGCGGGATCGTCATGCACGCCTCCCAGTCGTGCTCGGCGACCGAGCGGTCCCAGGGGTCGGGAAGCCGACGCTCATAGCCGCTGAAGAAGTCGCCCATCAGGTCGCCGTTGGAGTCGCGATGCCGGGCGCCGTTCTCGTCGGCGCGCAGCCGGCTGTTGACCAGAACACCCGGGATGAGCTGTTTGAGCATGCGCTCGACCTCGAGCGTCCACCATCCGTTGGCCTTGACCGATTCATCCCAGGTGCCGTCGAACCAGAACCCTCGAACGCTCGGATACCGCGTGGCCAGTTCACGCAACTGGTTCTGCGCGAACGTGAGGAAGCGGGCGAAGGATGCCTCGTCATCCACGGACTCGATGCGGTACCGCCAGTCGGGGTGGTGCCAGTCGAGCACGGAGTAATAGAGGTGCACGGCGATGCCCTCCGCTTCGTACGCCGCGACGATCTCACCGAGCAGGTCGCGGCCGTGCGGCGTTCGGGCGACGGTGAAGTCGCTGTACTCGCTGGGCCAGAGGCAGAACCCGTCGTGATGTTTCGTGGTGACCGTGACGTACCTGGCGCCCATGGCCTTCGCGGCGCGAGCCCATTCGAAGGCGTCGAAGCGGTCCACGGTGAAGTCGGCGGCCAGCGCCTGCCAGTCGGCGTCGGCGATGTTCGCCGACTTCGGCAGGAACTCTGCCGCGAAGTCGTAGGTCTCGCCACGCCAGACACCGGCGGGCAGCGCGTAGAGGCCCCAGTGGATGAACTGCCCGAACCTGTCGTGCCGGAACGCACGCACGGCTGGGTCGTCACGCCGTTGCGTGGACTGCGCACCATATCTCAGTTGCATGGTTCTCCTCGAGATGGATTTCCGCTGGTTGAGCGAGTCCGCCTGGTTGAGCGAGCCCGCTGGTTGAGCGAGTCCGCTGGTTGGGCGAGTCCGCTGGTTGAGCCTGTCGAAACCAGCTGGTGCTGCGGTTTCGACAAGCTCAACCGGCGGGAGGGGCTCAACCGGCGGGAGGGGCCCAACCAGCGGGACGGGCCCAACCAGCGGGACGGGCCCAACCAGCGGGACGGGGTTCACAGGTTCGCGGCGCGTGGGCCGGTGTGGTGATCCCACGGCACGAAGGTCGCGAGGTCGCATTCGGCGGAGCGGCCGCTCGCCCAGCGCACCCGCACCGTGCTGCCGTCGACGGCGATGTCGGCGGCGGATGCCCAGACATCGGGGGAGGCGGCATCCGGATGCTCGTCGCTCGCTTTCGTCAGCACGTGCAGCGTCACGAACACGGTGAGTCCTTCGACGCAGCGGCCGTACAGCGCCGGCGTCACAGAGTGGTCGCCCATCGCGTTCGCGCCGCTGTGTTCGACGATCACGGCCTCATCCCAGCCATGCAGTCCGACAACGCCGCAGATCACGTCATCCGCGTTACGCGCCCACGCAACCGTGCCCTCCGCCGCACTCGCCGGCGGCACCGGGCCTGCCACGGCGAAGCCGCCCTCCCGCACCCGGTGGCCCTGCGGCGACTGCACCAGGTGCGCTCGCACTTCGTACGGCCCGTCGATGAACGACACCGTGGTGACGGCGCATCCGTCGAACAGCCGACGACCGAGCTGCGGCAGGTGCACCGACCCGGCGATGTCGCCCTCCACCCGGCTCGCGCGCAGGGCGCTGCGCCGGCTGGCATTACCGTCATCGTCGAGCAGCGCGAAGTGCGAGTCGACGTCATCCACCCACGCCTGCGCGGTTCCCGGTGCGGTGTGCGTGGAGTAGGCGAACTTCGCGTAGTGCGGGTCGTCGCCGTCGACGTCGTCGCCGACGGAGAGCCACGTGTGATCGGTGCCGTGGTTCACCAGACGCACGATGCCGTCGTCCTGAGCCGAGATGAGCCATCCGGTCTCGGGCATTCCGATCTGGAACGCGGCGCCGTCGGTCGGCTGCTCCTGCTCGACGGCCGTCCACACCGCAGCGTCGGCCGGCAGCGCCAGCCCGAGGAATCCGATGCCGGCGAGGTACGGCGAACCGAAACCGCTGTAGGCCTGGCACATCGGCTCGAACGGGTCGTACCAGCCGAGGCTCAGCGGGCCGTCGACACCGACGCCCTTCGCGGCGAACCGGGAGAGCACACCGGATGCCAGCCGCCGCGTCGACCCCGGAGTCAGCGGGTTCACGCCCGAGAGCTCGGCGCACCACAGGGCCGCGAGCACCGCCGTGCGGTACGTGAGCGACCTGCCGACGTGCAGCACGGATCCGTCTCGCGCGAAGAAGCGAGAGTACGACGTGACGAACTCGGACAGCCGCTCGAGATGGCGCTGCCCGTCCGGCGTGTGCAGGGCGTCGCTCATGCGGTACCACGCCCACAGGTAGGGGTGGATCGCCCACGCGTTGTAGTAGTCGATCGAGTGCTCGGGGCCGTCGGTGTACCACCCGTCGCCGAGGTACCACGACTCCACCCGAGCCACGTTGCGGCGGCCCGTGGTGCCGCTGACGTTCTCGCCGACGGAGCGAAGGAATCCCTCGGCCATCGCCGGGAACAGCTGCCAGTTGTTCTGCCATACCTCCGCCCTCGCGTGGTGCAGCAGCCAGTCGGCGAGCTGTCGCCGCTCGGGCCGGGTCAGGTTGTCCCACAGCCGGTCGCGCGTCAGGTGCAGGCCGAACGCGATGTTGGCGGCCTCGACGATGGAGTTCGTCACCCCGGCGAGCGGGGTGCGGCAGGTCACGCCCCTCGGCCACTCCTCGGCGCCGCCCGGCCGGGTTCCGGCCAGCAGCGCCCGCGCGTACCACTCGAGGTGCTGCTCGGCGACGGGGTCGGCGTCGGCGGCGCCGGCGATGCGCGGGGCGGCGAGCAGGAACGACCTGCCCACCGTCTCCATGCACTCGCGGCGCACGCCGTCACCGGTCACCCGCCCGGGCAGGCGCGTCATGGCGCCTTCCGCGCTGGAGTACTGGCGCACCTGCCCGAGCCAGTGGTCGGCTGTTGCGAGCCAGTGCTCGCGCGCCCAGCCTGTGAACGGCGACAGCTCGCGGGCATCCGGCGGCAGGAAGGCGGGTGACGGCGCCGGCGCCACGATCAGGACTTCTTCTTCGATTTCGACAGGACCTTCTGATACTCCGACCGAATCTGGTCTCCGCCGCCGGACTTCCAGCCGGCGATCGCGTTCTTCAGGTCGGCGAGTGAACTGCGACCGGCGACGTAGTTGTTCACGGCGTCGGTCATCGTCTGCGCGAGCGTCAGACCCTTCTGCGCCTGCGTCGGGCTGAAGAGGCCCTGCGTCGGGTCGGCGACGCCGAGCGGGATCAGCGTGGCGTACGTCGCGTGCAGGGTCTTGATGGCGTCGGGGAACGGCGGCGAGTACAGCGCATTCGGGCCCGCCGCAAGGTACTTCCACGGAACTGCCGTGTCGAGTGCGGCCTGGGCGGTGGCGGTGGGATTGCCCTTGCCGTCGAGCGTGTAGTCCGTGCCCTCGACGCCATAGTTCATCAGCAGGTATTCCTGGCTGCCGAATGGCGCGGCGAGAAAGTTCGCCACCTGCAGCACGAGCTTGATGTGGCTGGGGCTGCCCTTCTTCACCATCGTCCAGGCGAAGTCGATGTTGTCGAGCCACACCATCGCCTTGCCGCCGTGCGCGCTGAAGGGCAGGAACGGCGTGGCCTTGTTCGCCGGGTTCGCGGCGGGCAGCGTCTGTTGATAACCGCCGACCTTGCCGTACGCGGGCAGGCCGTCGTAGATCTGGGCGACCTTGCCGGAGATGAAGGCATCCTGCATCTGCTGCTTCGTCCAGCCCTCGCTGCCCGGAGCGATGGAGCCGGCGGCGTGCATCTTCTGCACGAAGCTGATCGCCTCGAGCCACTCCGGCGTCTCGTAGTCCTTGACGAGCTTGCCGTTCTGCTCGGTCCAGTTGTAGGGCACATGGAAGATGTGCAGGAAGGGCGGCAGGCCGAAGTTCGTGCTGCCGAACGCCCACTGGTTCGCGCCGGAGAGCTGCTTCGCGAGGGCGAGGTAGTCATCCGAACTCTTGATGGTGCTCGTGTCGGAGACACCGGCCTTGGCGAAGTAGGTCTGGTTGATGAAGCCGGAACCGCCCGTCATGCTGCGCGGAATCGGCAGGCCGTAGAGCTTGCCGTTCTGCACCGTCTGCTTCCAGAACACCTGGGGCACGTTGGCGAGGTTCGGATACGCGCTGACTTTGTCACCCGCGAGGTATGGGGTGAGGTCTTCGCAGGAGGACTCCAGGAACCCGATGATGTCGGGGATGGCCGCCCCGTCGTTGAGCATGAGGTCGGGAAGGTTGCCGCCCGCGATGACGGTGTTGAGCTTGGTGTCGAAGTCTCCGCTCGACACGGCTGTGATGTCGACGGTGCCGCCGAGCCGCTTCTCGATCTCCTGCCAGGCGGGGTTGCCGGAGCGGCCGTTGGGCGGCGGGCCGAAGATGTTCGTGATGCCCGTGATCGTCTGCCCCTTCATGAAGGGGCTCGGCACCGAGCGGTAGGGGTTCTTCGGGTAGTTGAAAAACGCCGGCGGAACGCCCTGAGCGGTCGCCGCCAGGTCTGGCGTGACCCCCTTGACCGCCGTGTAGTTCGGCAGTGTGGCGTTCGAGACGCTGCCGGCCTTGAGCGTGCTCTGCGCGCCGCAGCCGGAGAGCGAGCCCGCGGTCACAACAGCGAGGGCGCCGAGCGCCGTGTAGGAGAGGAAAGCGCGCCGAGTCGTCGTGGCGACCATCGGAGGCTCCTTTCGGGTGATGTGTGGATGGTTGGGTGGTGCAGGGCAGACGCCGGTCAGCCCTTGACTGCGCCGGTGAGGACGCCCTTGGTGAAGTACTTCTGCAGGAACGGATAGACGAGCAGGATCGGAACGAGACTGATCACGACCACGGCCATCTGGATGGCCTGCGACGGTGCCGAGATCTCACCCGCGGTAGCGGTGTTCAGCGGCGAGCCGAGCAGCACGTACTGGCGCAGGATCATCGCCAGCGGCCACTTGTCGCTGTTCAGGTAGAGCATCGCGTTGAAGAACGCGTTCCAGTACGCGACCGCGTAGAACAGCCCGACGACGGCCAGCACGCCCTTCGACAACGGCAGCACGAGCGTGGTGAGGATGCGGAAGTCGCCGGCGCCGTCGATGCGTGCCGCCTCGAACAGCTCCTGCGGCAGGTTCATGAAGAACGACCGCACCACCACGAGATTGAAGGCGGAGATCAGCACCGGTAGAACCAGCGATGCGTAACTGTCGAGCAGGCCGAGCTGCTTCACCATCAGGAAGCTCGGAATGATTCCCGGGCTGAACAGCATGGTGAACAGGGCGACGAGCAGGATGAACTTGCCGAACACCAGGTCGCGACGGGAGAGCCCGTAGGCCATGCCGACTGTTGCCGCCAGGGACAGGATCGTGCCGACCACGGTGATGACGATGCTGCGCAGCAAGGCCGCGGTGACGACGCCGCCCGCGAAGATCGTCTGGTACGCCGCCAGTGTGGGATGCAGCGGGAACAGCACGAGTCCGTTCGCGTTGGCGATGTCGGTGCTGTCCGACAGGCTGGTGGAGATCACCGTGAGGAACGGGTAGATGGTCAGCACGGCGATCACGACGATCGCCACGACCTTTCCGACCCGGCCGATCGCGGAGGGCTTCTCCATCCAGGCGGGGCGGGCATCCACACTGCTCTTGCGCGGAGCGCGGGGCTTGTGCGGAATTCGCACGGCCTGTGCTGCCGGTGTCTCACTTGCCACTTGAGTAGACCCCTTCCTGCCCGAACCAGTGGGCGACCTTGTTCGCACCGAGCACGAGTGCCAGCCCGACGACGCCCTTGACCAGGCCGACGGCGGCTGCAGGGCCCCACTGGCCGTCTTGGATGCCGTGGAAGTAGACCCACGTATCGAGCACCTCGCCTGCGCCGGGCCCGACGTTGTTGCGCTGCAGAACGATCTGCTCGAACCCGACGGACAGGATGCTGCCGAGGTTGAGGATGAACAGCAGGATGATCACGGGCATGATGCCCGGGATGGTGATCTTCCACAGGCGCGCCCACGGGCCTGCCCCGTCGACGGCCGACGCCTCGTACAGCTCCTGATCGATGTTCATCAGCGCGGCGAGGAAGATGATCGTCCCCCAGCCGGTGTCTTTCCAGATCTCCTGAATCGTGACGAGGAAAGGGAAGAACCACGGCGTGGTCATCGCGTCCCACTGCGGCAGCCCGAGCATGTGAAGCAGATTCGGCACCACGCCGGATGCACCGAGCACCTGGCTGAAGATGGAGACGATGATCACCCAGCCGAGAAAGTGCGGCAGGTAGACGACGCTCTGCACGAACTTGCGCACCTTGCCCGACATGATGCTGTTGAGCAGCAGCGCCAGCATGATCGGCACCGGGAAGAAGAGCACGAGCTGCAGCGAGGTGATCACCAGCGTGTTGCGCAACGCCTGCCAGAACGTGGCGTCGGCGAAGATCGCGAGAAAGTTGTCGACACCTGCCCACGAGCTGTTGATGAACCCGAGATACGGCTGGTAGTTCTCGAACGCGATGATGTTGCCGGGCAACGGCAGGTAGTGGAACAGCACGAAGTAGACGAAGCCCGGCGCGATCAGCAGCAGCATGACCTTGTCGCGCTTGATGCGCTGCCACAGCGTCTTCTTGCGCACGGCGGGTCGCCCGGCACGCTCACGCACACGCTGCGAAGCGCGGTCCTCGGCGGCAGTGCGCGTGGTCTCTGATCGCGCGCCGTCGTCCGCAACGGACTGGCTGTAGCTGCTCATTCGGGTTCCCTATCCGAGAGCTCCAAGAAGGAAGCGTCGTTGGTTCGCGTGACCGCTCGACTCGGTGCCGAAGGCGCGACGTCATAGTAAGCGGTTTCTTTTGGATGAAAGTACCTGACGCATTTCGCGCTGTCAACGAGGCAGTCAAATTTGCCAGATTCCTGCACGTTCCGCACCCTGACAGGGCAATCGACACCGGAACTTGCGCAAGCGAGAGGTGAATCGATTACAGTAAGCGATTACTATGTGGCTCGGAAAGGACGAACGGAACATGGACGAGGGCGCCCGAATGCCGGCGGTTCTTGCGATGAGCGAGGCCTCGCTCGGCGAGGTGTTCTCCCCCCGTGCCCTCGCACGGCTGGAGCGTGCTGTCGAACTCATCGGGCCGCGCCCCATGGTCGAGTTCGACTCGCCGGCCTCCCGTTCGGCGCTGGCGCACGCGCACATCATGATCACGGGCTGGAATCCGCCACGGGTGGACGGCTCCGTGATCGATGCCGCCCCGAACCTGCGTGCGATCGTGCACTCGGCGGGAACCGTCAAGACGTTCCTGTCCGAAGACGTGCTGCTGCGCGGCATCCGTGTCTCCAGCTGCGCTGCGGCGAACGCCATCCCGGTCGCCGAGTTCACGTTCGCGTCCATCGTGTTCGGGCTCAAACGCGCCGGCCGGTTCTCGGCGCGGCTGCGCGAGACGCACTCCGCTCGGGATGCCGCCGGCATGCCGCCGATCGGAGTCAGCGGTGTCACGATCGGCCTGGTCGGCGCCTCGCGGGTGGGCCGCGAGGTGGTGCGGCTGCTGAGCAACATCGACGTGCGCATCCTGGTGAGCGATCCCTATCTCCCGCGCGCCGAGGCATCCGCTCTGGGCATCGAGCTGACCACGCTCGACGACCTGTGCCGCCGCAGTGACGTGCTGAGCCTGCACGCCCCGCTGTCGGCCGAGACCCGCGGCCTGATCGGATCCCGTCAGCTCGCGCTGCTGCACGACGGCGCCGTCGTCATCAACACGGCGAGGGGACAGCTCATCGACACCTCCGCACTCACGACCGAACTCGTCTCCGGGCGACTGGATGCCTACCTCGACGTCACCGAGCCCGAGCCGCTTCCCGAGGACTCGCCGCTGTACGAGCTGCCCAACGTCACGCTCACGCCGCACATCGCAGGCGCCCTGGGCAACGAGGTGATGCGGCTCGGGGACCTCGCTGTCGACGAGATCGAACGCCTGGTGTTCGGCGCGCCGCTGCAGCACGAGATCCGCCATGCGGACCTGGCGAGGATCGCGTAGGCCATGATGAGGATTTCGGCACGGGTGCGGACGAGGCGGCCCGCGGGGCACGACAGAATGCCGGTGCCGGCAACCGTGTCGACGATCTGGGGAGACGCACGACCATGAGCACCGACGAAGCAACCCGCAGTAGAGGTTCCGCGACCGGCAGAATGCCCACGATCGACGATGTCGCGCAGCGTGCCGAGGTGTCGACGGCCACTGTCTCCCGGGTTCTGAACGGCAACTATCCCGTGGCGAAGGCCACGCGGGACAGGGTGCTGCAGGCCGTTGCGGAGCTTCGGTACACGGCGAATGCACACGCAAGGGCGCTCGCCAACGCGGCGACCCGCACGGTGGGAATCATCGTCAACGACGTCGTCGACCCGTTCTTCTCCTACATAGTGCGCGGGGTCGAGCAGGAGGCCGCACTGAACGATCGGCTCTGCATCGTCGCCGCCGCGCGCAGCAGCCGTGACCAGGAGCTCGATCTGATCGATCGCATGCGGGAGCAGCGCGCCGACGCCGTGATCGTGGTCGGCGGCGCCATGCACGACGAGGGACTGCGCCGCAAGATGGCCGACCGGGCGCGCGCGCTGGCCGATGTGGGATCCGTGCTCGTGCTGTGCGGACGGCCCTCGCTCGGCGAATCGGTGCCCACCAAGATGGTCGGCTACGACAACGAGGGCGGCGCGTTCGCTCTCACCGAGCACCTGATCGCACAGGGCCACCGGCGCATCCTCTACCTGGGCGGCCCGCCCGGGCTCTCCACCACGACGTCGCGTCTCCAGGGCTACCGCAGGGCGTTGCTCGCGCGCGGCATCGAGCCGACCGACGATCTGGTTCACGAGGGCGCGTTCGGCCGCCAGTTCGGCTACACCCGCATGCAGCAGATCCTCGCCACGAATCTGGGGTACACCGCCGTCTTCGCTGCCAACGACCTCGTCGCCGCGGGCGCGCTCGAGGCGCTCACCGAGGCGGGCATCCGCGTTCCTGACGACGTCTCGCTTGTCGGATACGACGACATCCCGCAGTCGTTCGAGTTGCGTCCCAAGCTCACCACCGTGCACGTGCCACTGGAGGAGATGGGGCGCGAGTCGGTGCGCATCGCGATGCGGCACGAGGATGCCTTCGGCCGGCACGCGGCGAACGAGGTCATCGTCGGCACGCACGTGGTGGTGCGCGATTCGGTCGCGCCGCCTCGCGCGGGGGAGCTATGAGCGAAGGCCCAGTGGGTCTTCGCCGCGACCCTCTCTATCGCACGGCGGTCACGCCGCAAGCGGCGACGGGGCCGAGCGCCGAATCAGCCGCGCTGACTCGGAAGTAAGAAGAACATCTCAACGAGGAGTGACAATGCACACCAGCGATTCCCCGGATCCCGCGAAGAACGGGTTCGTGCTCTCACGCCGCAGCGTGCTCATGCTCGCAGGCGCAGGCGCCCTTGCCACCACTCTGATCGGCACGGGAACCGGCGCGTTGCGGGCATCCGCCGACACGGCATCCTCCGACACGGCGCTCGGCGCCTTGATTCAGCGGCGCGCCACCATGCTCGTCGGGTCGGGAAGTGCTGCCGGAGTGCCGGCGCTCGCGAACAGCCTGAAGCAGATCTCCGCGGACGCGGCCGCCTCCTGGCAGGCGATGGCACTGACCGCAGGATCGCCCGGCATCTGGCCCGATCTGCCGATGCGGGGTGTCAGCGCCGCCACCGCGACCGGCAACATGGGGGTCACGTTCGACCGGATCACGAGCCTCGCCGAGGCGTGGGCGACGCAGGGCACCGACCAGTACGGCGACGACAGGCTCGCTGCCGCCCTCGTCTCCGCGCTCACCTGGATGAGCGTCAACCAGTACGTCGCAGGCAAAGCCGCAGCGGGCAACTGGTGGTTCTGGGAGATCGGCGGGCCGCGTCAGGTCGGCGACTCGCTCGTGCTGCTCTACGACAAGGTGCCCGCGGAGGTGCGCACCAACCTGCTCGGCGCCGCGCGGTACTTCGCGCCGAACCCCAACTATCGGGGCCGCGGCACCAGCTTCGCCGAGACCGGAGCCAACCGCAGCGACAAGGCGCTGAACACGGCACTGCGGGGCATCCTCGACAATCGTCCCGACGAGGTCGCCATGGCGAGGGATGCCCTCAGCGACGTGGCGGGCGGCGGCAGGAACAGCCTCTTCACCTACGTCACCGCGGGCGACGGCTTCTACCGGGACGGCTCGTTCATCCAGCACAGCTACCTGCCCTACGTCGGAACGTACGGCACGGTCACGCTCTCCGGCGTCGCCGCCATCCTCGCCCTGCTCGGCGGCAGCACGTGGGCCGTCACCGACCCGAACCAGAGCGTTTTCCTCGACTCGATCCAGAAGTCGTTCCAGCCGTTCGTCGTGGGCGGTCGCATCATGGACACCGTGCGCGGCAGGGCGGTCTCGCGGCAGAACGAGCCCGATTACGTCGACGGCGCGACCCTCATCGCGAGCACGCTGCTGCTGGCATCCGGAGCACCGCAGCCGTACCAGTCGACCTTCCTCTCGCTCGCGAAGGGCTGGCTCGAGCAGTGCACCGACGTGAACCTCGTCGCCGTGCCGAAGCTCACGATCGCCCAGGCACTTCTGGTGTCGGGCGTCGCGACGGATGCCTCCGTGCAGGCCGCTCCCGCACCCGTAGTCACGCACGCGTTCGGCGACCAGGACAGGCTCGTGCACCACCGGCCGGCGTGGTCGTCGGTGGTGAACGTCTCGTCCAAACGCATCGGACGGTACGAGTGGGGCAACGACGAGAACAACCTCGGCTGGTACGAGGGCGACGGCATGCAGTTCGTCTACCTACCGGGTGTGGACCCGTCGCAGTACAGCGCCGACTTCTGGCCCACAGTCGACCCATACCGGCTGCCCGGCACCACCGTCAACGACGAGGTGCGGGCATCGGGCGCGGGCGGCGTCGGCACGGGCATCCCGCGGGCGTTCCAGGCGTTCGCGGGCGGACTGGCGCTCGAGTCGCGGTGGGGCATCCAGGGCATGGACCACCTGAACTTCGACAAGACCCTGTCGGGCAAGAAGTCATGGTTCTTCCTCGACGACGGCATCGTATGCCTCGGCGCAGGGATCGCCGGAACCGGGGGCCACAGCGTCTTCACCACGGTCGAGAACCGGTCGTTCGCCGCCGGGCAAACCCCGGACCTGCGCGTCGACCACGCGAACAAGCGGATGCGGCCGGGCCAGCCGGCCCTGCCCGTGAAACGCAGTCTGCACGTCGAGGGATACGCCGGCATCGTGCTGCTCGACGCCGAGGGTATCTCGGGGACGCCCCAGGTGCAGGTGGTGAGCCGGCAGGGCACGTGGAACGCGATCAACTCGGGATCCGACACCGGCGGCACGACAGACGTGAAGCAGCGCGACTACGTGACCCTCACGCATCCGCACGGCGTCGACCCCGCCTCCGGCGGATACGCCTATTACCTACTGCCCGGCGTCGCGCACAGCACGACGTTCTCCACCGAGGCGCAGAAGCCGGTGAAGGTACTGGCCAATAACTCGAGTGCGCAGGCGATCGTGCACGACGGCTCCGGGGTGACGCTCGCGAACTTCTACGGAGCGCCGACGTCACCGGTGGAGGGAATGCAGGTGAGCGGTCCGTGCTCGGTCGGCGTGCACCGCGACGGCGACACCATCACCGTCGCGCTGGCCGATCCGAGCCGCACCCAGTCGACCGCGACGCTCGTGCTGCCCGACGCCGGGAGCTTCACCGTGAGCCAGGCGGATGCCGGCGCATCCCTCGTCGGAACCGGCCCGCTGACTCTCCACTTCGCCCTCGACGGGCACGGCCACGCGCGGCAGATCATCCTGACGCGCTGAGGCACCCCGCCCGACCCGTCGGGCGACGAACCACCATCCAATCGACACCCGCAGCGTGGTGGCTCGTTGCTCCCGTGGTGGCTCGTCGCTCCCGTGCTCGCCCGTCGCTCCCGTGGTGGCTCGTCGCTCCCGTGCTCGTTCGTCACGTTCGGGTGCCGTCGACGCGCCTACACCAGGCCCTTCCTCGCCAACGCGGACTGCACGGCGGCGGCGATCATGAGCTGACCTGCCGCGGTGGGATGCACGTCGCCGCCCTGCATGAGATCGGGCCTGTCCTTCAAGGGGTTGCCGATGGCGAGGTACGTGCCGCCGACGGCGGTGACCGTTCGCTTCAGGTCGGTTCCCATCTGGTCGAGCTGCGGCGGCGGGTCGTTCTGGTTCCAGATCGCGCTGACCCCGACGATCTCGGTGTTCGGCAGGGCTGCGTGCAACTCGTCGACCGCCGACACCATGGCGGACCTGACCTCCGGCTCGGGCACGCCCAGGTCGTTGCTGCTCGCCGAGAGCACGACGGTCTGCGGATGCAACGAGATCGCCTCGCTCACCTGCTGGAGGAATATGGTGCCGTTGTCGCCGACGGTCACGAAGCCGTCGCCGTCGGCGGCGAGGTTCGTGAGCGCCCAGTCGTCGTCGCCTGCGATGATGACCGGCCAGGCCTGGTCGGGCTGCAGATTGTGGCCGTCCATGATCGAGTCTCCGATCGCGACCGCCGTCGAACGCCCCGAGGTCGCAGCGGCGGCCGGGGCGCCGATCGTGAGGTTTCCGGCGACGGCCAGTGCGACCGACGCCATGGCGAGTGCCGGCGTGATGAGCCCCTTGACGTTCATAACGATCAGGTTACGAATCACCCTGTTGGGCTCGGCCTGCACTGGCGATGAGGTTCCTATGAACGACTCTTGGCGACTCGCGCGCACTGTCGGCGCCGAGCGTCCGCGCACTGTCGCCCCGGAGCATCGGACACTGTCGACCCCGAGCATCCGGACACCGTCGACCCGGAGCGTCCGGACACCGTCGACCCGGAGCGTCCGGGCGCACTGTCGACCTGGAGTATCGGACGCGCGGTCGCCCCCGAGCCTCGGACGCACGGTCGCCGCCGAGCGGTCGGTGGCAGCGCCGCCTGCGAGCCGAGACGAGCCCGATTGCGCTCGGCCCGGCCGCGCGTCACACGAGGTGGTGCTTCTGCAGCGACCGCTCCACCGCCGCCGCGATGAGAAGCTGGCCGTCCGCGGTCGGATGCACGTCATCCGACTGCATGTAGCCCGGCTTTCCGAGCAGCGGCCTGCCGATGTCGAGGTACGTGCCTCCCACCGACCTGACCGCAGATTCCATGTCGTCGTTGATCTGGTCGAGCTGGGCCGGAGGCTTCGACTCGTTCCACACCGGGCTCACCGCGACGATCTTCGTATGCGGCAGGTCGTGGCGCAGCGTGCGCATCGCCGAGATCATCGACTTCTGCACGTCGGACTCCGACGCCCCGAGGTCGTTGCTGCTGCCGGAGATGATCACCATCGTCGGATCGAACTCGACGGCCTCGTCGACCTGGTCGGCGAAGATCGACCCGTTGTTCCCCTGGTTGACGAACCCGGCGCCGTCGGTGGCGAGGTTCGCGAGATGCCACCCGTTGTACCCGGCCACGACGTTCGGCCACGCCTCGTCGGGCGTGAGCCCGTTGCCGTCCATGATCGAATCGCCGACGGCGACGACCGTGGTCGTCGGTGACGACTTCGCCGTGATCGGATGCCGGTGCACATTCGCCGACAGGCTCGCGGCGACCACGAGCGCGGCGACGCCCAGCACAGCTGCGGCCGCGCTCACACCGAGCGCGGCGGCGGCAGTGGACATGCGAGTCATGCCGTCGACACTACGACTGGAACTTCTCCACGCGCTGCACGGCCTTTCGGCGACGATGCGGACCGACGGCAGCACCGCGCCTCATCCGTCGAGCGGCCGCCACACGACGCCTCACCGGTCGACCGGCCGCAGCACGGCCCCTCACCGGTCGAGCGGTCGCCACACGACCACCTGGTTGCTGCGGCGCACTCGGGTTCCGGCACGCAACGAGACGACCTCGCCCTCGGAACCGGCGGCGAACACCCGGCGGCCAGGACGGTTCAGCATCTCGTCGGCGAGCGCACCCTCCAGTTCGCGAACGCGCGCGCCGAGCCGGTTCACCTGGTTCTCGAGCTCGAGGATGCGCCGGATGCCTTCCAGGCTGACACCCTCCGACCCGAGCCTGGCGACCTCCCGCAGCTGCACCACGTCGCGCATCGAGTAGCGACGGGATCGGCCCGCCGTTCGCCGCGGGCTCACCAGCCCGAGCCGGTCGTACTGCCTCAGCGTCTGCGGATGCATGCCGGCCAGCTCAGCGGCCGCGGTGATCGCGAAGACCGGTGTCGTCTCATCCAGTTGCGCCATCCCCACTCACCTCGCTCCCCGTATTCGGAGTCTGCACACTCGCGGTCTGCTCATTCGGAGCCTGCCCATTCGAAGTCTGCCCTGCCCGCCGGTTTCGATCCTGCGACAAGCTCTGGAGGGGCCAAGTTCAACCGGCCGCGATGCACCTCATCGTGCCGCCGTCATCCCGGTCATCGTGCCGCGGCACGCGCCTTCGCGAGCAGCTCCTCGCGCGGATTCTCGTCGGGCAGCGTCTTCTCGAACGCTTCGAGGGCATCCTCACCCTGCTTGCTCAGGTGCGAAGGCACGACGACCTGCACAACGGCGAGCAGATCGCCGGAGTCCTTCTTCGTGGAGACGCCCCTGCCCTTCACGCGCAGCACCCTGCCGCTCGGCGTGCCGGGCGCGACCTTGAGCCGCACCGTGCCGCCGTCCAGCGTGGGAACCTGGATCGTGGCACCGAGCGTCGCCTCCGCGAAGGTCACCGGCAAGGTGACGCGCAGGTTCAGCCCCTCGCGCTCGAACACCGGATGCCTGCGCACCGTCACCGTGAGGTACAGGTCGCCGCGCTCCCCGCCATCCGGCGACCGGCGTCCCTTGCCGGGCACGCGGATGCGCTGCTTGTCGCTCACCCCGGCCGGCACGCGCACCTTGACGGTCTCACCGTCGACCGTGAGGTGCACGGTCTCGCCGGTGACCGCGGTCTGGAAGTCGATGGTGGTGGATGCCGAGACATCCTGCCCCTTGGTCGGGCCGCCGTAGCCGCGGTATCCGCCGGTCGACTGGCCGAAGCGTCCGTTGCCGAAGAGGCCGCCGAGCAGATCGTCGTATTGACCGCCGCCCTGTTGGAACGTGTAGGACTGCCCGCGGCCGCCCTGATTGAACATGCCACCGAAGACGTCCTCGAACCCGCCGGCGTTCGCGCCGCCGCCGGGCGCGGTGAATCGGGCACCGGAGCCCATGGCCCGGATCTGGTCGTACTCTTTGCGCTGCTCGTCGTCGGAGAGCACGGAGTACGCCTCGCTGATCTCCTTGAACTTGGCTTCAGCCTTGGTGTCGCCCGGGTTGGAATCCGGGTGATACTGCCGTGCGAGCTTGCGGTAGGTCTTCTTCAGCTCCGCCGGCGAAATGTCTTTGGAGACGCCGAGCACCTTGTAGAAGTCCTTGTCGAACCAGTCCTGACTGGCCACCCGGCACCTCCGTTCTGTGTGTTCAGTTCTTACGTGTTCTGTTGTGAGCGGCTGCGTGTCATCGGTTCAGGTCGCAGTTTTCGTCACCATCTGGGCTCGAAAGCGACGAAAACTGCGACCTGAACGGAATGCGGACGCTACTGCGGGACCGCCACGACCACCTTGGCCGCGCGCACGAGCGTGGAGCCGAGCGTGTAACCCACCTCGACGACGTCGAGCAGGGTCGGCTCGGTCGTCTCGGCCGACGGCTGCTGGAAGATCGCCTCGTGCACGTTGTGGTCGAACGCCTCGCCTACCGCGCCGAAGGGCTGAAGTCCGAGCTTCTCGGATGCCGCCCGCAGCTTGCCGGCGATGGTCGCGAACGCGCTGTCGGTCTCGAGGTCGCCGTGCTTCTCGGCCCTGTCGAGGTCGTCGAGCACCGGCAGGATCGCCCTCGCCGTATCGGCGACAGCGCGCTCCCGCTCCACCTCGCGGTTCGCCTCGGTGCGTTTGCGGTAGTTCGCGTATTCCGCGGTCACCCGCTGGAGGTCGGCGAGCCGCTCTGCGGCGAGGTCCTCGGCGCTGGACTGCCCGGAGAGGAAGGCGAGGTCGGCTTCGGAGAGGGATGTCTCGACATCCGGGCCCTCGTAGCCCTCGCCCTCGGCCTGCCCTGAACCTGCCGAAGGGTCGACCACCTGCTCGTGCTCGAGGCGCTCGGAGCCGGCGGCTTCGGGCCGACGAACCTCGCCCGTCTCGGGGTCGACCCTGCGCTTATCGCGCACGATCGGCTCCTCGTGCTCTTCGCCGGGCCCCCGGCCCTTCGAAGGGTCGTCGTTCTTCGCCATGCTACTTAGCCTGTCCTGAACCGGTCGAAGGCTCCTCGTCGTCCACGACCTCCGCGTCGACCACGTCCTCCTCAGGGTTCGGCGCCTCGCCGTTGCCCGGGTCGGCCGCGTTCGGGTCGCCCTGCTCACCGGCGGCCTGAGCCGACTGGTAGATCGCCTCGCCCAGCTTCTGCTGGCTGGCGGTGAGCTTGTCGTGCGCCGCCTTCACGGCCTCGTCGTCGTCGGCTGCGAGTGCGGACTTGAGGGCATCCACATCGCCCTGCACGTCGGTCTTCACGTCTGCAGGCAGCTTGTCGTCGTTGTCCTTGATGAGCTTCTCGATCGAGTAGACCATCTGCTCGGCGCTGTTGCGCACCTCGGCG
This sequence comes from Humibacter antri, assembly GCF_054777235.1. Lineage (NCBI taxonomy): Bacteria > Bacillati > Actinomycetota > Actinomycetes > Micrococcales > Microbacteriaceae > Humibacter > Humibacter antri. The sequence continues at coordinate 306,896 of NZ_BAAHAW010000002.1, read as the reverse complement.
GATTCGCGGCGCTTCTTGTCTTCGGCGGCGTGCTCCTCAGCCTCGCGCACCATGCGCTCGATGTCGTCCTTCGGCAGCGAAGAGCCGCCGGTGATCGTCATCGACTGCTCCTTGCCGGTGCCCTTGTCCTTCGCAGACACGTGCACGATGCCGTTCGCGTCGATGTCGAAGGTGACCTCGACCTGCGGGATGCCCCTGGGAGCCGGGGCGATTCCGGTGAGCTCGAACGTGCCCAGCGGCTTGTTGTCGCGGGTGAACTCGCGCTCACCCTGGAACACCTGGATCGCGACCGACGGCTGGTTGTCATCCGCCGTCGTGAACGTCTCACTGCGCTTGGTCGGGATGGCCGTGTTGCGCTCGATGAGCTTGGTCATGATGCCGCCCTTGGTCTCGATGCCGAGGCTCAGCGGGGTGACGTCGATGAGCAGAACGTCTTTGCGCTCGCCCTTCAGCACACCGGCCTGCAGCGCCGCGCCCACGGCCACGACCTCGTCGGGGTTCACGCCCTTGTTCGGGTCCTTGCCGCCGGTCTCCTGCTTCACGAGCTCGGAGACGGCAGGCATGCGGGTGGAACCGCCGACCAGCACCACATGGGCGATGTCGGCGACCTTGATGCCGGCCTCCTTGATGACGTCCTGGAACGGCTTCTTCGTGCGGTCGAGAAGGTCAGACGTCATCTGCTCGAACTGGGCACGCGTGAGCGTCTCGTCGAGGTTCGCCGGCCCGTTCTCGGTCAGCGACAGATAGGGCAGCTGGATGCTCGTCGACATCGAGCTGGAGAGCTCCTTCTTCGCCTGCTCGGCGGCTTCCTTGAGCCGCTGGAGCGCGATCTTGTCGCCCGAGACATCCACACCGGTGGTGTCCTTGAACTTCTTGATCAGCCACTGGACGACGCGCTGGTCCCAGTCGTCGCCGCCGAGGCGGTTGTCACCGGCGGTGGCGCGCACCTGGATCGTGGAGAAGTCGTCGTCCTTGCCCACTTCGAGCAGCGAGACGTCGAACGTGCCGCCACCGAGGTCGAAGACCAGGATGAGCTCGTCTTCCTTGCCCTTGTCGAGGCCGTAGGCGAGAGCGGCCGCTGTCGGCTCGTTGATGATGCGCAGCACGTTCAGGCCGGCGATCTCACCGGCCTCTTTGGTGGCCTGGCGCTCGGCGTCGTTGAAGTACGCGGGAACGGTGACGACGGCATCCGTCACCGTGTCTCCGAGGTACTGCTCGGCGTCGCGCTTCAGCTTCTGCAGGATGCGCGCGGAGATCTCCTGCGCCGTGTACTTCTTGCCGTCGATCTCCTGCGTCCAGGTCGTGCCCATGTGGCGCTTGACCGACGAGATCGTGCGGTCGACGTTGGTGACGGCCTGGCGCTTGGCGGTCTCGCCGACGAGCACCTCGCCGTCCTTGGTGAACGCCACCACCGACGGGGTGGTGCGGAATCCCTCCGCGTTGGCGATGACGACGGGCTCGCCGCCCTCGAGCACCGAGACGACGGAGTTCGTCGTTCCGAGGTCGATACCTACTGCACGTGACATGTGTTGTGTTTCCCTTCCTCGGGCGCACACGACGTGCACCCTTATGGCCTGAGCGCCTTCCGCGCCGCGGCCGAAGCCATGGATCGAGACTCGACTCCGCAGCGACGCGCCTGGAGAGTTGAGTCTCGCAGGCTCAACTTATGCCGACGCTGGATGCCTGTCAAGCCGGCCGCCAAAAAGTTGAGCGTATTCATATCAACTTTCGTCGCGCATCCATTATTCCGGCTCGACGAGCGTTGCTCGTCATCGCGGCCGGCTCCCGCCTATTGCGGGCTTACGCGGCGCGGTGGACAGCATCCGCGCGACGACGTCTTGATGCGCGAGCCTCCGGAGTGCCGTCACGACGGGCTCGTACAGAGCGGTGCCGAGCACCGCATACTCCACAGCCGCCGAAGGGAGGAACGCGGGCGCCTCCTCGCCCTGACCAGAGCTACTTGCTCCTGCACCGGCGCCAGTCGTGTCACCCGCACCGGTCGCGTCACCCGCACCTGCCCCTGCCCCTGCGCCCGCACCAGTCGTGGCACCCGCACCCGCCGTGCCACCGGGACCGGCCGTCGACGCGCCCGGCATCAAGGCGATGTCGACCTCGGCGAGTCGATGCAGCGACGCCCCGTACGCGTCGAGTCGCTCGTCGGTGATCGGGATGCCGGCATCCGCCACCGCGTGCAGCGCCAGCTCGAGTTGCGCGGTCGCGGCGAAGTCGCCGTCGTATGTCCAGCCGAGACGTTCGATCGCCGCCTTCGCCAGCTCATGCTCGCCACCTGAAGATCGATCGGGATACGGCGGCAGCGCTTGAATCGCCTCGCCGAGCGTGGTGAAGAGATCGTCGTGCGGCTGATCTATCAGGCTCAGGATCACCTTGATCCGGGCTATCGGCAGGCCGGCGACATCTGCGAGCGAGCGGATCAGGCGTAGCCGGCGCACGTGCCCCTCGCCGTATTCGGCCTGCGTGGCCCCTCGCGCCTCGCCCGGCGACAGGATGCCTTCGCGCAGGTAGTACTTGATGGTCGCGACGGGCACCCCGCTCATTCGGGCCAGGTCGGAAATTCGCATCGTCGGGTCGCCCTCCAGTTGCACTGCTTGACAACAGATAGTACAAGTATCCAATATGGATAGCGCCACTATCCAGCTCAAGTACCGAATGGGAGAGCATGTTGAACACCACAGTGCACGAACCGTTGTTCACGCCGTCGATCACCATCATTGTCGGCGCCGTGCTTCTCACCGTGATCGGGATCGCCTACGGCGGTGCGTTCATGCTGCGCGTCGTGGCCGGAAAGCAAGGGGCGAACGACCTGCAGAAGTCGTTCTTCCGGGCGGGGCACGCGCATGCCGGCGTGCTGGTGATCCTCGGCCTCGTGGTGCTGCTGGCGACGAGCGCGGCAGGCGCCGGCATCTGGGGGACCGTGATCGGAATCGCGGTGCTCTGCTGTGCGCTGCTCATCCCCGGCGGCTTCTTCTTCTCGGTGATCGGGCACGATCCGCAGCGGCCGAACGCCTGGCGCGCACTGATCTGGGCGGGATTCACGGTGCTCTCGCTCGCGATGCTCGGCGGCGGGATCCTCCTGATCGCCGTGGGGGCATCCGCCCTCTGATCCGCCCGCTCGCCGACGCCACCCGCCCTCTGATCCATCCACCGGCGCCATCCCATCCTTCGGGCGAAATCGACGCCACGCGCTTCACTCCTTCCACGCCGAACGGCGGCCCGACAGAATGTTGATCGGTGCGCCGTTTCGGATGGGAAGGGGCCGACGTGACAGCGGAGTCAGAGGAATCGTCTCGACCAAGCGCGAGGGGCCGGAAGGCGCGCAAGTACCGCACCGACCGCATGATCGGGCTGAGCGACGGCGTCTTCGCGTTCGCGATCACTCTGCTGGTGCTCGATCTCGTGGTGCCGACCCTGACCGGCGGCGATGTCGTTGTGAAGATCCTGGGGGAGTGGCCGACATTTCTCGCCTACGTCATCTCGTTCGCCACGATCGGCGCTGTCTGGCTGGCGCACTCGGCCATCACCGACCACCTTGTACACACGGACTCGAACTTCGTGCGCTTCAACCTGCTCGTGCTGCTGTTCGTCTCGTTCATGCCGTACCCGACCAAGTTCCTCTCGGCGTTCATCGAGACCGACCACCCCGAACAGTTCGCCGTCAGCCTCTACGGCGGCTCCGTTCTGGTGCTGACCGGACTGCTCTGGACGCTCTGGTGGTACGCGCGCCGTGCCGGACTTCTCGATCCCGATGCTCCGGAAGAAGACCACGTCATCTTCACGCAGCGCTTGATTCCGGGACTCGTCGCCTACGTCGTGCTCATCATCGTCGGATGGTTCGTACCGGTCGTCGCGCTCGTCGGGTACGCGATCATCGCCGTCTTCTTCATCTTCCCGTTCCGCCTGCGTCGTCTGCGCAGGCCATCCGGCGAGGCCCGCCCGAGCGGGGAGTGATCGCCGGCCGTCGAGCCCGTCTCGCGCAGCGGCATGAGCTCTGGCCGTGAATTCAGCCGAGGAACGAGTACAACCCGACGGCGACGCAGATGACGAGCATCCCGGTGGCGTTGACGAAAAGGTTCCGCCCGAAGTCCCGCGCCCTGAGGTGGAAGGCGATCGCGACGACGAAGTAGATCACCAGACACGCAGTGGTGAGGGCCGCGAGGCCGGGAATCCAGACCCCGGCGACCAGGCCCGCCGCGGCGGCGAACTTGAGCGGGGGCATCAGACGCCAATACCGCCGCGGCCAACCCACGTCGTCGAAGCACTGAGCGATGAAACTCACGGGTTTGAGGCAAAGAAGGCCGTCGCCGAGAGAGATCACGGCCAGCACGACGACCGGCCACACCGGATCGGGAAGGACGGACATATCCGGACCATACCATACGGTGTGGTATGGTCGCTAGCGTGACAAGAGATCAATGGGTCGCCGAAGGTGTGCACGTGCTCTCGGAGGAGGGGCTCTCCGGCATCCGCATCGACCGGCTCGCTGCACGACTCGGCGTCACAAAGGGGTCGTTCTTCCACCACTTCCGCGGCATCGACGACTACCGCAATGCACTGCTCGACGAATGGGAACACCGATCGATGCAGGTCGCCGCCGACATCCCGCCGGAGACGCTGCTCTCCGACCTGGCGGGGCGCATCGGGCGGCTCGTCGACGTGCGTGTCGAGGCCGCTGTGCGCGCCTGGGCGTTTCAGAGCCCTGAAGCGGCAGCGGCTCAGGCGAGGGTGGATTCTGCGAGGCTCGCTGCGCTCGAGGGCATCTGGTCTCGCAGCCTTCACGATCCGGGCAGGGCCCACATCGCTGCCCTGGTGCCGCACCTGCTTCTGATCGGAGCGACGATGTCGCTGCCGCCTCTACCAGATGGCCAGCTGGATGCCGTGTTCGGCCTGCTCGCCGAACTCGTTCCCTCCGTCGGGGACCAGTAGCAGGCATCCGCAATGCGACCGCGCGGGCGGTTCGGCGCGGGGCCATCGTCGGGAATCTGCGCCGTGCAGTGGTGGTATACCGCTTGTATACTGATGGTATGTCATCGACCACGATCAAAGTGTCCAACGCCCTTCGCGATCGAATCGCCGAACGCGCGCACGCACAGCACACCACGATGGCGAATGCGATCGAGGCAGCCCTCGACGCGAGCGATGAGCAGCGATTCTGGGATGCCGTTCGCAGAGAGAATGAAGCGCTGACGCCCGAGGCGCGCGACGGTTACCTCCGATCCGGCGGCACGGACGCCCTGGCCGACGCCTCCGATGACGAGATCAGCAATCGCGGTGACTGGTGAGACGAGGCGAGATCCATCTCGCCGACCTGGGCGAGCCGATCGGCCACGAGCAAGGCCTACGGCGCCCCGTCGTGATTGTGAGCGCTGATCCGTGGCTCGCATCAACTCCGCCGGTGATCGCAGTGCTCCCGGTGACGCGTACGTTCCGCGGGCAGTCGACGCACGTCGAGATCGAACCCGGCTCGTCGGGCCTCCGTGCGACGAGCTACGCGAAGTGTGAGGACATACGCTCCATCTCTCCGCTTCGCCTCGAGACGCGCTTCGGGACCGTCGACGACCTTGTGCTCGCACGCATCGACACGATCTTGAAGCGCATTCTGGCGCTGTCCTGACGCGTGAGCACCGGTGCCGAGATCCTGCTCGCAAGAGAGAAGCGTATGACCCACGACGACCTGCTCGACCGCCTGTCCGCCCTTGAAGCATCGGATGCCCGCGACGCGTTCGTGCGATTCGTGACGGACAACGGCGACGCCGCGCTCCGCCGCGACGGCGGCCCGGAGCACGTGACCGGGTCGTGCTTCGTGTTCTCGCCCGACCTGGGGCGCACGCTACTGTGCTTTCACCGCAAGGGCGGCTTCTGGGTGCAGTTCGGCGGTCACGTCGAGCCGCACGACGTTTCGATCGCGGATGGGGCGGCGCGGGAGGCGCGCGAGGAGTCGGGCATCCGGAATCTCGAGTTGCTGACCGATGCGATCGTGGACCTCGACCGCCACGAGCTCGGCAGCGGCTTCGCCTGCTCGGCGCACTGGGACATCGGGTTCGTCGCGGTGGTGGATCCAGCGGTCCGTGTCGCCGTCAGCGAGGAGAGCGACGACGTGGCCTGGTTCCCCGTCGACGGCCTTCCGGCCGGCTCCGCTAGCGGTCTCGCCGCACGTCTCGAGCGCGCACGCGCCGCCGCGCAGACCATCGGCCGCCCGGCCCCGACCGCGACGACCCGGGAGCCGCGCTGAATCCATGGCCCGAACCGTCGTCATCCGGCGACGAAACGACAGTTCCGGCCATGAGTTCTCGTCGGTGCACCCCGCGCCTGGCTCAGCTCCCGGCACGCGTATCACGCCAGCCGCAGCCGACGCCGCCCGAGCACGCCGCCGAGCACGAGGGCGACACCGACGACGCCCCACAGGAGCGCGAGCGCACCCGCGCCCAGCGCCAGCCCGACATCGCCGCCGATCGCACCGCGAAGTGCGACGAGTGCGGGGGTCGTCGGCAGCAGCCCGGCGATCCCGACCAGCACCGGTGGCACCGATGACGCGATGCCGACGGCGAGCGCGACGATCGTCACCAGCAGGGCGAGGGCGCGTCCGAGCGCGCCGAGCGCCGCGGCCAGCCCCTGGTTCACGAGCGCGAGCACGGCGCCGAGCAACACGGATGCCCCGACATACCCTGCCCAGACGCCCGGCGCGAGATCGAGGCCGATCAGCACCACCGACGACAGCAGCAGCCCCTGAACCGCCCCGAGCGCCGCCGTGATCCCCGCCGACCTGCCGGCGAGCCGCAGCGAGGACGCACCCGTCATGAGCCTGGACTGCGGCACCGGCATCCTCACGAGAGCGAGCGCGAGGCCGCCGATCCACAGCGCGATCACCGTGAACAACGGTGCCGCCTGGATGCCCGACGGCGCCGATCGCGGATCGATCACGACCGGCTGGGACGCGGCCTCGGACAGCACCTGGATGTCCGAATCGGAGTAGGAGGGTATCTTCGCCACCGCCTGTGACAGCCCGGATGCCAGCTGATCCGCTCCCGTACTGGTCTGCTGCGCACCGGAAGCGAGGTTCGCCGACCCCGCCGCCAGAGACGACGCACCGGATGCCGACTGGCCGATTCCGTTCACCAATTGCGGCATGGCCCCGGCGAGCTGCGAGGCGCCCGAGGCTACCTGGTCGGCTCCCGACGAGAGCGTGCCCGCGCTGGTCGCCGCACTCTGCAGCTTGTCCAGCGCCGCAGTCGCCTGATCGCACACGTTTCCCGGATGCTGGCAGATCGTCGCCACCGTTGCTGCGAACGAGGTGACAGCCGCGGTCAGCGACCCCGAGATCGCGTCGTTGCCGGCTGCGACCTTCGAGGCACCCGCTGCCAGCTGAGCGGTCTGCCCCGGCAGGCCGGATGTGCTCGAGGAGAGCGTGCCAAGGCCGGAGCTGAGCGACGAAGCCCCCGACGACAGCTGCTGCGCTCCACTGGACACCGAGTCGGCACCGCCGGCCACTTGTGCAGCACCGGTGGATGCCTGCGCGATCTGGTCGTGCACCGAGTTGAAGCCGCCGTACACACCCTGCAGGTACTGGTCGATGACCTGCCGGTTGAGCTGGGCCGCCGCGTTCGCCGTCACGGCCTGCACCAGCGCGGGATCGAGCAACGCGGCCGACGGGCTCGTCTTCACCTGCACGAGCGTCTGAACCGCGCTCTGCGCCGAACCGGACAGCGAGCTGATCGACGTGGAGAACGTGGCCGGAATGATGAGTACCGCGGCGTACCGTCCGTCGGCGAGGCCACCGGCGGCATCCCCGTCGTTCGTCAGAACCCAGTTGAAGTTCGAGCCGACGCGTGCCGGCTGGGTCGGGATGTTGCCGTTCGCCGACGCGCCGCTGGTGGGCGCCGAACCGGCGATGAGTCCCGCCGCGAACTGCCTTCCGAGCGGAGTCGTCTTGCCGTTGATCGTGACGGGCGAGTCGTCGTTGACGACGGCCGCGCTCACCCGGTCCAGGTGCAGCGCGGGCGTCGACAGGCCCCACATGAGCAGCATCCCCATGATGAGCGGCAGCACGAGCAGCACGGCGAGCATGACGGCGCTCGGATGCTCGACACCGGTTCGCGCCGACAGTGCGCTCGCTGCGCGCGGCTTCGCATCCATCTCAGCCCACCCCCACGGTCAGCTCATCGGGTGACGGATCTCTGGAGGAGCGCACCGGAGTGCCCGCTCCGATCGTGACCTCGACAACGGCGCGTTCGTCGAACAGCCCCGCGCCGGTGGACGCGGCGCCCAGAATCTCGGCGATGTTCGCGTCGGGGGCGCACGAGGCGACGATCGTGATCGCGACGGCGTCGGCGTGGATTGCACGGGCATCCGTCACCGGGAGCCGCGCGGATCGCGCGCGGGTCAACAGCTCGGCAATCGCTGCCCGCTCGCCTCGCTCGCCGAGGCTGTCCAGGTCGCACAGGCCGAGGATCTCCGCGTCGGCGTCGAGCGCTCTCCGCACCTCCTCGACGGGCGCGGGCGATGGCCGCACCTGCACGAGCGTCGACCGTTTGCGCACCGCCCCGGCACGGGTCGGCAGCACCAGCCCCGCGACCTTGAGCTTTCCGGATGCGACCGGATACCGCCCGCAGAGCGCGGCGACAAGGGCTGCGGCCGCCAGCCGATCGCTCGAGCGCACGATGAGCACGCTCCCGGCCGGCACCATAGCGTCGAACCCGCTCACGAGTTCCAGCCCGGACTTCGTGAGCGACACGCCTTCGGCGGCCACGGCGAACCGCTCGCCGTCCCCCGGCGGCCGGTTCGATCCGGGCGGCCGCGCCTCCCCGGGCGACTGGGCGTTTCCGGGTGACCGGGCTCCTCCGAGCGGCTGGGCTTTCCCGGGCGGCTGGACCTCTCCAGGCCAGTGGGCGAGTTCGAGCTCCCGCGCGATGCCCTCGCCCTCCGCGTCGAAGTGCGGAAGCACGCGCTCGAGTGAGCGGGGCATCCACCAGGCGTGCCGTCCGAAGAGCATGAGCACGGCGGGAATGAGCGTCATGCGCACGATGAACGCGTCGATCGCCACGCCGACCGCGAGTCCGAGCGCTATCGGCTGGATGGAGGCGTCGCCCTCGGGAACGAACGCCGCGAACACCGCGAACATGATGATCGCCGCCGCCGTGACCACTCTGGCCGAGCCGAGGAATCCGGTCACGATCGCCTCGTGCGCATCGCCGTGGTGCACGTAATCCTCGCGCATGCGGCTGACCAGGAACACCTCGTAGTCCATCGCGAGCCCGAACAGCACGCCCATCAGGATGATCGGCATGAAGCTGATCACGGAGCCGAGGGATGCCACGCCCAAGGGCCCGGCCAGCATCCCGTTCTCGAAGACCAGACTCGTGACCCCGAACGCGGCGCCGATCGAGAGCAGGTAGCCGAGTGCGGCGGTGACCGGCACGACGATGGACCGGAACACCATCGCGAGCAGCACCAGCGAGAGGCCGACGACGAGGATGCCGAACGGCAGCAGCGCCTGGCCCAGCCGCGCGGAGACGTCGATGCCGGCGGCGGTATAGCCGGTCACCGAGAGGTCGACGCCGTACTGCTTCTGGAACTGGTCGTGCATGCCGCGGAGGCGGGCGACCAGATCCTGTGTCGCCTTCGAGTCGGGTGCTCCGGACGGGATGACCTGCACGATCCCCGTGTCACCTGGCTGGTTCGGCGTCGACAGCGGCACCGCGACAACGCCTGGCACCTTGGCGATGCTCGCGCCGAGGTCGTTCATCAGCCCGACCGGGTCGTTGTTCTGGATGATCGACCCGGTCACGATCAGAGGGCCGTTGTATCCCGGTCCGAAATGCTCGTCGATCAGGTCGTACGTGACGCGGCCGGGTTCGTGCTCCGGCAGGGATCCGGCATCCGGCAGCGCCAGCCGCAGGTGTGCGGCGGGCACGGCGAGCAGGCCCAGCCCGACGACGACGATCACCACGGTGAGGATGGGCCACTTGGTCGCGCCGCGCACCCAGCCGAAGAAGAATCCGTGCGCGCTGGAGCTTGGGGAGGAGGCCATTTCTGGGCTCCTCCGCGACGCCAGCGCCGACCGCCGTCTCGGCGGTCGGTCAGCGGTCGGACTTTCAGTCTGCTCCTCCTCATCGGAATCTCCTGTCGATTCAGTTCCCTCCTCGGCGTCCTCTTCGACGCTCTCCTCGGTATCCGGCTCGAGCTGATCGGCCGCCTCCGACCGTGCCGCCGCATCAACCGCCTCGAACTCCGTGATCGAATCGGCCGGATCGGGGTCCTCACCGCCCGCGTGCTCGGCCACCTCGGCCGCGTATGGCTTCGCTGGCTTCGATGGCTTCGATGGCTTCGGCGGACGGTACTTGCGCCGCACGACATGCCAGCCGAGGAATCCGAGCAGCGCGGGCGTCAGCGTCGTGGAGACGAGCACGGCCAGCGCCACCGCCCCGGCCGAGGCCACACCCATCGTGGTCAGAAATGGGATGCCCGCCACGCTCAGCCCGAGCAGCGCGATCATCACGGTCACCGCCGCGAACACCACGGCCGACCCCGCCGTCGCGATGGACCGCGCGGCCGACTCCTCCGGGTCGATCCCGCTACGCACCTGGTCCTGATGTCGCGAGGTGATGAAGAGGGCGTAGTCGATCCCCACCGCCAGTCCGAGCATGAGCGCCAGCAGCGGCGTCGTCGACGTGATGGTCGTGACCGACGTCATGGCCACGATGATCGACAGCGACACCGCGACACCCAGCAACGCCGTCACCAGCGGCATCGCCGCCAGCAGCAGCGAGACGAACGTGAACGCGAGCACGACGAAGGCGACGAGGATGCCCAGCAGCTCCGTGACGCTGATTCCCGCCGCCGTCTGAGCGAACAGCTGGCCTCCCATCGAGGCCTGCGATCCCTTCGGCAGCTGCGTCTGAAGGTGGTGCGCCTCGGCTTGGAGGGCATCCGCCGTGGTGGGCAGCACCGCGGATTGCGCCACCTCGAGCTGGATCGGGACGATCACCGCGGAGTCGTCCTTGCTGATGTTCGCACTCGAGGTCGACGAGTACGGTGAGGTGGCCGACGTCACCTGCGGGATGGCCTCCAGCCGCGTGACGCTCGCCTCGACGGCGGACTGGAACGCGGCATCCTTCACGCTCCCGCCCTTCGGTGCGACAGCCACCAGCTGAGCGGAGGCGCCGCTGACCTGAGGGAACGTGCGGGCCAGGGCATCCAGCGCCTGCTGCGACTCGGTGCCCGGGATCGCGTACGTGTTCTGGGTGCCCGTGCCGAACAACGCGGCGCCTGCGATGGCGAGCGCCACGAGCACCAGCCAGAGTGCGAGAACGAGGGCACGGGCGCGAAACGCCCACCGGCCGACGCTGTAAAGAAAGGACGACATGCGTGCCCTGCCCAACCCTGCCCAACGGCGGCCGGCGGGGCGAGACCGGTGAGCGGGGCTGCGGCGGCATGTCGGGTGGTGCTGCGCCCGCGACACAGGCCGGGCAGCCTGGTCCGCGGCCCTATCGCCGAATGTAAGCCGGATGCCGTCGCATCCGCTGGCCCCCGAACACGGGGCCCGTTCAGCCCGATCAGGCGAACATGGACAAGCTCTGATGCTCGCAATAGCGTGGAACCACCATCACGTCGGGGGGCGGGGGATCTCGTGGACGGGTACTCACCGATCGAAGAGCATGGCCTGATCGGCGATCTGCAGACGGCGGCGCTGGTGTCGCACAAGGGGGAGATCGACTGGTTCTGCTGTCCGCGGTTCGACTCGCCTACCGTGTTCGCGTCGCTGCTGGACCGGGAGCGAGGCGGACACTTCCGCATCAGACCGGCGGGCGGCGGCTTCGTGACGAGGCAGCTCTACATGCCCGACACCGCCATTCTGATCACTCGGTTCATGTCGGACGACGGCGTCGGCGAGATCATCGACTTCATGCCGCTTGCGGATGATCCGCAACGGGCGACCTCGCGACATGACCTCGTGCGCCTGGTGCACGTCGTGCGCGGAAGTATGCGGTTCGAGATCGAGTGCGCGCCTCGGTTCGACTACGGGCGCGCCGCGCACGACCTGCACGTGGATGACGCAGGGGCGGTCTTCGAGACGCCCGGCCTGCGCCTCAGCCTGAGCACGGGCATCCCGTTGCAGGCGCACGGTGGATCGGCGCGCGGGGTCTGCGATCTCTCCGCGGGCCAGCTGCGGGCACTGATTCTGCGCTCGGGTGCCGACACGACGCCGGAGCGGATCGACCCGCGTGCCGCGTTCGACACGCTCGAGCGCACCGGACGCTTCTGGCGCACCTGGGTGAACGCATCCTCGTACCGCGGGCGCTGGCGCGAGCACGTGATGCGCTCGGCGATGACGCTCAAGATGATGACCTACGCGCCGACGGGCGGGCTCGTGGCGGCACCCACCGCGGGGCTGCCTGAGCAGATCGGCGGCGAGCGCAACTGGGACTACCGGTACTCGTGGGTGCGCGACTCCTCGTTCTCGGTGCAGGCGCTGCTCGGGCTCGGCTACACGGACGAGGCGCAGGCGTTCACCCGCTGGATCTCGGACCGCGTCAAGGAGCACGAGGGCGACGCATCCGGACCGCTGAAGATCATGTACCGGGTGGACGGATCATCCGACCTCGTCGAGGAGGAGCTCACCCACTTCGCCGGATACCGCGATTCGCGGCCGGTGCGCATCGGCAACGGTGCCGCCGATCAGCTGCAACTGGACGTCTACGGCGAGGTGGTCGGATGCCTCGCCCTGGCCGACCGCGCGGGCGCGTGCATCGACAACAGCGACTGGGACGGCATCGCTGGCATGGTCGACTGGCTCAGCACGAACTGGGACCGGCCGGACGAGGGCATCTGGGAGAGCCGCGGCGGTGCCCGGGATCACACGTACAGCCGCCTGATGAGCTGGGTCGCGTTCGACCGGGCGATCCGCATGAGCAACGACCGCGGCTGGCCCGGCGCCGTCGCGGACTGGACGCAGCAGCGGGATGCCGTCTATCGCCAGATCATGGCCCGCGGCTGGAACGCGGATCGCAAGGCATTCGTGCAGCACTACGGATCGGACGTGCTCGACGCCTCGCTGTTGGTCATGCCGACGAGCGGATTCCTGTCGCCGCACGATCCGCGCTGGCGTTCGACGCTGGGCGCGATCCGCGACGAGCTCGTCTCCGACAGCCTTCTGTACCGCTACAACCCGTCGGCGGCGCCGGACGGGTTGGCCGGCGACGAGGGCACGTTCTCGCTCTGCTCGTTCTGGTACGTGGAGGCGCTGGCTCAGTCCGGCATGGTCGAGCAGGCCAGGTGGACGCTGGAGAAGATGTTCAGCTACGCCAACCACCTCGGCCTCTACGGCGAGGAGCTCGGCAGGCGCGGCGAGCACCTCGGCAACTTCCCGCAGGCGTTCAGCCACCTCGCTCTGATCAACGCGGCGGTGAGCCTGGATGCCCGGCTCGGCGACCGACCGATGGTGCGCCTCAACGAGCAGGAGCGCGCCCGCCTGCTCGCCCCTTCAACCCCCACCGCCGGTTGAGCCTGTCGAAACCACCACATCCGGCACCCTCCACCCCCTCCCGCCGGTTGAGCCTGTCGAAACCACCGTCCAGCCGCGCTCTCGCCCCTTCGACCCCTCCCGCCGGTCGAGCCCGTCGAAACCACCGCCCAGCCGCACTCTCAACCCTTCGACCCCTCCCGCCGGTTGAGCCTGTCGAAACCAGCGGTGCACCTCAGAGCAGTCCGCGTGACGGGTCGCGCGTCGTCGCGGTGGCAGCGTTCGCGAGCGACTCGGTGCCGGCATCCAGGTATCCGAACGTGGTCACGTGGTCGCTGTACTTCTTCGTGAGCTCGTCCATGTCGGTGAACCGTGCGTAGGCGGCCGACGTGGGGTCGTTGTTCCAGTTCGAGTGCTTGATCGGCTCGTGGTTGGTCACCGGGAGCTTGCCGCCGGATCCCTCGACGTGCAAAGCCCTCGCCCCGAACGACGGCGCCCGCGGATCCCTGCGTGTCAGCCGTCCCCATTGCGCCTGAGTGTCGCCGGCGGCCTCACCGGCGTACACGCGTTCGCAATGCAGGGCACGGGCATCCTTGATGTTCTCTTCGATGCCGGCGGAGCCGAGCATGACGAACGCAAAGACCCCGAGTCGTGCGGATGCCAGCGCGTTCGCCGCCGTCGTCGTGCCGTAGGAGTGCGCGATGATGCTGATGTCCACCTTCTTCGCACCGCCGCGGCTGGCCTTGAAGCCGCGCAGCGCAGTCACCAGACGTGGCGCTCCGCGTGCGGCATAGGCGCCGAGCGCCGCGTCGATGCCGGGCGGCGGGGTCACGTATCCGATCCAGGCGATCACCGAGCGGTTCGCCGGAGCACCCGCCTTGCCCTGCTCGTCGTAAACGTTCTGCGCGGCCTGCGTCCATAGCTGCATGTCGTCGGCGTACGTGCCCATGCCCGGCACATCGAACGTGACCTGCATCGCCGTGTCGGGGTTGCCGACGGCCACCGCAGCGAGCGGACGCGGCGCAGGCGTCAGCTCGATGAGGTACCTGCGCGGGTTGCGCGAACCGCCGAGTGTCGCCTTCACCGCCTTCAGCGCGCGCAGCCGGAACCGCGCAGACTCGTCCTGTGGTGCGGATGCCACCCGCTTCCTCGTCGACGCCAGCGCGCGGGTGAGGTAGATGCGGTTCGCCTTGTCGCGATCCGCGTAGTCGACGCCATCGAGGTTGCCGATCAGCTGCGGCGCGTTGCGCAGCGCGGCCGCGCGCTCCTTCGCCGACGCATCGTTCCACAACTCGTCGACGTACCGGCCGTCGGCATTCGCCAGGTCGATGGCGATCGCGGGATTCTTCAGCAGGTACGCCTGCGCCTGCTTCGGCGACATGCTCCACAGCGCCTGCAGCCCGTCCTCGATCAACTGCTTGCCGGCCGGAGGCACCATCAGGATGCCCGCGACCGCCACCGCAGTCATGGCCAGAGCGCCCGTGAGCCGCCCCCAGCCGATCATGAGCCGAGTCTAGGTCGGCCGATCGCGGACGGATGCTCCCGAAGTGGGCACATCCGTCCCCTTGCGGTCGAAAACGCGCCATCCCGCACATCGCACGCCGCGCCGCGAACTGCGGCACGCGCCGGATGTCGCACGCTACGCCGGAAATCGCACGGTACGCCGGAAATCTGAAGCACTTCCATCCGGCCGATCGCGCGTTCTCCGGCCGACCGCCCTCCGGCCGATCGCGCGTTCTCCGGCCGACCGCCCTCCGGCCAATCGTGTGTTCTCCGGCCGACCGCCCTCCGGCCGACCGTGTGTTTTCCGGCCGCCCCTTCGCGGCCGACCGCTCTCCGGCCGACCGTTCCCGCCCCACGGTTCGACGGCTCGGATGCCGGCGGTTCGCCGCCCACCGCCATCCGCCCTCTGCAGATGACCGCAGCCACACGCCGCCCGCGCAGGCAGACCAGCAGAGATCGCGCTCTCGCGTCGAGAACAGCAGCAGAGTTGCTGTTCTCGACGCGTTCTGCTGTTCTGCAATGACCACCATGTGAAGGAGCAACCGTGTCCAACCCCTCCGTTCAGCTGTATTCGGTGCGCGACGCCATCGACGAAGACCTCCACCGCGCCGTCGCCCGTGTCGCCGAGATCGGCTTCCGCCAGGTCGAGCCGTACGCCTTCCACCTGCGTACAGCCGACTACAAGCGCGCGTTCGCGGCATCCGGCCTCACCGCACCGTCCGGTCACGCGCCCGTCATCGACTCGGATGCCCCGGGATCGATCTTCGACGCCGCCGCCGAGTTGGGCATGACGACGGTGATCGACCCGTTCATCCCGACCGACAGGTGGCAGACATCCGATGACGTGCACCGCATCGCGGAGCGGGTCAACGAGCTGACCGCCGAGGCCAGGTCGCGCGGGCTTGAGTTCGGCTATCACAACCACCAGTGGGAGTTCGTGAACAAGGTGGACGGCCGCCCCGTCTACGACCTGTTCATCGAACTGCTCGGCCCCGACACGGTGCTCGAAGTCGACACGTTCTGGGCGACCGTGGGCGGCGCCGACACGCCAGCCGTGCTGCGCTCGCTGGGCGACCGGGTGCGCGCACTGCATGTGAAGGACGGCAAGATCACCGACGACATCGCGAACGTGCTGCCCAGCAGCGAGAGCGCACTGATCGTGCCGGATGCGCTGAAGGCGGCGTTCGAGAACCAGACTCCGGCGGGGCAGGGCGACCTCGACGTTCTGGCCATTCTGCAGGCCGCCCCGAACGCGCTGCGCGTCGTCGAGTTCGACGCCTACCGTGGTGACGTCTTCGACGGGATCGCGCAGTCCTACGCCTGGCTCGCCGAGAACGACGCCTGAGGTCGTTCCCCTCCCTCCGCCGCAGTTCCCGCCATCCCACCCACGGGTCGGGCTCTCCCGTCGAACAGGTCGGGGACTCCGACCGAAGCAGGTCGGGCTCTCCGACCGAAGTGCGTTGGCGACTCCGACCGAAGCAGATCGGGCTCCCCCACCGGTGGGGGACTCCGACCGACGTAGGTCGGGCTCCCCGACCGGTGGGGGACTCCGACCGACGTAGGTCGGGCTCCCCGACCGGTGGGGGACTCCGACCGACGTAGGTCGGGCTCCCCGACCGAAAACAGGCAGGAAAGCGCCTACCGCCCGGGAACAGGCCAATTGTGCCTGTTCCCGAGCGGTTTGCCTGTTTTCGGGCTAGTACCGAAGGGTTCGGCGCCACGGAACCCGCTCAATCGCTAGTGTTTGGCGCATGACCGACCACCCGAGCGGCTCCGGCGACGACGCCCTGGCCGCGCCCGCCGGAGCGACGACCGCGACGGCGCCCAGCCTCCCGACAAGAACCGGATTCGGGCGGGTGCTCGCCTGGGGCGCATGGGATTGGGGATCCTCTGCCTTCAACGCGGTCGCCACGACGTTCGTCTTCAGCGTGTATCTGACGGGCAAGTCGTTCGGCGACAAGACGGAGCTCACTCAGCTTCTCAGCTGGGCGATCAGCGCCGCTGGAATCGTCGTGCTGCTGCTCGCCCCAGTGCTCGGGCAACGCACCGACACCTCCGGGCGCCGCAAGCTCTGGCTCGGCCTGAACACGGGTGTCGTCGTCGTGTGCTTGGCGCTCATGTTCTTCGTGCAGGCAGCACCGTCGTTCGTCTGGCTGGGCCTCGCACTGCTCGCGGTCGGCACGGTGTTCTTCGAGATCGCGGGCGTCAATTACAACGGGATGCTCCGCCAGATCTCCACTCCGAAGACGATCGGCAAAGTGAGCGGTCTGGGCTGGGGCATGGGCTACGTCGGCGGAATCGCACTGCTGCTCATCGTCTACTTCGGATTCATCCACCCGAGCGTCGGCCTGTTCGGAGTGACGAGTGCGAACGGTCTCTCGGTGCGCGTCTCGATGCTCATTGCCGCACTGTGGTTCGCCGTGTTCGCGCTCCCCGTGCTGTTCGCGGTTCCGGAGAATCGCGCCCTCGCCGACTTCGGGCGGCCTCGGGTGGGCTTCTTCCGCTCGTACGCCGTTCTCGGCAGCGATATCGCACGGCTCTGGAAGGCCAGCCGCCACACCGTCTACTTCCTGCTGGCCAGCGCGATCTTCCGTGATGGTTTGACCGGCGTGTTCACGTTCGGCGGAGTGCTCGCCGCTGGATCGTTCGGCTTCTCGCCCGGCGAGGTCATCATCTTCGCCATCGCCGCGAACGTCGTCGCGGGCATCGCCACCATCGCGGTCGGCACACTCGACGACCTGCTCGGGCCGAAGCCGGTCATCCTGACATCGCTCATCGGCCTCGTCATCTGCGGATCGCTCGTGTTCGTGCTGCATGACGGCGGGCAGATCGTATTCTGGACGCTCGGCCTCGCCCTCTGCCTCTTCGTCGGGCCGGCGCAGTCGGCCAGCCGCACGTTCCTCGGGCGCCTCATCCCTCCTGGACGCGAGGGCGAGGTCTACGGCCTCTACGCCACGACCGGCCGCGCCGCAACGTTCATCGCGCCGCTCATGTTCGGACTCTTCGTCACCTTCGGCGGAGCGCAGTACTGGGGAATCCTGGGCATCGTGCTCGTACTCGCGGTCGGGCTGGCCGTGATGATCCCCGTGAAGGCGAAGCAGAACCAGCTCAGCTGAGCGGCCTTGCACCGCGCTGCTGAGCTTGGCCTGTCCTTAGCTTGTTGAAGTGTCGAATCAGCGCCCCGCGCAAGCGAAGCGAGGGGCCCCGTTCCACGAGCTCGTGGGGCGTGCCCGCTGTCGACGCGGTGCCGCAAATCGGAGGCACGCCGGGCGCAGGCTCCAGAATCGCCACGTGAGCGAGCGCGCTCGGCGTGTCTCCGATTCGTCGCACGGGCATCCGGCGGCGTCCGGGTTCGATGCGCGCGAGGCCGGCTCAGCCCAGCCGCTCGCCTTCGAGGTGCTCGACAAGCTTCCAGGTGGCGCCGTCGTCGTCGCTCACCCAGCCGTCGAACGCGTAGCTCTGCGCCGACACCGCACTGAAGTTCCAGCGGATGGGCCGCTCGTCGTTCTGCGTGCCGTCCTGACGGATGCCGTCTCGCCAGCCCTGCGCCACGAGGTTCGCGTACTGGTTCAGTGCGGGTGAGAAGTAGCTCACCCGCACGATGCCTGCCGCCGGGTCGTACACCCGTACGGCGACCGCGATGGTCTGTTGACGCCCGTCCTTCTCGACGACCTCGAGGTCCTCGATGGCACGGCCGTCCATCACCCACGAGACGAGCCAGGTGAAGTCCCGTTCGCGCCACTCGCCGGTCGACTCGTCGAGCCGCCGTCCGCGCACGCGCCACGCGCCGACGAGCTGCCCGAACCGGGTCATCCGCTTCGGATGCTCCGGCGACGGTCCCGCGCTGACGAGGGCATCCGCGAACATCCGCTGCGCCACAGTGCCGGAGGAGTCCTCGGCGACCGAACCGGCACCTGGTTCGTCGTCCATCGGCTCGCCCTCCTCCGTGTCCCGAATGGTCAGCTCGCGGTCGGTGCCGCCTGGCGTGCGGGCTCGCCGACGCCGGTGCTGCCGTCGTCAGTGCTGCCGGCATCGGCGCGGGCAGCATCGGTGCTATCGACATGGGTGCTGCCGATGTCGGTCCCACCGGCACTGGTGCCGCTGGCATCCGTGCCACTGACATCGGTGCGGTGGAAGCCCAGGAACGAGCGGGATGCCGTCGGCCCACGCTGGCCCTGATAGCGAGAACTGTATGCGGCGGAGCCGTACGGCTGCTCGGCCGGCGACGACAGCTGGAAGAAGCACATCTGCCCGATCTTCATGCCCGGCCAGAGCTTGATGGGCAGTGTGGCGACGTTGCTGAGTTCGAGGGTCACGTGGCCGGTGAATCCCGGGTCGATGAATCCGGCGGTGGAGTGGGTGAGCAGGCCGAGACGCCCGAGCGAGCTCTTGCCCTCGAGGCGTGCGGCGACGTCGTCGGGCAGCGTGACCCGCTCGAACGTCGACCCGAGCGCGAACTCGCCGGGATGCAGGATGAACGGCTGGTCGCCGTCCACCTCCACCAAGTGCGTCAGCTCGGGCTGATCCTGAGCCGGATCGATGAACGCGTACTTGTGGTTGTCGAACAGTCGGAAGAAGCGGTCGAGGCGCACGTCGATGCTCGACGGTTGGATCATCGCCGGATCGTATGGCTCCAGAGCGATGCGTCCCGCGTCGAGCTCGGCCGTGATGTCGCGATCGGAGAGCAGCACACATCCAGGCTACCGGCGATTGAGCTGAGAGCCGAGGGAGCTTGCTCACTCGGCCGAAGCGATTGAGTCGGTTGAGCGCGAAGCGCGAGCACCGGCGATTGAGCTGAGAGCCGAGGGAGCTTGCTCACTCGGCCGAAGCGAATGCTGGTCGGGGTACGTGAGACCGAACGAATCGCGTCCGTCGGATGCCGTCGGCTACGATGATGGATGCCGTGTCAGCGGCACGCGGATGTAGTTCAATGGCAGAACCTCAGCTTCCCAAGCTGATAGCGCGGGTTCGATTCCCGTCATCCGCTCTCATCCGGTGTTCCGGTTGCTCGAGGTAACGGGCATCACGCATCGATGAGGACACCGGATGCCCGTCACGCCCCGGCCCTCCGATCGCCTCGCGGCGACGCCCGGTCGATGCGATACAGTGGGCGACGAGTCATGGGGATGCGCCTATCGGGGCGCCTTGTCAGGTTCGATTTCCGGAATCCTCCACGGCCGAGCCGGGATCCGCACCTCAGCTTCCGCGGACGTGGACGCCTCTTCTGCAGGAGCGATCGGATGCCCTATTGGCTGTCGATGCTGCGCATCGATCATGCCGAGTTCCTCTTCCCGCTGTACGGCAGCGTGGCTGCGCTGGCGCTGTATCTCGTGTGCGGACCGCTGCGACGGGCACGGCTGCTTCGCATCGCGATAGCGCTCGCGGTGGGTGCCGGGTTCGGGGTGCTCATCGGGTGGCTCGTCAGTGATGTCTGGGACACGTTCGATGTCGCGCTCAAACCGGTGACGCGCATGTGGATCGCCCTGGCGTGTGCTGGCGTGTCGTTGGCGGCGATCAATCTGTGGCGCACCAGATGGTGGCGCAAGGCGATCGCCCTGATCTTCGTGCCGCTCGTTCTGGCGTCCGCAGCTGCCGGCATCAACGTGGATTACGGCGCGTACCCGCATCTTCGAGACGCGCTCGGAATCGTGCCGTACTCCGCGCTGCCGGAAGCGCGTCTGTCGGGACACGCTGGGAGGATGGATGCCCACCTGGGCACCGACTGGATCGCGCCACACGACATGCCCCGACACGGAATCGTCGGCACCGCGACCATTCCGGGTACGCGCTCGAAGTTCCACGCCCGACCCGCAATCATCTACCTGCCACCGGCCGCGCTGGTGGAGAACCCGCCCGTTCTCCCCGTCATGGTCCTGTTCGCAGGGCAGCCCGGCGCTCCGTCGGACGTGTTCACCTCCGGCCGCGTCGCCGAGACGTTCGACGCGTATGCCGCGCGACACAACGGCCTCGCACCGATCGTGGTCGCAGCGGACCAGCTTGCGTACCCGGGCCGCAACCCGATGTGCGTCGACTCCCCGCTCGGCAACGCCGCCACCTACCTGACTGTCGACGTGCCGACGTGGCTGCGCGGCCATCTGCCGGTGGCCGACAGCGGCCGCTACTGGGCGGTGGGCGGCTATTCCGAAGGCGGGACCTGCGCGATCCAATTCGGTGCCGGGCATCCCGACCTGTTCGCATCCGTCATCGACGTGCTCGGTGAACGGGAACCGACGATCGGGCCGGACACGGTCGCCAAGGCGTTCAACGGGTCGGCCGCGGCCTACGACGCGGCCAAGCCGTTGACACTCCTGGCCGAGCACACGCCCTACCCTGACAGCGTCGCGATCTTCGGCACCGGAAGCCAGGACGTCACCTTTTCCGGCTACGCCAGAACGCTGCACTCGGCTGCTGCCCGCGCCGGCATGAAGACACGACTCATCGTGTCGCCGGACTCGGGACACGACTGGAACACGGTGCGGTACGTCTTCGCACGGGCGCTTCCCGAGATCGCGGATCGGCTCGGACTCTCGCGCTGAGTCCGGCCGCCGTGATGTGGCCGTAGAGACTCGCGCTGCGCAGGTGCTCTCGCCCACCGCAGTCCGAGCATCCGCCCGATCAGCCTCAGGCCACTACGGTCGGCTGGCGCAGCACGATTTTCGACGTGACTCTCAACGTCGTGGCAATAGCCCAGAAGCAACAAGCCGATCGGGTCTCGCTTCACGAGTGGGACGCGGGCCGGGCGAGTCGCCGCACCCCGAGCATCCGCCCGATCAGACGGGCCACGGGCGCCGTCAGCATGAGGAGGAACAGCGCCAAGTAGCTGACGTCGGGCACGAGGATGGCGAGCACGAGGCTCCCACCGAAGAGCACCGCCATCGCGATGTTCACGGCGATGCCACGCAACAGGGCATCCGGCGCGATGTCGTGCAGCGCGGGATGTGCGCGAAGGAACAGCTCCTGAGCGAGCGCGACCAGGCTGGTCAGGGTCATCGTTCCGACGTACGACACTTTCACGAGCGGCTCTTCGCTGTTCAGGATGCTGATCATGGCCGTCGCCACCGGCAGCCAGACGATGGTCAGCAGCCACGCCACGTTCAGCCACAGCAGTCCTGTAGTCACCCGCCGCACGCCCGCGAACATTCGGTGATGGTTGATCCAGAACATCGCGATCAAGACGAAACTGATCAAGAACGCCAGAAGCAGCAGCCAGTTGTCGGTGAACCATTGCGCAGCGGTGGGCACATTGGAACCGTGCTCGGGCACCAGGCTGGTGATGGCGTCGAGCAGCGGCAGGATGAGCAGCGTCAGCGCGATCGCGACCACCGCATCGATGAACGCCTTGGCGCGGTCGGCGGTGAAGAACGACTCGACCGCTGTCTCTCCGGAAGGATCGACCTCTCCAGAATGATCGACGCCGAAACGGTCACCGCTGCGTTCTTCGCTCACCCGACGATGCTATGGCGGGCCGAGGCGTCGGCGAGGCCTGAGCTCAGCGGCTCTGATCCCCGCGGCCGACGATCGGCACGACGTAGAGCGCTCCTCGCAAAGTGCTCCATTATGCTCGCATCGAGCGGGGCGGATGCCGCCGAGCGCGCCTCGAACCCGCATTCAGGGCCACACCCAAAGCGTCGACAGGGGAGACGATGACCGACACGGCCGGCGCGACGCTCGGCCTCACGTCGGCCGAGGTCGCCGAACGGGTTGCCGACGGGCGCACGAACGCTTACACGGATGCCACGAGCCGCTCCGCGTGGAGCATCGTGCGCGCGAACGTGTTCACCCTGTTCAACGGCATCATCGTCGCCTGCTTCGCGGTGCTGCTCATTCTCGGGCGCTGGCAGGATGCCCTTTTCGGTCTGAGCGCTATCGCCAACACGATCATCGGCTCGGTACAGGAGTTCCGCGCGAAGGCCGCACTCGACAAGCTCGCGCTGCTGCATGCGCCGACCGCGCGCGTGCTGCGCGACGGCCAGTTGCGCGAGGTGACGATCGCCGACGTGGTGCTGGACGACATCCTCGTGCTCCGCGCCGGCGACCAGATCGCCGCAGACGGGGTGGTCATCGAGTCATCCCGGCTGCAGGCCGACGAGTCGATGCTGACCGGCGAGTCGGATGCCGTCGACAAGCAGCCCGCCGACGGGGACGGCGCCGACGAAGTGCTGAGCGGTTCGATCGTGGTGGGCGGCGAGGGCACCGTTCGCGTCACCAGGGTGGGGGCGGACTCGTTCGCCAACAAGCTCGCCAGCGAGGCGAAGAGGTTCTCGCTCGTGACGAGCGAGTTGCGGCGATCCGTGGACAAGGTGCTGAGGTTCCAGGCCTGGATCATCGGTCCCGTCGCGCTGCTCGTTCTCAACGCGCAGATCTTCGTTTTCGGCGGCTGGCCGGAGGCGATCCGCAGCGGCGACTGGCGGCAGGCGGCGGTGAACGCCATAGCGTCGGTGATCGCGATGATCCCGCTCGGACTGGTGCTCATGACGAGCATCGCGTTCGCGGTAGGTGCCGTGAAGCTCGCGGCGCGGCAGGTGCTCGTGCAGGAGCTTCCAGCGGTCGAGGGGCTAGCCCGAGTCGACGTGATCTGCCTCGACAAGACCGGCACCCTCACCGAGGGCGAGATCGTTTTCGACCAGGCGCATCCGGTGGCGCTGGCCGCCTCTGGCACGCCATCCGCCGCGGAAGCGCGGGCCGTTCCGGCCGAACAGTCGATGCCTGCCGGCTGGGAACAGGCGCTGGCCTGGTACGGGGCTGAACCCGACGCGAACGCCACGGCGCGGTGCCTCGCGGCCGCCTACCCGGCGGAGGGTGGGCTGGAACCGGATGCGCGCATCCCGTTCTCGTCCGCCCGCAAGTGGAGCGCCGTGTCGTTCACGGGCGCCGCTGAAGGCACCTGGGTGCTCGGCGGGCCGGAGATGGTGTTCCAGGGTGCCGCGCATCAGGAGCTGCGAAGCAGGTCGGCCCAGCTGGCGGCATCCGGGCGCCGCACGCTGGTGCTCGGACACTGCGACTCGACGCTCACGCCCGAGCACGTCGACGCCGAGACCTTGCCGGCCGGCCTGAACCCGGTGACGCTGCTCACCTTCCGCGAGAGCGTGCGCTCGGACGCCCTCGAGACCCTCGGCTACTTCGCGTCGCAGGGCGTCGCGGTGAAGATCATCTCCGGCGACAACCCGCAGACCGTCGCCGCGATCGCCCGCGAGGTCGGCCTGGACGCCCCGACCGGCTTCGACGCCCGCGAACTGCCCGACGACCAGGATGCCCTCGCCGCCGAGCTCGAGCGCCACACGGTCTTCGGCAGGGTCACCCCGACCCAGAAGAAGGGCATCGTGCAGGCGCTGCAGGCGAGCGGGCACACCGTGGCGATGACGGGTGACGGGGTGAACGACGCGCTGGCCATCAAGGAGGCCGACATCGGCATCGCGATGGAGTCCGGTTCCGCGGCGACGAAGGCCGTCGCGCGCATCGTGCTGCTGGACGGCAAGTTCGAGCACCTGCCCGGCGTCGTCGCGGAGGGACGTCAGGTGATCGCGAACATCGAACGCGTCTCGATGCTGTTCCTCACCAAGACCGCCTGGGCGACGGTGCTGGCGATCGTGTTCGGCATCAGCATCATGCAGTTCCCGTTCCTGCCGCGGCAACTCTCCATCGTCGACGGTCTGACGATCGGCATCCCGGCGTTCTTCCTCGCACTGATGCCGAACACGCGCCGCTACATCCCGGGATTCCTGCGCCGATCACTGAGCTTCGCCATTCCGGCCGGCCTGGTCGTCGGCCTCGTGGTGTGGTGGTATGCGTGGGCGGCCACCGGCGCCGGCATCCAGCAGGACGAACTGCGCACCGGTGCCACGCTCATCCTCACGATCATCGGGTTGTGGATTCTCGTGGTGCTCTCCCGGCCCATCGACGGCTGGAAGATCGTCATCATCGGCGCCATGATGATCGGCCTGATCCTGGTCTACGCGGTTCCGCTGGCGCGCACATTCCTCGGGTTCGCGGACCCTTCGCTCATCACGACGGCCCTCATCATCGGCCTCTCGATCGTGGCGATCGCCGGCGTCGAGGTGGTGCGCTTCGTTCACCGCCGCTATGTGCGCCGTCATGGCGGCGTCGACTACTGATCCGCCGTCCCTGCCAGGGACTACGCGTCCGATCCACCGCAGACATCGCGCCCGTCCCACCACGCACCACGCGCCCGGCCGGTCGACGACAACAGGCAGGAAAGCGTCTACCGCGCCGTAACAGGCACGATCTGCCTGTTACGGCGCGTTTTGCCTGTATTGCGGATGAGGGTCACATCCCGGTCTGCCGGCGTGCGGCATCCTGCGCGCTGATGTGCGCGAAGTACCGCCCACCACGCCCCACCCACAGCACCACAGTGGTGAGCACTGCGACCGCCATGAGCGCGATCTCGAGCCAGTACGACGTCGCGTCGACGACGAGCGCGACGATCGCGAGCGCGAACTCCGCCGCCATGGCGATGGTGGTCAGCACGCGCGCGTAGTGCTTGCCCCTGGTCAGGGCCGATGCCAGCGCGATGATGAAGAACCCGAGAAGGATGACCACGGCACCGATCAGCGTGACACCGAACGATCCGCCGAACATGCCGTTGTCGACCACGTAGCGCAGCAGGATGAACAGGATGCCCACCCCGATCGCGAGGAACCCCGCGATGTAGGTGAGCACGACGACGACGATCAACTCCGCAGGTGGCCGATGCCGTACCGGCGGCTGCGGTGAGCTCGCCGGCTCCTGCGACGTATCCGCGTCCGGGTCCGCCTCCGGTTGTGCACCCGGGTGCGCCCCGGAGTGTGCCCGGGACTGTGCAGAGACCTGCGACGGATCGTTCGCGGGCGTTCCCGTGGTCATGCTCTCACCCTAAGTTCCGGCCTCTAAGGGCTCACCCATGCAATCCTGCCCGCATACGTCGTCCGGTGGCTACCCGAGCCGGAACAACTATCTCCGCGCCGGGCTCCGTCGCCGGTTCCGGCGCGCCGTACGGGCGTCACCGCCTAGCGATAGGAGGGTCGCGGCGAAGGCCCCGGGCCTTCGCCGGTGGCTCCGCCGTGCTCATGAGGCTCAGGGCGATCTGTCATCCGGCTCGCCTACCGTGTGTCTTCTCGGTGCGGCCGGATCGGGTCCGACCGCGACGAAGAGGAGGTTCCCGTGTCGGATGCCCGTGCGCTGCGCCCACCGCGCACCCCTCGCGCTCCTTTGCGAGTCGGTGTGTTCACCCGCACTCATCTGAGGCGACTGGCGAAACGGGATGCCCGAGCCGGCGTGCCGCGGGCGGCCTACGAAGCCGAGCCGGTCGGCGATCCCACCCCCACGGTCGCGGCGCTGCAGGCGCACGCCGCGACGTACGCGCAGCGGGAGGGCCAGCGGTTCTTCACGGATGTGCGCTCGCAGTGGATGGAGCACGAAGCGCTCGCCGACACACTCGTGCGGGAGCAGCGCGAGTACACCGAGCGTTCCAGCGCCCTCGAGCGAGCGGCGACCGAAGCGCTGCGGCGTGCCACGGCGGATGCCGCGTCGCAGCCCGACCCGACCAGTCCCGCCCATGAGGATCTCCGGCGTCTCGAACGGCGCATCCAGCGCGACAACAGAAGGTCGTCACACCTCAAGGCGATCATCCACACGAGGTTCACGGTGGCGCGACTGCGGGCTCGTCGGTACTTCGACTACTCGGACGAGAAGACGGCCATCTACTGGGGCACGCTGCGGCGCGTGCATCCTGCCGCCGAGAACATCAGCGATCGGCCGCCGACGCTGGCGCGGCCCACGTGGCTGACGGTCGACGACAGCCACCGGGCGTTGGAGTTGTGGCACGGCACCGACCTTTTCGGCGGTGCCATCGCAGCCGGACACACAGGGAACGACAGGGCGGAGCCCGCAAGCTGAGCCTGCGCACGAACGCGGCATTGCACACCGGCACCACCTGTGCACGACCGCCGCATCACCGCACCGCCAATTGCCGACAACAAGCGTCATAGGAGGGGAACGATGTCGAAACGGAACCGATCGGGAGCCGTCGTCGCAGTGGTCGACACGCACGACGCGTTCGGGCTCGAGACCGTCGAATACCGGCTGCCGGAGGCGAAACGCCTGTCACGACGGCTGCGCTGGCGCCTTTGGCGCATGAAGCGGTCGCTCGATGTCGAGACACTGGATGTCTTCGAGCACGAGATCACCGCGTTCGAGAACGCCGGCCTCGCCGATCTCGCCAGGCAGCGCACCCGGCACGAGTCCACGTGCGAAGCGTTGCAGACCGTCGCGCGCGGCCGCATCGAGCTCGTCGAGGGTGCGCTGCGCTCCGCGCACGCCGACCTGGGCAAAGCCGAAGCGGAGGCGGCCATGCTCGAACGCAAGCTCGCCGCCCGCGACCCGCAGTTCCACAGCTACGCCTGAGTTCACGGCCGATGAGGGGGATGACATGGCTCGCGACATCGTGCTGAAGCCGCCGCGAAGCGGCCCACGGCTCGGCCGCCTCTCGCCGTTCGCGCACGTGATGGTCTACGTGCTGCTGCTCGGCATGATGGCGGTCGACTACTACCTGCTCTCGCAGACGCTCACGCTGCTCCTGCGGGGCGACAGCCAGTACGGCTCGATCGGCGCGATCATGTACATCATCACGGCGGGCATCTCGGCCGCGATCGTGACCATTCCGCACCTGATCGCCGTGCTCATCCGCCGCATCGAGAGCGGCATCACCACCCGCGGCTGGGTTGCCGTCGTCGTCGGTCTCGGAGTGCTGTGGGCGGCCATCCTCGTCACCGTCACCCTCTCCCGGATCAAGGCGGGCATCGACGCGCAGACGGCAGGAGGCCTCTCCGGCCTCGTCGGCGCCGGGAACGCGACTCCCACCTCCGGCTTCTCCTGGACGGCGCCCGACACGATCATGGCGTTCCTCATGCTCGGCGTGCTGGCGACCTCCGGGGCCTTGAGCTTCGTCACGGCCTGGCTCACGACGCGCCCGCTGGTCACCGCGGTGGAACGCGGATGGCATCGGGTCGCCCGGTTGCGCCGGTACCGCGATCGTCTGCTGGCCGAGCAGCTCAAGGCAGCCGAGGCGGTCACCCAGCAGGCTGCGCAGGATGCCGCGGATCGCCGGCGCTACGAGCTCGCCCAGGACACGCTCCGCTCGCAGCTCGAGCAGGTGCGCGCCCAGCTGGCGACGCGGCTGGCGCAGCGGCAGCGCGATCCGCAGGAGACCAGCCAGATCATCCACGAGCTGAAGCTGAGGAGGGAGCCGCCCTCGACCGCCGGTTGACCGCCGGCCGCCGGGCCGAACCCTGGGGCCGCCGACCGAACCCTCAACCGCCGACCGAGCCCTCAACCGCCGACCGAGCCCCCACCGCCCGTTGAGCCCCCACCGCCGGTTGAGCCCCCACCGCCGGTTGAGCCCCCACCGCCGACCGAGCCCCCACCGCCCGTTGACCCCCCACCGCCGGTTGAGCTTGTCGAAACCGCCGACCCCTGGTTTCGACAAGCTCAACCAGCGGGGACGCTCAACCAGCGGCGACGCTCAACCAGCGGGACGCTCAACCAGCAGCACACCCCACCAGCAGCACACGAGAGGACACCACGTGAGACACCCGCTCCGCCTCATCGCCCCCGCCGTCGCGGCATGCCTCGTCGCCGTCTCGCTCGCGGCCTGCTCGTCTGCAGCGGCGTCGACGGGACCGTGCAGTCAGGCGAACAAGCGGAATCTCGGCGTCGTCGCAGGCAGCACCGCGAACGAGCCGGCGACGCAACTGCCGGCATCCGCTACGCAGCAGTTGCGGGCAGCGGGGGAGAGCAACGGCAGCGTCACGATCGTGGTGCCATCGGGCAAGCCGGAGGCGCGAGGGACGACGCTGCTCGGCTCGACCGCGAACGATGACATCGTCTGCAAGAGCGATCAGCGTAACAGGCTCGCGCAGGTGACGAGCTACCTCCAGTCGCTGAAGGCATCCAGCCCGGAGGTCGACTTTCTCGACGCCATCGACCAGGCGGCGCGGGGTCTCGGCGCGAACTCGATGGGCGTGCTCGTGATCGGGAACGGGCTGCAGACCGTCGACCCGCTGAACTTCGCCGTACAGGGCCTGCTCACCGCCGACGCGCAGCAGGTGGTCGCCGACCTCAAGTCGAAGGGTGAGCTGCCGACCGATCTGAAGGGCGTCACCGTCTACTGGTCCGGCCTTGGCGACGTGGCGGGCGCCCAGCAGCCGCTCACCATCACGGCGCGCAGCAACCTTCAGGCGATCTGGGCGGCGATCATCAAGGCATCGGGCGGCACGCTCTCCGTGCTGCCCGAGCCGGCATCTGGATCGGCGGCGCCAGGTCTCCCCAGCGTCACCGCGGTGCCCGTTCCGTCCACCGCCACGAAGACGGACTGGTCGCAGCCCATCGTGGTGCGCGACAGCGACCTGCTCTTCGTGAAGAACACCGCCACGTTCTCCAACCCGTCCGCGGCGCAGAAGGTGCTCGGCGGTCTCGTTCCGTCGATCGAGCAGAACGGCCACGTCGTCACCATCACAGGCACGGCCTCGAAGGACCAGGCGACGACCAATACGGCCGATCTGACCCTGTCGAAACAGCGAGCGGATGCCGTCAAGCGGGCACTCGTGACGCTCGGCGTGCCAGCATCGCTGCTGGCGACGGCCGGGGTGGGCCATTCGTGGTGCGGGTTCAAGCCCGAGACGGATGCCACGGGCGCGTATTCCGACGCGCTCGCCGAGCAGAACCGCACGGTCATCCTGACCTCCGCCGGCGTGCCGCTCTGCGGTTGAGCGTGTCCACACGACCGATCGCCGAGACGGCGATCAGCGCTGACGTCGCGGCGGAGGCCAGCGCCGGCATCAGCTCTCAGCTCTCAGCTCTCAGCTCTCAGCTCTCAGCTCCAGCGCGCACGTCCCAGAGGTGGTGCACCGGGTCGTGGATGAAGTACCTGGCCAGCGACTCGACGGTGAAGACGCTCCCGTCGCTGCGCCGGCCGCTTCGGTCGAGAGCGGCGTCGGGAACCGCCTCCCAGGCATCCGCGATCTCGTCAGCGGCCTCGCGGAGTTCGGCGGCGACGACGACGGGATCCTGCCCCCCGTACGCCTCCGCAACCGCGGTGGCATCCTGGTCCCAGTTCTCGAACGTGGGATCGTCCTCCGTCAGCAAGAGGTGCAGCCGGCGCGCCATCACACCGTAGACATCACGCACGTGCGCCGCGTACTCCAGCGGCGACCACGTGTTCTCGTCGGGACGCACGCGGACGTCGACGCGCTCGAGCACGGGCATCCACCGCGCGGCGTTCTCCCTCGTCAGTCGCGGAATGTCGCGGAAGGGCACGGTGCCGGCGTCGAGTCCGCACTCCGGGCAGCGACGCTCGAGCACCCAGGTCCAGCTCTTCGTCTCGGGGATGATCGGCATGGTTCGAGGTTATCGGCGATCGAGGGTCGCCAACGGCCGCTCGCAGGCCCGGGTGCATTGAGCCGGTGAGCGATGATCGGCACGGCAGCGGGGCAGCACGGGCACGCGCGTCAGTTCGCGGGCAGCGGCTGATACACCGCGGGGGCGGGGGAGGTCTGGGACGCCGGAGCAGGTGCCGGAGGCGACCCGGCCGGCCGGCACACCGCGAGCTGATCGAGTGCGGCCTTGGCGTCGCTCGTCTTCCACGGCAACGAGATCGTCGGTGCTTTGCGACCTTCCGCCGGCTTGAACGCGGCGGCGATGGCGCTCAGCTCCATGGCCAGAGACTGCGCGTACGCGGCACCGGACGTCGAGTTGTTCAACATGACGACGACGGTGAGCCCGGACCGGGGGTCGCTGAGCATCGCGGTGATGAATCCTGGCACTGCGCCGTCGTGCCCCCGCATCGGGCCGAGCTGGATGCCGCCCATTCCGTAGCGCTGCCAGCCCGCGACGTTCGCGCCCAGCGGCACGGTCTTCCACGCGACCTTCTTGGCGTCGCCCTGGAGCAGTGATGCCGTCGCGAACGATTGCGCGAACGTCTTCAGATCTCCGAGGGTGGAGACGACGCCCTTCGCGGTCCAGGTGGCACTGGGCGCGAGGCCGGTGTCGTCCATCACGGTGCCGCACTGCGGTGCGCCGGTCACGCCATCCAGTGACGTGGCGTATCCGTGAAGCCCTGATCCCTGAAGGCTCGACGAACTCGGCAGGCTCGACGACGACATGCCGAGCGGGTTGAATACCTCGTCGCGGTAGAGGGTCGCCCAGTCTTTGCCGG
Organism: Humibacter antri; assembly: GCF_054777235.1. NCBI lineage: Bacteria > Bacillati > Actinomycetota > Actinomycetes > Micrococcales > Microbacteriaceae > Humibacter > Humibacter antri. Next base: position 275,712 of record NZ_BAAHAW010000002.1, on the reverse strand, counting down.
TCGCGGCCTGCAACGCCATGCCGAGCAGGATGAAACCGGCGTTCGAGTACGACCAGAGCTGCCCAGGTGTGCCGGCGCGCGGCTCGCCCATGCCACTGGAGACGAGCTCCAGCGGCACGTAGCTGCGCAGGGGGTTGTCCACGAACTGCGGCGCGAGGGCGGCGGAGTAGTCGCCGAGGCCCGAGGTGTTCTGGCACAGCTGCCCCAGCCGCAGGTCGTCGACGCCGACCAACCGTGGCAGGTACTTCGACACCGGATCGTCGAGCGACACCTCGCCCTTCTGCACGAGTGACAGCAGCACCGTGCAGGTCATCGGTTTGGTCACGGAGCCGACGCGCCAGGCCATGTCGGGCGTCACGGGATCCTTGCCCTTCGCGGTCGTCGTGCCCAGGCCCGCGGTGAAGCTTCCAGCCCATGGCGCCCACACGCCCACGATCGCGCCGGATGCCCCCGCCGGCTTCATGGCATCGGTCACCGCGGTCTTCAGCGCACTCGCCTCGTCGGACGGCAGTGTGACGGATGCCTGCGACGGCACCGGCGCGGACGCCCCGTGGCTGGTGCACCCGGCCAGCGCGAGCGACCCGGTCAGCACTGCCGCCACCCCCGCAGCGAGCAGCGCGAACCGCCCGTTGCGCCCCTCACGCCGTGACATAGCTCCCCCTCAGGTCCCCCCGGGCCCCGGACGTGTCGTAAGACCGCCCTGTCTTCCAGCCTATGTCGACACGTGTCGGTTACGTGCAGCGAGCGGTAACGAGACGACAACGGGTGGGCGGAAATCATCCGATGGGATGAGCTGTGGTCGGACCACACGGATCGAGCGCCTGTCCTCGGCTGCTGATAGCCGCGGCGTCGTCACGCCGGCGCGCCGGGTCGGGTTCGGCGTCCGCTCGCCGCGTCGGCGTCGGCGTCGGGCTCGCCGCATTGACTTCCGCCGGCCGCGTCCGCGTTGGCGTCGGTGTCGGCATTGCGGCGTCGGCATTGCGGCGTCCGTAGTGGCTTCCGCCGGCCGCGTTGGCGCCGGTGTCTCGGCGTCGGCGTTGCGACGTTGGCCCACCGGGCCTCCGCTCAGCTCCGGTCCGCGCGCATGAACCTGTCGACGTCAGGGTCGACCATGATGTCGCTCGGCCGGAGCGGACGGGTCAGATAGAGCCCCTCGAGCGAGGTGAGACGACTCAGGGCCACGTAGGTCTGACCCGGGCTGAACGCCCGCGCACCGAGGTCGACGATGGCGCTGTCGTAGGTCTTGCCCTGCGACTTGTGGATGGTGACCGCCCACGCGAGCCGCAGCGGGAACTGCGTGAACTCGGCGGCGACATCCTTCGTGAGCTTCTTCGTGAGCGGGTTGTAGGTGTACTTGAACCGTTCCCACACCGCCGGTTCCACCTCGTGCACCTCACCGTCGACGTCGACCCACACGTTGGTGTCGATGCGCACCACGGTACCGATGGTGCCGTTCACCCAGCGCGGACCGTCGCCGCCCTGGCCCGTTCCGAAGCCCTGGCCGGTGTCGTTGCGCAGGAACATCACCTGTGCGCCGACCTTCAGCTCCAGCGTCTCGTCTGCCGGAAAGTTGCGCTGCCCGAAGTCGCCCGATATCTCCGCCTTGGCCGTCAGCGCTCGGCCCGACAGCTTCCGCAGGGCGGTGGCGTTGATGCGGTTGACCGTGTCGTTCCGGGTGGCGAGCGTGATCGTCCCGTCTTCCGGTTGTGAACGCGCGCCCATCGCGTTGAGCCGGTCCGCGATCTCTTTCGTGACGCGCCCGTGGCGAACGGCGTTGAGCATGAGCTTGAAGTCGAGCTCGTGCTGGCGGTGGATCTCGCTCAGTTCGAACCGGCGAAGGGATGCCTCCTCCCACACCTTCGCGTCGAAGAACCACATCGACCGGTAGTGGTCGGCGAAGTACGCGCGCTCTTCGGCATCTCCGGGAACCGGAGCGAGCTGATAGGGGTCGCCGAACAGCACGATCTGCACGCCGCCGAAGGCCTCCGATCTACGCTGGCGAGCCTGGCGGAGGGCTCGGTCGATGGCATCCATCAGGTCGGCGTTGACCATCGAGATCTCGTCGATCACAAGCGTGTCGATGCTGTTCAGCATTCTGACCAGTTCGCGCGGCTGGTCCAGCTCATTGTCGGCGATGACGCCGATCGGCAGTCGCATCAGGGAGTGGATCGTCTGCCCGCCGACGTTCAGCGCCGCGACCCCGGTGGGTGCGCTGATGACCAGCTGCTTCTCGGTGTTCCATGCCAGATGGTTCAGCAGGGTGGACTTGCCCGTTCCGGCGCGGCCCGTGACGAACACGTGGTCGCGGGTGTGCTCGATCGCATCGAATACCGCAGCCTGTTCGCTCGTCAGACTGACGGCATCCGATGTCACCGTACTCACCGCTGGGGCTCCTTCGCGGCATCGGCTTGCGCCCCGTCGTCGTGGCGCAGATCGGCGCCGACCCGTGGATCGGGACCGTCGGATGCCATGCGCTGCAGCATCGCGTTGTAGGCGACGAGGTCGGCGTCGCCGCTGCGATCCGCCTGCCGGTCGCGGCGTTTCGTCTCCTTGGCGTCGCTTCGGCTCCACTGGATCGCCACCGTGATCGCGAGGGCGACTGTGGGGATCTCGCCGATGCTCCAGGCGATGCCGCCTGCCAGCTGCTGGTCGGCCAGCGGTGACACACCCCACGTGCGCCCCATGGCGCCGTACCAGTCGGCCAGGAACAGCCCGTCGGTGGTCATGATCGAAAGGCCGAAGAAGGCATGGAACGCCATGGTGGCCAGCAGCAGAACGAGGCGCATCGGATAGGAGAAGCGGTAGGGCACGGGGTCGATGCCGATCAGCGACTGCACGAAAAGGTAGCCGGTGATCAGGAAGTGGATGATCATCCACTCGTGTCCGATGTGATCGGTCGTCGCCCAGCTGAACAGCGGCGAGTAGTAGAAGACCCAGAGCGATCCGGAGAAGAGCACTGCCGCGGTGATCGGATGCGTGAGGAACGCTGCTATCTTCGAGTGCACGACCAGCAGCACCCACTCTCGTCCGCCGCGCGACCCGTCTGTGCGTTTCTTGATCGCGCGCAGAGCGAGCGTCACGGGCGCGCCGGGAACGAGCAGAACGGGCACGGCCATGGTCAGCAGCATGTGCGCCAGCATGTGGCTGGAGAAGAGGTACTTCTCATAGACGTTGATGCCGCCGTTGGTCACCCAGAGCAGCGCCAGAATGCCGGCGATCCACGCGATCGTGCGCCCGATGGGCCATTTGTCGCCGCGGCGATGCAACCGAACGACGCCTGCGAGGTAGAAGAAGATCGCGAAGCCGCATCCGATGAGCCAGAGCGGATCGATGTTCACGCCGAACAGGTAGCGGGCGAGCGTGACCGGCGCAGGCAGCGGCTCGCCGGTGAGCACCTCCGCCGGAGTCGGCTGTGAGACCGGCACCTGTGCGACCGGAGTGGCGGTGCGGGCGAGTGCGGCAGCGACGCCGGAGGCGATGCCCATGAACGCGAGTTCTGCGGTGACGATCCACCAGAACGGACCACGGCTGCCGACCCGCCTCAGCCGGTCGATCATGTAGCGGCGCCAGAACATGCCGAACAGGCCGAGTACAGCGAGCGCGAAGACTTTGACCAGCACGAGCACGCCGTAGGCGGTGAGCAGATTCTGCAGCGTGCCGATGCGCAGATCGGCGTTGATGATGCCCGAGAAGGCGACGGCGACGAAACAGATGATGGCCAGCGTCGAGAATCGCTCGAGCACCGTGACGAGCCGGTCCTTGTCGAGCGTCTTGCGGATCAGCACGATCGTGACCAGGCCGCCGATCCAGATCGCCGCGAACACGAGATGCAGCCCGAGAGACGTGACGGCCTGATCGTGGCCGGCGGTCCCGGCCGCGTGTCCGCTCAGAGCCATCGGGATGAGCGTGCACAGAGCCACGATCGTCACGAACGCGATGGCCGTGTGATTGCGCACCGCGAAGCAGAGCACCGTGGTGGTCGCGGCGATCAGCGTGATCGCCAGCCACACCTGCCCGATCGCGATCTGCGTGGCGAATTGGCCGATGCCGTCGCTGAACTGCTGATCGAACGCGAGCGACGATCCCGTCACGTCGAGGTAGGTGAGCATGCCGGTTATGGCGCTGACGACCGTCATGATCGCCGCGGAGCCGGCCGCGACATCCAGAGCCCTGTCATACTCGGGCTTTCCGGGGCTGAGCGCGAAGCATGCCATGAACAGCGCACCGATCATCGCGGCGGCGCTCAGGTTCACGAAGAGGTTCGCGATCGGCAGACCCCACCGCACGACAGTGCCAGGGTCGAGCAGCGCCGGAGCGGATGCCGCACCGCCGTACGCGAGCGCCACGAGGATGGCCGCCAGTGCCGCCACGACGAGTGCGACGGGGCCCGCGACGCGCTGCGCTCTTCTCACCCGACAAGCGTAGGCGCTGCAACCTTGAGGGCGGGCGAGACCGGATGCCTGTGTGCACTCGCCTTCGTCACCCGCGCTGTGGAGGAAGGGAACGGTGACGCCCGCTCGGCGTTTCGCACCCACCGAGGTCGGGCGTGGGCCCGCCGGGGTCCACGCGGCCCGGCGACGCGTCTCGGCCCCGCAATTCACGTTGGGGCCTCGCCGCATTTCGGGCCCGGCGACCACTTCAGCCAGTCCGAAGGGTCAACGCGCACGCTGCCGAAACGACCAACGAGCACGCATTCGCCCAACGAGCACGCTTTCGACGAACCACCACGCATTGCACGTCAACAGCGTGCTTGCTGACGAGCCGCGTGCTCCCTCGTCAGCAGCGTGCTTGCTCGCCGGCCGCGCTCCCTCGTCAACTGCGTGCTCCCTCGCCGGCCGCGTGAAGGCCCGGCTCTCGACGTCGAGACACGAGAAGGGGATGCCGGCGAACCGGCATCCCCTTCTCGTGTGCGGAAAGGCTACTTGACGGAAGCCTTGAGCTTGCTGCCCGCAGTCAGCTTGACGCGGTGGCCGGCCGGGATCTTGATCTCGGCACCGGTCTGCGGGTTGCGGCCCGTACGCGCGGCCGTCGACGTACGCTCTGCGGCGAGCCAGCCCGGGATGGTGACCTTGCCCCCGCCTGCGACGGTCTCGGCGATGGTCGCGAAGAAAGCGTCGACCACAGCCCCCACGGCGGCCTGGCTCTGACCGGTCGACGCGGCGACCGCCGCCACGAGTTCGGTCTTGTTCAGCGACTTGTCAGCCATTGAGTGTCCTCCTCGGACGTTCTGCTGCTGAGCAGCGTTTGTAGTGAAGTTCGCGGCCATGAGCCGCATGGAGTGATTCGGGGCAAGATGCTTGCCGAACCGCCCTCAAGGTACCAAGAAACCGCGGAATTCCGCGGATCTTCGGGGTTTCTGATCGATTTGGCGGCGTTCATGTCGTGCGAGAGCGCCGGAGGCCGCAGTTATGCACAGCCTTGGCGGAGTTATGCACAGGGAACTCGACCTCGCTCGCTCTTCGGGCAACCCCGGCTGCGCAGCGCAACCCCGGCCCTCGAACGACCGGCACGAAAGCAGGATGGATCGCGCTCTCACGCTGAAAACACCCTGTTCCGGCCTGTTCTCAGTCAATCGTCCTGTTTTGGGATCGAGGCGCGCATGCGAAGGGGCGCTGCCCCGATGCGCGGCGCACACCCAAAGGACGCCACGCCGATGCACGGGACAGACGCGAAAGGACGCCATCCCTGAGGTGGCGTGCACGCAAAGGGGCGCCGTCCCGAAGGACGGCGCCCCTTTGACGCGTCACCGGATGAACCGGTGGATGCCTGCGACTACCAGGACGACTTCGTGATGCCCGGGAGTTCTCCGCGGTGAGCCATGTCGCGGAAGCGAACACGGGAGATGCCGAACTTGGTCAGCACGCCACGCGGACGTCCGTCGACGGCGTCACGGCTGCGCAAGCGCACCGGCGAAGCGTTGCGGGGAAGCTTCTGCAGGCCGACGCGGGCGGCCTCGCGCTCCTCGTCGCTCGAGTTCGGGTTGACGAGGGCCTTCTTCAGTTCGACCCGCTTCGCCGCGTAACGGTCGACGACCACCTTGCGCTGCTTGTTGCGCGCGATCTTGCTCTTCTTAGCCATGCTCTACCGCTCCTCGCGGAATTCGACGTGCTTGCGCACAATGGGGTCGTACTTCTTGAGCACGAGGCGGTCGGGGTCGTTGCGGCGGTTCTTCTTGGTCACGTAGGTGTAACCGGTGCCGGCCGTCGAACGAAGCTTGATGATCGGGCGGATGTCCTGCTGCTTGGCCATCAGATCTTCTCCCCACGGGCGAGGATCTCGCCCACCACAGCGTCGATGCCGCGGGCATCGATCACCTTGATGCCGCGGGCAGAGACATTCAGCGTGACCTTACGGCGCAGCGAGGGCACGTAGTAGGTGCGCCTCTGGATGTTCGGGTCGAAACGGCGCTTCGAGCGCTTGTGCGAGAACGAGATGGTGTGCCCGAAACCGGGCACAGCTCCCGTCACCTGGCAGACAGCTGCCATGATTTCCTCCATCAGTACCGAAGGGCGGATGCCCTTCCCAAGATCTCTTGTCGGCGCGCTGGAACAGCAAGCGAAGGTCATTTCTGGTCTTTGCCGCGACGCCAGCGCCGACGGCCATCTCGGCCGTCGGTCACGCCCCGTGGTTGGGACGTGTGCGAACTGCGCAGAGGAGCCCGCGCAGACGAAGAGCAAGTCTACGCGACACGCCGCGTGCACCCAAATCGGTGTCGGGCGCGTGGGTCACCAACAGGACATCTGCCCGAAAGCATGCCAGAACGGCATGTTCTCGGCGTGAGAGCGCGGACAGTCATGTTGACGGGATTGCTGGCGGTGGCGACGGGATTGCTGGGGGCGACGACGGGATTGCTGGCGGTGGCGACGGGATTGCTGGGGGCGACGACGGGATTGCTGGCGGTGGCAGAAGGTCAGCGCCAGCTGCAGGCGAGCGTGGGCCACAGCCGTGCGTCAGCGAGCGACGGCTGCCGGCGAGCGTGGGCCGCAGCCGCGCGCCAGCGAGCGTGGGCCTCAGACGCGCGTCAGCGCGCGTCGGAGGATGCCGAGCACGTGTCGCACAGGCCGAACACGTCGACGACGTGTCGGGCATCCGTGAAGCCGTGCTCGGAGGCGACGCGTTGCGCCCACTGCTCGACGTCGTCTGCGGCGATCTCGACGGTGAGGCCGCAGCGGCGACAGATCAGGTGGTGGTGATGACCGGTCGTCGAGCAGGCCCGGTAGAGCGCCTCGCCGTCGGGAGACTGCAGCGAATCCGACTCCCCCTCCGCCGCCAGGTCTGCCAGCGCGCGGTAGACCGTCGCGAGTCCGATGGACGACCCGTGCTCGCGCAGCTCGGTGTGCAGGCTCTGCGCGCTCACGAAACCCTCGTTGGAGGCGAGCGCCTCACGCACCGCCTCGCGCTGCCACGTGTTGCGTTTCACGCTCCAACCTCCGCACACGACCGACGGCCGAGCTTCATGACGAAACCTCCAGAACAGGGGCGCGATCGGCGGCGGCCACGGGCATCCGTCTGCCGCTGACGCCCCTGCGCTTGCGCACCCAGGCGATCCCGCGGCACACCAGGTAGATGAGGAACGAGATCGTGGTGACGTAGGGGCTGATGGGCACGGATCCGCCGAGCGCGAGCATGATTCCGCCCACCATCGACACGACGCCGAACACGACGCTGAGCAGCGGGACGATCAGAGGCGACGACGATACCTTGAGCGCGGCGGCGGCGGGTGTGACCAGGATCGAGAGCACCAGCAGCGCACCGACGATCTGTACGGAGACTGCCACGGCGAGACCGAGCAGCAGCATGAAGACGATCGAGAGCGTGCGGGTCGGCACGCCGCGAGCTGCGGCCACGTCGGCGTCGAGGCTCGCGAACGTGAGCGGGCGCCACACCACAGCGAGCCCTGCGAGAACGACGACCGAGATGACCAGAAGCGCGCCGATCTGCGGGGTGTCGATCGCGACGATCTGCCCGGTGAGCAGGCCGAACTTGTTCGCCGAGCGCCCGGGATAGAGCGCCAGGCACAGGATGCCCAGCCCCAGCCCGAAGGGCATCAGCACGGCGGTGATGGAGTTGCGTTCGCGCGCCCGCGATCCGAGCACCCCGATCAGGAGCGCGGCGATCAGCGATCCGACGAGGGACCCCTGCACCACCCCGACTCCGAACAGGAGCCCCGCGGATGCCCCGGCGAACGACAGCTCGCTGATGCCGTGCACCGCGAACGCCATGTCGCGCGACATCACGAAGACCCCGATCAGCCCGCCGACAAGCCCCAGCATGGCCCCCGCCAGGATCGAGTTGTGCAGCAGCACGACCAACTGCCCGTAGTCGGTGAAGTTGAAGATCTGGCTCCACCAGGCGGCGGCATCCGCGTGCATCATCGCCCCACCTCCTCGTACAGGTCGTGCTCGCGAACGTCGTGGTCGCGCTCGTCGTGATGCGGATCGTGATGCTCGTCGTGGTGCGCGTGAGATCCGTCGGGGTGTGCGCCGGGGGCATCCGATGTGCCGACCACGACGATGCGGCCGCGGGTGCGGATGACGTCGACCGGCGAGTCGTACAGCTCGCTGAGCACCTCGCTGCGCAGCACCTCATCGGGCGTTCCGATACGGAACTTTCCGCCCGCGAGATACAGCACGCGGTCGACGAGGTCGAGCACCGGGTTCACGTCGTGCGTGACGAACAGCACGCCCAGTTGCCGCTCCCGCCGGTGCCGGTCGATGAGCTCGCTCACGGCACGTTGGTGCGCTATGTCGAGCGAGAGCAGGGGCTCGTCGCAGAGCAGCATCCGCGGATCTCCGGCGAGCGCCTGCCCCACGCGCAACCTCTGCTGCTCGCCGCCGGAGAGCGTCGCGATCGGCACTCTCGCATACGCGGCGGCACCGACGGCATCCAGAAGCCCGTCGATGCGCTCGCGTCGACCCCTCGACGGCCACGGAACGCCCCAGCGGTGCCCGTCCACGCCGAGCCCGATCAGGTCGCGGGCGCGCAGAGGGGTGCCCTCGTCGGCCATCCGCTGCTGCGGGATGTATCCGATTCGCCGGTTGCCGCGAGTGACCGGCTCACCGAGGAACTCGATCGAACCCGACACGAGTCTCTGCTGGCCGAGGATGACCTTGAGCAGGCTCGTCTTGCCCGATCCGTTCGCGCCGAGCACGGCGATGAACTCCCCGGCGTGCACGTCGAGGTCGAGGCCCGACCACAGCGTGCGCTCGGCGAATCCGAGCGTCGCGTCGCGGAGGCTGAGGACCGTCTCCATGGATGCCGATCGCGCCACCGCAGGCTCGTCGCCGATTGCAGAGCGGGCCGAGAGAGCCGAAGTGCGGTCGGGAGTGCTCATGATCCCGCCTTTCCGAGAGCGGCGCCGATCGCGTCGAGGTTGGCGCGCATCCAGGTGAGGTACGTCTTGCCGGCGGGCAGCGTCTCCGCCACCGGAACGACCGGGATGTCGTTCGCCTTCGCCGCATCGACCACCTTCTGCGTCTGCGCTCCGGTCGTCTGGTCGTTGTACGCCAGGAGGGCGACGGAGCGCGAGGAGAAGAGCGCGAGGGTCTGCTGCAGTACGGATGGCGCGACATCCGTGTCGTTCTCGATCGCCTCGCTGAACTTCTCCGGCGTCTTGTTCACGAGCCCGATCGCGTTCAGCATGTAGAGGGGCACCGGCTCGGTGATCGTGACCCCCTTGCCGGCGTACCGCTGCTTCAGCTGCGACTCGGTGGCCTGCAGACTCGCGATCGATGCCTCGAACTTCTTCTCGTTCGCCTGGAACGTCTGCCTGTCGGCCGGCCGAGCCTTCGAGTACTGCGCTGCGAGGCGCTGCGCCACCTTGTCGACGGTGGGGAAGTCGTACCAGAGGTGCTCGTTGAACTCGCCGTCGGATGGATGCTGGTCGTAGCCGGAGAGATCCGCCGCGTTCAACACGACCGGCTTCGTGTGCAGCGCAGCGAGCATCTCGCCGGCGAAGTCGTCGTATCCGCCGCCGTTGACGATCACGATCTCGGCCTTCGACAGGGCGAGCTGGTTCTGACCGGTCGCCTGGTACTCGTGCGGATCCTTCTTCGGGTCGTCGATGATCGATGTGACATCGACCCTGTCTCCGCCGATCTGCTTGGCGACATCGCCCCACACGTCGGTGGAGGCGACGACGTCGATGCGGCCCGTTGCGGCACGCGCCGGGGGGTCGAATGCCGTGGCGGAGCATCCGGTCAGGGTCAGTGTCGTCAGTGCGGCGACGGCGAGCGCGGTCGCCGCGAGCACTGTCGACCGGTTGCGTCGGGTTGCGTGGCTCCCGCTGCGGTGCAAGGTGCGGGAGCGGATGAAGGCAGGGCGCTTCATGAAGGTGGGATACCTGTCCAAGTCGCGGTTCTCGTGAGACGTGGACGGATGCCCGTCCCGTCGAGCGGTCGACGTCGCGACTGGCGACAACCGCTTATTGATAATGATACTCAAAAGCAGCAAGCCGCGCACGCCGCCCCGATTCCTTCCCTCGGCTCCCTCCTCGGCTCCCTCCTCGGCTCCGCCGCGAGTTCCGCCCCGAGGCTCCCGCCGCCGGTTCCGCCCCCAGGTTCCGGCGTGCGGACGGCGGACGGCGGACGGCAGACGGCCGACTGCGGACGGTGACAGGATCGAGTGCATGACCGGCCGCCTCATGCTGCTCGACACCGCCTCGTTGTACTACCGCGCGTTCTACGGCGTGCCGGAGAGAGTGACGTCGCCCGACGGGATGCCGGTCAACGGCATCCGCGGACTGCTCGACATCGTCGCCAAGCTCGTCACGGAGTTCGGGCCGACCGCACTCGTTGCGTGCTGGGATGACGACTGGCGCCCGCGCTGGCGCGTCGACCTCATTCCGTCGTACAAGGCGCACCGCGTGGCCGAGCTCGTGCCGGGCGGGGTCGACGTGGAAGATACCCCGGCGGGACTCGTGCCGCAGGTGCCGGTCATCCGCGAGCTGCTGGGCAAGCTGGGCATCGCCGTGGTCGGCGCCGAACAGGCCGAGGCCGACGACGTGATCGGGTGCCTGGCCCGCCGTGCCGCACAGGTCGCGCCGGGGCGACCTGTCGATGTGGTGACGGGCGATCGCGACCTCTTCCAGCTGGTGGACGACGCGGGCGGCGTGCGCGTCATCTACACCGCGCGTGGCATGAGCAGGCTCGAGCTGGTGACGGATGCGGTCGTCGAGGCCAAGTACGGCATCTCGCCGCGGCAGTATGCGGCATTCGCGGCGATGCGCGGCGACCCGTCAGACGGGCTGCCCGGCGTCGCCGGGATCGGCGAGAAGTCCGCCGCCGGGCTGTTGCGCGAGTTCGGCGATCTGGACGGCATCCTGAAGGCGGCGAACGATCCGGCCACGCCGCTCGGTGCCGGCGTGCGGGCGAAGCTGACGGCATCCGCGGAGTACCTCGACCGGGCGGTGCCCGCGATCGCGGTCGGCGAGCGGGTGGAACTGCCCGAGGTGGACGGCACGTTGCGGACTCCGGATGCCGCGCAGCTCGCATCCGTGCGCGCCCTCGGCGAGCGTTACGGCCTGGGCGGCGCGCTCGACCGCGCGCTCAAGGCGTTGGACGCGGCCGCGCGACGATGACGCCGAGACTACGAGTCCGGCGACGAGACTACGGACAATGACCGTAGTCTTGACGCCGCAGCCGTAGTGTCGACGCCGCAGCCGTAGTCTCGGCGCCGCGGCCATAGTCTCGGCGCGATGAGCACCACCCGCGTCACGCGGCGTGAGCCGCGGACGCACCACCCGCGCGCGCCGTGCCGGTAGCGCGCACCTCGCCCAGCACCGACGCGTTCACTGCAGCGGCCGCCGTGTTCGGCGACAGCGGAAAGTGGCACGCCACCATGTGCGGCACCGTGCCTGCTGGAGCCGGTGTCGGTTCCAGCGAGCTGCCGCCGCCGACCCTCAACAGGGGTTCGACCTGAGCGCAGATCTCCTGCGCCATCGGGCAGCGGGTGCGGAACCGGCATCCGCTCGGCGGGTCTATGGCCGACGGGATCTCGCCGCGCACCCCGAGCTCCGCCTTCGCCTTCTCCACGACGGGGTCGGCGATCGGGATGGTGTCGATCAGCCCGCGCGTGTAGTGGTGCTGCGGCATCGAGTACACCTCCGCGGCCGGCCCGACCTCGACCAGCTTGCCGAGGTACATGACGGCGATCACGTCGGAGAGGTAGCGCACGACGGAGAGGTCGTGGCTGATGAAGAGATAGGTGAGACTGCGCTCCACCTGGAGTTCTTTCATGAGGTTCAGAACCTGCGCCTGGATCGACACGTCGAGCGCCGAGACCGGCTCGTCTGCGACGATCAGCCCCGGCTCGAGCGCCAACGCCCGCGCGAGGCCGATGCGTTGCCGCTGGCCCCCGGAGAACTCGTGCGGGTAGCGCTCGCCGGCGCGTGCAGACAGACCGACGTCGGCGAGCAGTTCGTCCACGCGGCGGTCACGATCCCGCGACGTGCCGACGTGCTGTATCTCCAGCGGCTCACGCAGAATCGAGCGCACGCGCATCCGCGGATCCAGCGACGCATACGAGTCCTGGAACATGAACTGCACGTTGCGCCGCGCCTCCTGCCGGTCGCGCCCCCGGCGCCGGTCCAGACGTCGTCCGCGGAACAGGATCTCGCCGCCGGTCGGTGTCTCCAGGCCCACGATGAGCCGACCGAGCGTCGTCTTGCCGCAGCCGGACTCGCCCACGAGTCCGACCGTGTGGCCACGGGGGATGACGAAGCCGACATCCGCAACGGCGCTGACAGCGCCCACCTTTCTGCGCAGCACGGCACCGGCGGTGACCGGAAAGTCCTTCACGAGACCCTTCACCTGCAGCAGAGGCACCCCGTCGTCGGGAATGAAGCGTGTCGGCGCGACCCAGGTGCGGGCATCCGTGTCGACCGGGCGCACCTCTGCCGCATGCCTTGCCATGAGTTCGTCGGGGGACGGGAGCGGCTCGGTGCGCGGCACGAAGCACGCATACTGCTGCATGCCGTCGTCGTGCCTGATGCGGTCGAACTGGGGCACCTTGGTGCGGCACTGGTCGGTGGCGAAGCGGCAGCGCGGGGCGAAACGGCAGGCCGGCGGCGGGTCGACGAGGTCGGGCGGCAGGCCCGGGATCGAGTAAAGGCGGGCATCGGCTCCCGCGGCACGCTCCGGCAGCGACTCGAACAGCGCCTCTGTGTAGCGGTGTCTCGGTTCGCGGAACAGCGTGCGCGTTCCAGCGGCCTCGGCGACCTTGCCCGCGTACATCACGACCACACGGTCGGCACGCCCGGCGATCACGCCGAGGTCGTGGGTGACCAGTATCACCGCCATCCCGAACTCGCTGCGCAGCCCGTCGATGAGTTCGAGGATCTGCTTCTGCACGGTGACGTCGAGCGCGGTGGTCGGCTCGTCCGCGATCAGCAGCTTCGGGCGGCAGATCAGCGCCATCGCGATCATCACCCGCTGCCGCTGGCCGCCGGAGAGCTGGTGCGGGTAGCTCTTCATCCTGCGTTCCGGGTTCGGGATGCCCACCTGCCGAAGCATCTCCAGCACCGGCTCCCGCGCCTCGTGGCGCGACATGCCGCGATGCAGCAACAACGGCTCGGCCACCTGGTCGCCGATCGTCTGCACGGGATTGAGGCTCGTCATCGGATCTTGGAAGATCATGCCGATGTCGCCGCCGCGGATCTCCCGCATCGTCGACTCCGACGCGCGGACGAGGTCGGCACCGTCGAACATCACGCTCCCGCCGACGATGCGGCCGCCAGGCGGCAGCAGGCGCTCGATCGACATCGCAGTCATGGTCTTGCCGCAGCCGGACTCGCCGACCAGCCCGACCGTCTGCCCCGCGTCGACGCTGAACGTCACGTCGTCGAGGGCGTGCACGACGGATTTGCTGAGCCGGATGTCCGTGCTCAGCCCCGTGATCTCCAGCAACGCCATGGCTACCCTCCCCTCGATTCCGTGCGCATCAACGCCGCTGCAGCCGAACCTCGACCGAGTCCCGGAGCCCGTCGCCGACGAGGTTCACGGCGACCACCACCAGGATGATCGCGATGCCGGGCGGGTAGATCAGCCACCAGTAGTTCAGAAAGACGAACTGCGTGCCCTTGCTGAGCATCCCGCCCCAGTCGGTGGCCGGCGGCGAGATCCCCAGTCCGAGAAAGCCGAGGTAGGCGACGAGCAGGATGGCGTCGGCCACCTGGAACGTGGCGTTCACGATGACCGTGCCGACCACGTTCGGCATGATGTGCCTGGTCACCGATCGCCAGCTCGAGCCGCCCATCACGCGCACCGCCTGCACGTACTCCCGCACCCGCAGCGTCAGCGACTCCCCGCGCACGAGCCGGGCAGGAACGAGCCAGGCGGTGAGCCCGATCACGATGATCATCACGGGCAGCGAAGGCGTCACGATCGTGACCAGGAACAACAGCAGGAACAAGATCGGGATGGCCAGCACGGCATCGACGATGCGCATCATGACGGCATCGACGGCGCCGCCGAAGAACCCGGCGACGGCACCCCAGATCGTGCCGACTATGGTCGCGACCGCAGCCGCCGCGAACCCGACGATCAGCGAGACCTGGCCACCTACCATCAGCCGGCCGAGCACGTCGTAGCCGGAGCTGTCGGTGCCCAGCGGATGCCCGGGCCCTGGCGGCAGGTTGGCGTTCAGCAGGTGCACGGTCGCCTGGTCCGTCGGGTAGACCAGCGGCCCGACGAAGCAGAACAGCACGGCGAGCGCCACGACGACGATTCCCGCGACGGCGAGGCGGTTCTGCACGAACACCTCGAAGCCGAGGCGGAACATGCTCTTCGGCTTGGTCGAGGTGATCGCGCCGAGCATCGGCTCCGCGGGAGGCGTGGGGCCGACGTCGGTCTCCAGTGCGAGCGGTCGGGTCATAGTTTCACTCTCGGATCCACGACCAGCAGCAACAGGTCGGCGATGAGGTTGCCGATCACCGTCGCGAACGCCGTGACGATGACGACTCCCAGTTCCACCGGATAGTCGGACTGCTGCGCGGCGTTCCAGAACAGCAGCCCCATACCGGGGAAGTTGAAGATGGACTCCGTGATCAGCGCGCCTGCGAACAGCGCGGGCAGTGACAGCCCGAGCAGCGTGATGATCGGGATGAGCGCGTTGCGCAGCACGTGACCCCAGAGCACCCGGGTTCCCGAAGCTCCCTTCGCGCGCGCCGTGCGAACGTAGTCCTGGTTGATGTTGTCGAGCACGGATGACCGCATGTAGCGGGAGAACCCCGCTATGCCCAGCAGCGCGAGCGTGACGATGGGCAGCACCATCGCGTCGAACTGCTGGAAGATCGGCACCACCCCGTCGGACTGCGGCGCCTCGGGCGGGAACCATCCGAGTGTCGACGAGAACACCTCGATCATGATCAACCCGAGGAAGAACGTCGGAGCCGCGTAGAACACGAACGACGCCCCGGTGAGCACGTAGTCGAGGAACCTGTTGCGGCGGACCGCCTGGTAGATGCCGATCGGCACGGCGACGAGCACGGTGAGCGCGAGAGCGAACGCGGCGAGGATGATCGTCTTCGGCAACCGCTCGGCCAGGAGCGACCCGACCGACTGGTTCAGCTTGTACGAGAAGCCGAAGTCACCGGTCAGCCATCCGCCCAGGGTGGTGAAGTACTGCACCACGAGCGGCTGATTCAGACCGTTCTGCTCGTTGAACAGTGAGATCTGCGCCGGGGTCGCGCGCGGCCCCAGGATCGCGCGCGCGGCCCCGCCCGGCAGGGAGTGCAACAGGATGAACACGATGACGGTCACCACGAAGACCACGAGCACGGCCTGAGCGAGACGCCGGAGGGTGTATCCGATCATGATCGTTCACCCGCCTCCCGCTAGGCCGTCCCCCTCCTTCGCGGCCCGGATCAGTAGTGCCACGTCTCCGGCTTGATGGCCCCGTACGGGTTGTTCTGGAATCCCTTCAGCCCACCGGCCACCTCGACGAGCGAGTAGGTGTAGTTGGGCTGGTAGATGACCGGAACGTTCTTCGCCATGAAGTCCTCGTACGCGTGCAGCACGGCGTCTCCGCTCTGCACGTTCGTGGCCTCGATGAGGTTGTCGAGTGTGGAGTTGGAGTAGCTGCCCGAGTTCGAGCCGGCACCCGTGGCGAACAGCAGTTCGCCGGTCGGGTAGTAGTCGGGCGCGTAGGTCCAGCCGCCGCCCCAGTTGCCCATGTCCCAGGTGCAAGTCGCTCCGGAGCACGGCACCGCGGTCGCGGTGACCGAGTTGAACGGCTCGGCCTTGAGGTTCAGCGTGATGCCGACCTGGGCCGCGTTCGACTTCAGCGACGCCATGGCCGTATCGATCGTCGCCTGGCCACTCGCGTACGGCAGGTTGAACGTCAGCGCCTCGCCGGCGGGGATGCCCTCGCCGCAGTCGCCCTTGGCGGTACCCGGCTTCTCACAGGTGGTCTGGCCGTTCTTGACGACCTTCCATCCGTTGTCGCTGAGGTACTTCGTGGCGTTCGCGATGCTGAACGGGTACGGGTTCGACTTCTCCGAGGAGGAGATCAGCGAACTCGACGGGAACAACGGCACGGGACCGTAGGTCGGAAGGCCGTAGCCCTTCGCCGCGGACTTCAGGATGCCCTGCTGGTCGACCACCGACTGCAGCGCCTGACGGAAGTAGAGCTGTTTGAAGATCGGCCCCACCGTCGGGTTGTTGTAGTTGATCGGGAAGTAGTTGAACGAGTACAGGAACCACGGCTGGAGGTTGTAGTTCTTGCTCAGCGGGTTCGGGCCGCCCACGTCCGGCGCGGTGCTGGCCGGTTTGACCTGGCTGATGTCCTGCGTCGGGATGTAGCCGACATCGAGGGTGCTCCCGGCACGCAGCACGCTGAACTCTGACGAGTCCTGGGTGAAGGGAACCATCTTGAATTCCTTCACCTGCGCCTTGACCGGGCCGGAGTACTTCGCGTTCGGCACGAAGGTGACGTGCCCGTCGGAGTTGAAGCTGGAGAGCTTCCACGGACCGTCCACGACCGACCAGACCGGACTGCTGGCGTACGTCGGCAGGTCCTTGCTCTGTGCGTTCAGGTACGTGTAGACGGCGGCGCATCCGCTCTCATTCGTGGAGCAGTCGCCCTTCGCCGTGGCGCTGGTCATGTCCCAGGCCTCCGGCATCGGCGTGATCTGACTGAGCTGGTTCATCAGGAACCACTCCTGGCTGTACGCCTTGTCGGTGGTGAGCACGACCGTCGAGCTGTCCGGTGCGGTCGCCGACACGATGTTGTCGGGGAACTGTCCCGGGTTGTACCCTGCGTAGTTCGCCTTCTCCGCCTTGTCCATGTTGATCCAGAACAGCACGTTCTGAGCCGTCACGCTCTCGCCGTTCGACCACTTGTACGGGTTCAGCTTGATCGTGATGGTCTTGCCGCCGTTGCTGTATTCCGGCTTCTTGGCCAGGCTCAGCGAGTAGTCGACGCCGGTCTTGCCGTTGTCGCCGTACCAGTACAGCGTGCGATACATCATCAGCTGCATCTCGGAGTTGGTCACGGAGAAGTCCGCGATCGGTGAGAACGGCCAGATCCAGTTCGGCACGGTCGCGGGCGGCAGCGCCCACGAGATCGTGTTCGCCGTCTTGCCCGGCGCGTTCCCGCTCGCCGACGCCGACTTCGGCGACGAACTGGACGAGCATCCGACCAGGATCATGGATGCAGCAGACAACAGAACCCCTGCGAACAGAAGTCGGCGCCGCGCGCCCGATTGTCGAAGATTCATTGCTATGGCCTCCCGCCAATGCGTGCGCTACCCGCGTCTTTGCGGTAGTTCGCGCAACTTCTCTTCTCCACAGTGCGGACGCGATCGTGGGAATCGGCTGCAAGGCAGGTTGCATTTCGGGGCCTGTCTCTGCACGCCTGCTCAGGCGCTCGGTGCCTGTGCTCCGGCCGCCGAGTGAGCACGATCTCAGAGGAGACGGCCACGAACGGACGAGTGGCCGTCAGCGGCGCTGGACGCGCGCAGACTGGCGCGTTCAGCGGCCCGTGCAAGTCCGAATTGCGCTGCGGCCGGCAGCGCAATTCCGCCCACCGCACGGTCTGCACCTCGTGCCGGTTCGGCGATTCCGACGGCTGGATCAAGCGACACCGGCTGCGAGCGGAACTCCGCACGCCATGCCATTGATCTAGGACATCAATATGCGCATACTTATACACATGGCCACCAGAAACATCTACGTGTCGGCCGACGACGGGAGCCTGTTCGACCGCGCCGCTGAGCTCGCCGGCGGCCTGTCGGCGGCGGTCGCCGCCGGGTTGCGCCTGTACGTCGCGCAACGAGAACGGGAAGAAGGCCAGACGCAGATGCAAGAGATCGAAGTCGAAGTGCAGGATGGTCCGGTCGTCACGGTGAAGCGCTTCACGGGGAGGCGCATCCTGCGTTACGAGGACCACGACGGCGTGCGTTCCAAGACCTATCGGGTGTACGCGACGGAGCGCGGCCAGTTCGCCGTCCACGTTCGCGACGATCCGGATTGGCGCGCACTGTCTTCGCCGAACGGGGACGATTCGGCGTGGAACGACCCTCGTACGTGGAACAGGGACTGGTGGCAGACCGGCGGTCGGACCTTGACCGTGTACTCCGACTCCGACGCGATGAGGGGCTCACTCCCCGACGAGCTCGTCGCAGCTGTCACGGCAGCCCTGGCCGGCCCGCACGTCGAAGAACTCGACATCTGATCGCGCCGGCACACGAGCCCCTGTTACCAGCAGCTGGCGATCCCGGGCAGGCCAGCGAACACCGGATCAGCGGTGAGCAGCGTCGCGGACTCGATCATCGCCTGAGCGGCGAGCATTCGGTCGAAGGGATCACGATGCGGCCAGTCGAGGCGACCGGCGAGCAACGCGTGCTCGTCGGTGATCGGCAGCCGCTCCACGCCGAGACGGTCGAGATGGCGCCCATAGCCCTCTAACACTGTGTCCGCTTGCGGAAGCTTGCCCAGCCGGTTCTTGGTCGCGATCTCCCAGGCGGATGCCGCCGAAACGATCAACTCGGATGATCTGGGACGAATGGCCGTCTCCGCTTCAGCACCGAGCCGCTCGGGGCTGGTCAGCGCCCACAGCAGCGCGTGCGTGTCCAGCAAATACCTCACGCTCACCCTTCCCATGCGGTGAGTTCATCGTCGGGAAGGGGTTCGAAGAACGACGCCGGCACGTCGTACGGCACGAAGCCGAGTTCGCGCTCCTCGGTCGCATCCAGCGGTACAAGGCGAGCTGCGGGCTGATCTCCGCGTGCGATCGTCACCTCTTCGCCGCGCTCCACGGCGTGCAGCAGCGCGGAAAGGTGAGTCTTCGCGTACTGAACCTTGACCGTCTTCATGTATCGAGCGTACTGAGCCGACCAACGTTGGTCAACCTGGTTGGTCTACCTCTCCTCGTGCGAGACGGACCACGCGGAGTTCCGCGAGACTACGCGTGTGAGCCGAGACTAGGCGCACTGCGGGTAGTCTCGGCGCGAACGCCTAGCGTCGATGCCGGCGCGGTGCGCCGGGGCTCAGCCCTCAGTCCAGGAGCAGCGCCGGCTCCTCGATGATCGCGGCGACGTCGGCGAGAAACCGGCTGGCGACATCCCCGTCGACGACGCGGTGGTCGAAGGATGCCCCGAGCGTGGTGACGAAACGCGGGCGCACCTCGCCGTCGACCACCCACGGCTTCTGCTTGATCGTTCCGAGTGCGACGATCGCCACCTCGCCCGGATTGAGGATGGGCGTTCCGGTGTCCATCCCGAACACCCCGATGTTCGTGACCGTGATGGTGCCACCTGCCATCTGCGCCGGCTGCGTCTTGCCGTCTCGGGCGGTGATGGTGAGCTGCTCGAGGGCGCCCGCCAGCTCGAGCAGACTCATCGACTGCACATCTTTCACGTTCGGCACGATGAGGCCACGCGGTGTCGCGGCGGCGACGCCGAGGTTCACGAAGTGGTGCACGACGATCTCCTCATCGGTCCACGTCGAGTTCACCGTGGGGTTGCGACGCACCGCCCAGATGATCGCCTTCGCCATGATCAGCAGCGGCGACACCTTCACACCGGCGAAGTCCGGCGACTTCTTGAGCCGCTGCGCGAACTCCATGGTGCGCGTGGCATCCACGTCGACGAAGAGGCTCACGTGCGGTGCCGTGAACGCACTGGTGACCATGGCCGCGGCGATCGCCTTGCGCACGCCCTTGACCGGAATGCGGTCTTCGCGGGCATCAGGCCACTCGGGGGTCTGGATGTTGCGGAACACGCTCGCCTGACTGGCCTGCCTGATCACGTCGTCGCGGGTGATCTCACCGGCGATGCCGGTACCGGCGACCTGACCGAGGTCGACGCCGAGGTCTTTGGCGAGCTTGCGGATCGGCGGCTTCGCGACGACCGGCACCGCCCGAGCGGCCGGCACGAGGTCGGCAGCAGCGGGCACATGGCGACCCTCTGGCGTCTGCCCGCGGTTCTGGCTGCGCCGCCGGCTCGCTCCGTGCCCCGCCGAACCGTAGCCGACGAGCACCGCACCGGGCTTCTGCTCGTCGCCCTCGCGCTCGATGAGCACCGAAGCATCGGCGTCGTCGGCAGCCGGGCCGGCGTGTGTCGCCTGCTCGAGTTCCGTCTCGTCGACCTCGATCACGTTGTCGAGTCCCTCCGCACCCGACGCCGTGCCGCCCGAGGCATCCGCGCCCACGACGATGATCGGTGCGCCCACCTCCACCGTCTCGCCCTCGCTGACGAGCAGCCGGTCGACGACGCCCTCGAACGGCGAGGGCAGCTCGACGAGTGACTTCGCCGTCTCGATCTCACACAGCACATCGTTGAGGTGCACCGTGTCGCCGGGACCGACCTTCCACGACACGATCTCGGCCTCGGTCAGGCCCTCGCCGACGTCCGGCAGCAGAAACTCGGACTCACTCATGGCTCTCCTTGGGCGGCGTTTTCGAGGCGGAAGGCTTCGCGATTGTGCGGAACGTGCGACGGATGCCGGTCAATACGCGAGCGCGCGATCGACGGCCTCGAGCACACGGTCGGCGTCGGGCAGATACGAGTCTTCGAGACTGGCCGGCGGGAACGGCGTATCGAAGCCGGAGACGCGCAGCACCGGGGCCTCGAGCGAGTAGAACGCCCTCTCGGCCACTGTGGCGGCGATCTCGCTCCCGAGGCTGGCGAACCCGGGCGCCTCCTGCGCGACGACCAGGCGGCCCGTCTTGCGCACGGAGCCCAGCAGCGGGCCGAAGTCGATCGGGGAGAGGGACCGCAGGTCGACGACCTCGACGCTCGTTCCCTCATCCGCGGCGATCTCGGCGGCGCGCAGCAGCACGCTGATCATCGCGCCGTGACCCACCAATGTGACGTCCGTTCCGGTGCGCACCACTCGGCTCGCGTGCAACGGCACTGCACTGCCCGAGAAGTCCACCTCGCCCTTGGGCCAGTAGCGGCTCTTCGGCTCGAGGAAGATCACCGGGTCGTCGGAGCGGCACGCCTCCTGGATCATCCAGTAGGCGTCGTTCGGTGTCGATGGGCTCACCACACGCAACCCGGGAGTGTGCGCGAAGTAGGCCTCCGGGCTCTCCTGATGGTGCTCGACCGCGCCGATGTGGCCGCCGTACGGAATGCGGATCACCACGGGCATCCGCAACGCACCCTCGTGCCGCGCCGTGAGCTTCGCGAGCTGCGTGGTGATCTGGTCGAATGCGGGAAAGACGAAGCCGTCGAACTGAATCTCGCACACCGTTCGGTAGCCGCGCATCGCGAGCCCGATGGCGGTGCCGACGATGCCGGACTCGGCCAGCGGCGTGTCGATCACGCGCTGCGGGCCGAATTCCGCCTGCAGACCCTCTGTGATGCGGAACACGCCGCCGAGCGGACCGATGTCCTCGCCCATGAGCAAGACCTTGGGGTCGTCCGCGAGCGCCTGCCGCAGTCCGGCATTCAGCGCCTTCGCCATCGGCAGACTCTCGACGCCGGTGCGGAAAGGCACCCCGTCGGGCACGGGAGCGGATGCCTGACGTAGCGCCTCGGTCGTCGTCACGTCGCTCATGCCCTCACCCCCTGCTCCTGGCCGTGCTGCCGGTCCTGCACAGCGAAGGACTTCTCGTACCGCTCGAGCCACGCCTGCTGCTCGACGACACCGGCATGCGGCTCCGAATACACGTGTTCGAACGCGACCTCCGCCGTCGGCCCCGTGATCTCCAGGGTGCGCCTGCGCACGTCGGCCGCGTAGTCGGCGGCCTCCTCGTCGATGGCGTCGAACCATTCGTCGCCGACACCGCGGCCGGTGAGGAAGGTGCGCAGCCGCACGATCGGATCGCGGCCGCGCCAGTGCTCGTCTTCGTCTGAGGAGCGGTATCTGGTGGGGTCGTCGCTGGTGGTGTGGGCGCCCATCCGGTAGGTCACGGCCTCGATCAGGCTCGGTCCATGGCCGCCGCGCGCCTCATCGAGCTGCTTCGCACTGACGATGTAACTGGCGAGCACGTCGTTACCGTCCACCTGAACGCCCGGGATGCCGAAGCCGCTGGAGCGCAGGTACAGCGGGGTACGGGACTGCGTCTTCACCGGCACGGAAATGGCCCACTGGTTGTTCTGCAAGAAGAAGACCTGTGGCGTCTGGAAGCTCGCGGCGAAGACGAACGCCTCGCTGACGTCTCCCTCGGAACTGGCGCCGTCGCCGAAGTAGACCATCACGGCCGTCTCGGATGCCTTCTCGCCGGTACCGCAGGCGCCGTCGAACTTCACGCCCATCGCGTAGCCGGTGGCGTGCAGCACCTGCGTGCCGAGCACGAGCGTGTAGATGCGCATGTTGCCGTTCTTCGGATCCGTGGGATCCCATCCGCTGTTGGTGACGCCGCGCATGACCCGGATGATGTCCAACGGGTCGACGCCGCGGATCGTCGCGACGACGTGCTCGCGGTACGACGGGAAGATGGTGTCCTGCGGCTGGGCCGCGTGTGCTGATCCGACCTGCGCGGCCTCCTGCCCGCTGCTCGGCGGCCACAGTGCGAGTTGGCCCTGGCGTTGCAGATTGGTGGCCTCGGTGTCGAACCGGCGCACCACCACCATGTCGCGGTAGAAGCGGCGGAAGTCGTCGTCGTTGAGGCGGTCGAGGTACGGCAGGAACTCGGCGGCGGCATCAGTCGGCTCGAATCGGCCGTCTTCGGTCAGTACCTGCACCGTCGCCGCGGAGAGCCCGGCCGGCGACGCGAATCGGTCGTTCGTGGCAGACATCCTCACTAACCTAACTGCTCGCTTGGAGGGCTCTTCCGTAGGTGATCGACAAGCTCTTTCGTGATCTTTAGCACGCGGTCGACAGATTCCTCCTCGCCGACACCGATCCGGATGCCGTCGGGCGCGAACCCGCGCACGGCCAGCCCGGCATCGAAGAACCGGTCGATGCAGAGCGCGGTGTGCTCGCCGGTGGGGAGCCAGACGAAATTGCCCTGGGCATCCGGAACGTTCCAGCCCTGCTCGAGGAGCGCGGTGCGCAGGCGCGCGCGGCGCTCGGCGATGACGGCGACGCGCTGGAGCAGCTCGTCTTCGCGCTCGAGCGAGGCGAGCGCGGCAGCCTGTGCCGTGTCGGTGACGCTCATCGGAATGGCGGTTGAGCGTGCCGCGTTCAGCAGGCGCTCGGGGCCCACCGCATACCCGATGCGCAGGCCCGCCAGGCCGTACGCCTTGGAGAAGGTGCGCAGCACGACGAGGTTGGGGTAGCGGCCGACGAGGGCGCGACCGTCGACGTGGTCCGGGTCGGTGATGAACTCGACGTACGCCTCATCGAGGAGTACGAGCCGATCGGTGGGCACGGCCGCCATGAACCGCTCGAACTCCCGGGCCGTGACGATCGGACCGGTCGGATTGTTCGGCGTGCAGACGATGATGACGCGCGTGCGGTCCGTGATGGCGGCGACCATGCCGTCCAAGTCGTGGCGGGCATCCGGAAGCAGGGGGACGGTGACGCTGGATGCCCCCGACACGGTCACGAGACCCGGGTACGCCTCGAACGACCGCCACGCGTACAGCACTTCGTCGCCCGGACCGGCGGCGGCATTGATGAGCTGCGAGATCAGCGCGACGGATCCGGCGCCGAGGTGCACTTCGGTCGTTCCGACACCGAACCGTTCGGCCAGCCGATCGCGTAGTGCGAGGGCGGCGCCGTCCGGATAGCGGTTCAGGGTGCTCGCCGCGGCGACGGCATCCAGCACGCCGGGCAGCGGATGGAACGGATTCTCGTTGCTGGAGAGTTTGAACCCGTCGGCCGGGGGGACTCGGCCCTGGGCATAGGCGGCGAGGCTGGCGATCTCGGGGCGCAACAGCACCCGCTCGACGTTCTGGGCATCCACAGGGCCAACTTACCGTCGCGATCTGCGCGCGCGATGAGCGAGCAACGGCATGCAGAGGGTATCGCCGACCCGCACGACCTGGAACACTGTGCGGATGAGGTTTCTGCTGAAACTGATCATCAACGCTTTCGCGCTCTGGGTGACAACGCTGATCGTCAGTGGCGTCACTGTGACGTCGTACGATCCGATCGGCGGCAATTTTCCGCTCATCCTGACCTATCTGCTGATCGCGTTGATCTTCGGAATAGTGAACGGGATCGTCGGAACGGTCATCCGCATCGTGGCATTCCCGCTCTACGTGCTCACACTCGGACTCATCTCGCTGATCGTGAACGGCCTGCTGCTGCTCATCGTGTCGTGGATCAGCGACGCGATGGGCTTCGGCCTGCGCGTCGACGGTTTCTGGGACGGCGTGTGGGCGGCGCTGATCCTCGCGATCATCAGCTGGCTCCTGGGACTCATCTTCCGTCCGGTCATGCGACGGTGAGCGGCACCACCGCGGGTTGAGCCGGCCCGGCCCGGCCCCTCGATGGCGGGGATTCGACCACTCGATCCGACGGCACCGGCTCACCATGCGTTTCCCCCGCCTCCACCGCCCGCGGCCGGTCGAGGGCTCGTCCGGATGCCGCGGAACAGCTCGGCGCCGCCGGGGCCGCCGATCGGAAGCGTCGCCAGCGCGGCGGCCAGACGCGAGTCCTGAGCGGCATCCATCTCGTGTGCCGTGATCGCGTACTCGTTCATCAGGTGCGCATCGATCGGCGACGAACCGGGCGGCACCCCGCCGCTGTAGGTCTGACGCGTGACGACGATGCGGTCGCCGCCACCGCGATCGGCGGCGAGCGGGATGCCTCCGAGCGCCGGCACCAGGTCGTCGCTGTGCTCGACCGCGACGTCGACGGTGGACGACGGGACGTCGACGCCGGCGGTGGGCGATCCGAACGTCACGAGCGCCGGGATGTCGTAATCGCCTGCCATCGCGACCGAGGTGGCGACGATGCCGCCTTGCGAGTATCCGACGGGAATGACGGTGTCGCCCGGTCGGATGCCCGCCTCGCGCATCGCCTGCTGCGTCGCGCGCAACGACGCCGGGTCGAGTTGCGCGACACCGTTCAGGTTGCTGGTCATGTCGAACGGCTCGCCGCCGGCGACCGGACCGGTGTCGACGGTGCCGCCGACGTAGACGATGTATGCCGGCTCGCCGCCCGCCCCTGCGTAGCGTTCGACACGAATCTGCGGCGAGCCCGCGCGAGACGGCGGGATGCGCGCGGCGAGGTCGGCGAATCCGGCGGGCGGTGCGACGGTGCCCGTCGACGTGCGCTCCACGCTCACCGCTGTCTCCTTGAAAGCGCCGATGGCGTGCCCCGATCCGACGACGACGGAGCCGCCCCCGCGCAACCCGAACGTACGCGTCCCGCGATCGTCGGCCAGCGCGGCGAACGGCAGCGGAAGACCCGCAGCGCCGAGCATCGCGTCGTCTGCCGCCGAGACCGCGAACCGGATCAACGACACCGCCCTCGGGTCGCGGAGCAGCCTCGCCTTGGACCCCGCCACGTCGCCGAGGTTCGTGCCCAGGTTCTTCAAGAAGGCCTGTGGCGAGCCCGCGACGAGGCTGCCGATGCTGAACGCGATTCCGAACGTGGCGAGCAGCTCAGGCAGTGCGAGTATCGCGGCGAAGGCGGCCAGCGGCGCCAGCCGGCCGAACGCCCACCCGGCCACCGTGCTGAGATCGGCCATGCGGGCATCCGCGTTGCGGTCGGCGTCGTCATACCGGCCTGCCGCCTCGAGCAGGCCGTCGGCGAGCCGCCTCGAGCGCGCGGCTGCTGCGCGGATGCCCGTGGCGGCGATCTGCGCGAGCCGTGCGGCATCCTGCACCGCGATCGACACCAGCGTGATGCCCGGGACGAGGTCGGCGCCGAGCGCGAGCGCGGGGCGCAGCTCGTGAACGAGCTCGTCGAGGGTGCCGCTCAGCGAGCGGAGCGCGGTGTGCGCGACCAGCAGCGCATCCGAGGTGACCTCGGTACTGCCGCCCGAGATGGTGATGTCGCCGGACATGTGCCTCAGCCCTCGCCCGTGCCGGCTGCGGCGCCCGCTGTCGAGGTCTGCGTACCGAGCAGGTCGACCGGCACGGCTGCCAGCTCGTCGGCCGCATGATCGAGGGCGGCGATCGCGTCGCCTATCGATCCGGTCAGTTCGTCGATTCCGGATTGGAAAGTGCGTTGCGCAGGCGACCGCCAATGCAGGGCACCGGCATCCGGAACCTGCGCGGTGAGCGCGGCCAGCTCGGAGCGCACGTAGTCCACGGCCGCCTGTGCGGCTCGTAGCGCCGACTCGTCCAGACGATCACCTCCTCGGAATGCGAAAGGAATGCGATCAGCCTGGCGTCGGCGGGTTCGGCGCCGAGTACGGTCGGCTCCGAATGGGGAATGTCGGCTCGGTGGCTCTGGCTGGGGAGGGAAGGACGCCGGAGGCGGAGCATCCGGTCGTACAGCAGAATGGAGACATGACCTCGGATGCGACCCGATTCCGCATCTGCTTCGTGTGCAGCGGCAACATCTGCCGTTCGCCGATGGCCGAGGTCGTGCTGCGGCGGCTGGCCGCCGACGCGGGTCTCGCCGACCGCGTGTCCGTCTCGTCGGCCGGAACCGGCGACTGGCACGTCGGCGAGCAGGCCGATCCGCGCGCCATCGAGGCACTCACCGCGCACGGCTACGACGGCTCGACGCACCGCGCCAGGCAGTTCGACCCCTCCTGGTTCGACGATCTCGACCTGGTCGTCGCGCTGGACCGCAGCCATGAACGCATCCTCAAGGCATGGGCGGGCGATGCCGTCGACCGCAGCAAAGTGCAGCTGCTGCGCAGCTTCGAGACGCCGCGATCCGATTCATTGGATGTACCCGATCCCTATTACTCCGACCACACGCTCTTCGCCGCGGTGCTCGGCATGATCGAACGAGCCGACCGGGCGCTACTGGCCCAGCTCGCGCCCGCTCTGCGCGCGCCGCCACAACAACAAGGAAAGTCATGACCTCGCTCCCCCCTCAGCCGCTCAGTCCGCTCGACGGCCGGTATCGGACCGCCGTCTCCGAGCTCGGAGACTTCCTCTCCGAGGCGGGCTTGAACCGCGCCCGCGTGCAGGTGGAGGCGGAGTGGCTGTTGTACCTCACCTCGCACCGCATGTTCGGAAGCGAGCCGCTGACCGAGGTGCAGGCATCCGCTCTGCGCGCCCTCGTCACCGACTTCGGACAGCAGGAGATCGACCGGCTCGCCACGCTCGAGGCCACCACCCGACACGACGTGAAGGCCGTCGAGTACCTCGTGCGCGAGAAGCTGCACGAGCTGGGGCTGGACGCGATCGCCGAGCTCACCCACTTCGCGTGCACGAGCGAGGACATCAACAACCTCTCCTACGGGCTGACGGTCTCGGCAGCGGTGCGCGAAGTGTGGCTGCCGAAGCTTCGCACCGTGATCGACGCGCTGCGCCGCCGCGCCGTCGAGCTGCGGGATGCCTCGATGCTCGCGCACACGCACGGCCAGCCGGCGACGCCCACCACGATGGGCAAGGAACTCGCGGTGTTCGTGTATCGGCTCGAGCGCGTCGCCGCGCAGGTCGAGGCGAGCGAGTACCTCGGCAAGTTCAGCGGCGCGACCGGCACGTTCTCGGCGCACCTCGCGGCGGATCCGGATGCCGACTGGCCCGCGATCTCGAGGGAGTTCGTGCAGTCGCTCGGGCTGACCTGGAACCCGCTCACCACCCAGATCGAGTCGCACGACTGGCAGGCGGAGCTGTACGGTCGCATCGCACACGCGAACCGCGTGCTGCACAACCTCGCGACGGATGTCTGGACCTACATCTCGCTCGGCTACTTCCGGCAGATCCCGCAGGCCGGCGCCACGGGCTCGTCGACCATGCCGCACAAGATCAACCCGATCCGGTTCGAGAACGCTGAGGCGAATCTCGAACTCTCCAGCGCGCTGCTGGATTCGCTGGCATCCACCCTCGTCACGAGCCGCCTCCAGCGCGACCTCACCGACTCGACCACGCAGCGCAACATCGGCGTCGCGCTCGGCCACTCGCTGCTGGCACTCGACAACATCGAGCGCGGCCTCACCGAGATCGCGATCGATGAGGATGCCCTCGCGCGCGATCTCGACGCCAACTGGGAGGTGCTCGGCGAGGCGATCCAGACGGTCATCCGCGCCGAGGTCGCGGCCGGACGGTCGTCCATCAGCGACCCCTACGCGCTGTTGAAAGAGCTCACTCGCGGCAAGCGCGTGGACCGCGATTCTCTGGCCGCGTTCATCCGCACCCTCGACATCGGCGAGGATGCCAAGGCCCGCCTGCTCGCGCTCACGCCTGGCTCATACACGGGGCTGGCCTCGCAGCTGGTGGAGTACGTGGAGCGGTAGCGGCGGTCTCTCTGCGTTCGCTCCACGCCCACCCTCGCCTGTCGCTATCGCGTCAACATCTGTCGCTATCGCGTCAACAGGACATGAAGCGCTTTCCCGCCCAGAGCATGACCGATTGGCATGTTTTCGGCCGATTGTCCTGTTGAGGCAGCCAGTCAGTCGTGCGGGTTGCGGGGGCCGGCGTCGGGGCCGGAGGGGGCGGCATCCGTTCCGCCGGGAAGCTCAGGATGCTCGCCGTTCTGCTCGGCGAGGTCGCGTCGCTCGTCGTCGTCCGGCTTGAATCCGAGCGCGAACATCGCCAGCACGACGAGGGTGGCGATGAAGGCGACGCCGAAGAAGATCAGCGCGAGGATGGGCTCGCGGGTAGCCATCAGCACGATGACGCCGGCGAACACGGCGAGCACCGCGGCGATGCCGAGGAACTCCGCGGGCTTCATGCGATCGCGCAGGCTCGGCCGGCGGTCCTCAGGGATGTTGTCGTGGGTCACGCGTGTCTCTCCGAAGCGTTCTGATCGGTGTCGCCGGCACCGGGGTTCTGGCCGCCTGCCGCGACCCGGCTACCGGGATGTTCGCTGTCGTCGTGCGCCTGCGCGAGCCCGAACTTGATCGTGAACGCACCGATTCCCACGTAGACGCCGACGATCACGGCGTAGGCGCCGAACAGTCCGACCGCGAGCAGCGAGTCCGCCGGGATGGCGAGGAAGACCACGGCGAGGATGACCGTGAGGCCGCCGATGACCATCCAGTCGCGCGACGCATCGAATCGGTGCCTGGCGCGCCATCCGCAGTAGAACTCCGCGAACCCGGTCAGCAGCGCCCACACGCTGACGCCGTAGAGCAGCACCCCGAGACCCGCGTCGTTCAGCACCAGTGCCGCGATGCCAATCACGACCCCGAGGGCGCCCTGGGCGACGAAGAGCCACTTGGTGAGGGCATCCCTCACCAGCAGGCCGCCGATGCCGATCACGACACCCTCGACGAGCGCGTAGCTGCCGAAGACGAGCAGCCCGATGCGCGCGGAGTGCTCGGGATCGAAGGTGATGAATCCGCCGGCGACCAGGGCGACGATCGCGCGCACGAGTGCAACGACCCAGTAGCGATCCGGGCTGACGCGCGGGGACGCGGCTGTGCTCACGTGACTTCTTTCGTGCGGATGGGACGGTACGAGTCTTTTGGGGCGTCCGGCGGCATGCACGGAATTCTGCTCACAGAGGGTTGCGCGGCGCCGAGGCCGAAACGATTCTACCCGTCGTAGAGCACAGGCAAGCTGGGAGGGCGGGCGGCGACGCGGGACGGCGGTGACGGGTTCTGGCGGTGGCAGCTATCGGTATCGCCCGACGGCGACCGTGCCGTCGACTTCGTCGTCGCGCACGATGGCAGCAGAGAAGCCCGCCGCCTCGAGGATGCCCGCCGTCGCCGATGCCTGCCTCCTGCTCGTCTCGATCAGAACGTGCCCGCCGGGCGAGAGCCATTCGCGGGCGCCCTCGGCAACCCGACGCTGGAGCACGAGCCCGTCGTAGCCGCCGTCGAGTGCGGCCTGCGCCTCGTGCTCGCGAGCCTCAGGCGGCATCAAGCGGATCTCATCCGTCGGCACATAGGGCGCGTTGGCGACGATGACGTCGACACGGCCGCGAAGCGACGCAGGCAGCGGCTCGTAGAGGTCTCCGGTGTAGACGTGCGGGGCCGCCGCGGCGTCGGTCAGGTCGGGCGCGGCGTCGGTCAGATCGGGCTCAGCATTGGTCTCCGCGGGCGCAGCATCGGTCCCGGCAGGCACGGCTCCGGTCCCCGCAGGCGCAGCATCGGCCTCGGCGGGCGCGCCCTGGCTGCTCGGCGTCCCTTGAGCGAGCCGTGTGGCAACCAGCGTGCTGCGGGCGCAGTCCGAGGCGACGGGGTCGATGTCGGAGGCGTGCACGTCGGCACTCGGCCGGGCGGCGAGGATGCCCGCGCCGATCGCACCCGCACCGCAGCAGAGGTCGAGCACGACGGGCGCCCGGGGCGCGACTCGCAGCGCCTCCCTCACCAGCAGCGTGGTGCGTTGCCGAGGCACGAACACGCCGGGCGCGACGCTGACTCGGAGCCCGCAGAACTCGGCCCAGCCCAAGATGTACTCGAGCGGCTCGCCCACGACGCGGCGAGCGACGAAGGCCTCGAGTTCGCGCGGATCGGATGCCTCGTCGAGGATGAGGCGCGCCTCATCCTCCGCGAAGACGCAGCCGGCGGCTCGCAGGCGCGCGACGACGGCGTCGAAGTCGAAGGAGGCGGGGTCGTTGGCGGCGGGGACGGCGGCGGGGACGGCGGGCATGGGGTGAGCGTAAGGGCTCCGCCGCAACACCGACGAACGGACACGGGGCGGACGAGCGGACACGGAACCCGACCGGCACAAACGTTACGAGCGGACACGATCCCGACGAGCGAGCACGGAACGGACGAGCGAGCACGCAATCGACGCCTTCTCCGTGCTCGTTCGTCCGTTCCGTGCTCGGCCGCCCGTTCCGTGCTCGTTCATCCGTTCCGTGCTCGCTCGTCCACTCCGTGCTCGCTCATGCGTTCCGTGCTCGCTCGTCCGTTCCGTGCTCGCTCGTCCGTTCGGTGCTCGTTCGTCCGCTCGGTGCTCGGCCGCCCGCTCAGTGCTCGGCCGCCCGTTCCGTGGTGGCTCAGCCGCGCGGGGCGGGCGTGTACACGACGACGTGCAGGTCGGGGTGGTCGGACGGCACGAACTGGTGGTGCTCGAGCGTGATCAGACCGGCTGTCGGATGCCGGAACACCCGCTCGCGCGACGCGAACCCCTCGATGTCGTGGGCCGCCCACGCTGAGCGGAACTCCGGGCTCGCCTCCTCGAGACGCGAGACGAGATCGAGGTAGGCCGGATCGCCGAGGCGAGGGCCGGCATCCGCTCGGAACTCGGCGACGAAGCGTCGGCTCGTGACGTCCCAGTCCGGAAGCAGCTCACGCACGAACGGGTCGGTGAAGACGAGCCACAGCAGGTTGCGATCCTCCGCAGGTGCCGTGGCGACGCCGGGGTACAGCGCGGCGTATGCGGCGTTCCAGCCCGCGATGCGCCAGTCCGCGGTGACGGTGTAGGCGGGGGAGTCCGCGAGCGCATCCATGAAGCGCTGGAGTGCGGGCGGTGCGGTCGCCACCGGGGGGCGGCCGGTAGTGGTGGCAGCCGAATACCCGGCGAGCGAGAGCAGGTACGCGTGCTCGGTGACGGTGAGGCGCAGGGTGCGCGCGAGGGCATCCAGAACCTGCCGGGACGGATGGATGTCACGCCCCTGCTCGAGCCAGGTGTACCAGGTGACGCTCACCCCGCTGAGGTACGACACCTCCTCGCGGCGGAGCCCGGTGGTGCGGGCTCGTCCGACCGGCGGAAGGCCGGCATCCGCTCGAGAGAGGTTCTCGCGGCGAGCGCGCAGGAATCCGCCGAGCTCCGCCCTGCTCTGCCCGGCCATCGCTCCTACACTGTCCGCGGCCGCGGGCTGCGAGATCGCCACGGATTCACACTAGTACTCCGACTACTAGCATGCAGAGCGTCTTCCACTCCGGGCGGCGAGACCACAGCATGTGAGCATGCCCGCACTCCGCTCTCGCACCGTCACCCATGGCCGCAATATGGCCGGAGCCCGCGCCCTGCTGCGCGCCGCCGGCGTCAAAGGCAGCGACTTCGGCAAGCCGATCATCGCCGTTGCCAACAGCTTCACCGAGTTCGTTCCAGGGCACACGCACCTGCAGCCGGTCGGCCGCATCGTCTCCGAGGCGATCACCGCCGCCGGCGGGATTCCGCGTGAGTTCAACACGATCGCGGTCGACGACGGCATCGCAATGGGCCACGGCGGCATGCTCTACTCGCTGCCGTCGCGCGACCTCATCGCCGACTCCGTCGAGTACATGGTCAACGCGCACTGCGCCGATGCGCTGGTGTGCATCTCGAACTGCGACAAGATCACGCCCGGGATGCTTCTGGCCGCGCTGCGGCTGAACATCCCGACGGTGTTCGTCTCGGGCGGTCCGATGGAGTCCGGCCGTGCAGTGCTCGCGAACGGCACGGTGCGCACACTGGACCTGATCGATGCGATGTCCGAATCGGCGAACGAGAACGTGTCGGATGCCGACCTGCAGCGTATCGAGGAGGCGGCGTGCCCGACGTGCGGCTCGTGCTCGGGCATGTTCACCGCGAACTCGATGAACTGCCTTACCGAGGCGATCGGGCTGTCGCTGCCGGGCAACGGCTCGACGCTCGCCACGCACACCGCACGCCGTGCACTGTACGAGCGGGCAGGGGCATTGACCGTCGAGATCGCGAAGCGGTACTACGACGAGGACGACGCATCCGTTCTGCCGCGCAGCATCGCAACGCCCGCCGCGTTCGGCAATGCGATGGCTCTGGACATCGCGATGGGCGGTTCGACGAACACGATCCTGCACCTGCTCGCGGCCGCGCACGAGGCCGGAGTCGACTTCGGGCTGAGCGAGATCGACGCGCTCTCGCGACGCGTGCCGTGCCTGGCGAAGGTGGCACCGAACATCGCGGCCACCCGCACCTATTACATGGAGGACGTGCACCGTGCGGGCGGCATCCCTGCGATCCTCGGCGCTCTGCGGCGCGGCGGGCTGCTCGAGACGAACGTGCACTCGGTGCACGCGCGCTCGCTCGCCGAGTGGCTTGACGAGTGGGATGTTCGCAGCGGCAGGGCATCCGACATCGCGTTCGAGCTGTGGCACGCCGCACCGGGAGGGGTGCGGTCGTCGTCGGCGTTCTCACAGTCGGAACGCTGGGAGGCGCTCGACACCGACGCCGAAGGCGGCTGCATCCGTGATGTGGAGCACGCGTACACGGTCGACGGCGGACTGGCCGTGCTGCGCGGCAATCTCGCCGAGAACGGCGCCGTCGTCAAGACCGCGGGTGTCGACGCATCCATTCACACGTTCGCCGGCACGGCCGTCGTCTTCGACTCGCAGGAGGCCGCTTGCGAGGGCATCCTCGGCAAGAGGGTGAAGGAGGGCGACGTCGTCGTGATCCGCTACGAAGGGCCGCGTGGCGGGCCCGGCATGCAGGAGATGCTCTACCCGACCTCGTTCCTGAAGGGGCGCGGGCTCGGCAAGGCGTGCGCGCTCATCACGGATGGGCGCTTCTCGGGTGGCACCTCCGGCCTCTCAATCGGACACGTCTCGCCGGAGGCCGCTGCCGGTGGCACCATCGCGCTCGTGGAGGATGGCGACCGCATCGTCATCGACATCCCGAACAGGGCGATCACCCTCGACGTGGCCGAGACGGTTCTGGATGACCGCCGTCGCGCCATCGAGAACGCCGGCGGTTACCGTGCGACCGGCCGGGAACGCGTGGTGTCGCCTGCACTGCGTGCATACGCGCTGATGGCAACCTCCGCCGACACCGGCGCGGTGCGCGACGTGGACGCGCTGGAGGCCGCGGTGGCCGCGAGCCGGATGCCCGCGCCCGTCGGCGCGTAGCGCGTACCGGATTCGCTCCCTGGGCACCCGAGCGGCGGCGGAGACTGACTCAACGCACGGTCAGGCGTCCAGGTTCAACCGGAAACCGCCGGTTGAGCCTGTCGAAACGGTCCTCTGCGCTGCGGGTTCGACCCGCAAGATGGCCCCTGGAACCGCTGGGATGGCCCTGGTACCGCCGGTTGAGCCTGTCGAAACCGTCCTCAGCGCTGCGGGTTCGACCCGCAAGATGACCCCTGGTACCGCCGGTTGAGCCTGTCGAAACCGCTCCCAGCGCTGCGGTTTCGACAAGCTCAACCAACGGGGGAGACGGCTCAACCAACGGGGGCGGGCGATGGGCCGACCGCGGCGGCCCTAACCTCGTAGAGGTCGTCTACCGAAACGAGGAGTTCTTTGCCATCCGAATCCCAGGGCAGCGCCCTGCGCATGGCGCGCGGCGGCACGCTGCTGATCGGGCTGCTGCTCGTCGCCGCGAATCTGCGGGCATCGATCACCTCGGTGGGGCCGGTGATCGGCGACATCCGCAGCGATCTGGGAATCAGTGCGGTGACGGCATCCGTTCTGATCTCGATTCCACTCGTCGCGTTCGGCCTGTTCTCGCCCATCGCCCCCGTGATCGCCAGGCGACCGGGCATCGAGCGCACGCTGGGCGTCGCGATCATCGTGCTCGCCATCGGCATCGTCGCCCGGTCCTGGCCGGGCCAGGTGACGATCTGGGCAGGAACGGTGCTGCTCGGACTCGCGATCGCGGTGCTCAACGTGCTGCTCCCGGCGCTCGTGAAACGCGACTATCCGCACCGGGTCGGCACCATGACGGGCACCTATTCCGCTGTGCAGACGGGCTTCGCCGCGATCGCTGCGGGCATCGCCGTGCCGATCGCCGACACCTCGCAGCACGGGTGGCGCCTTTCGCTGGGCATCTGGGCCGGGCTCGCCCTCGTCGCGTTCGCCGTGTTCCTGCCTCAGCTTCGGCGTGGTCCCGAATCGCAACGGCTCCCGGTGGCGCGCCCGGAGGCGCAGTCCGTGCCGACGGCACCGGCTCACGGGTCGACGACCGGGCAGGCACGCGCGCAGCGGTCGTACCGCTCCCCGTGGGGCACTGCGCTCGCCTGGCAGGTGACGCTGTTCATGGGGCTGCAATCGACGATCTTCTACACGGTCGTGACCTGGTGGCCGGCCGTCGAGCAATCATCCGGAGTCTCGCCCGCCGCAGCCGGATGGCACCAGTTCGCCTACCAGATCTTCGGCTTGATCGGCACGATCGCCTGTGCGGCTGCCATCAGCCGGCTCCGCGACCAGCGCGCAATCGCCGTCGGAGTGAGCGTGCTCATGTTCGCCGGAATCCTCGGGCAGCTGACGCTTCCGGGTCTCGGGCTCCTCTGGATCTCGGTGATCGGACTCGGCTCGGGCGGATCCATCGTGCTGGCGCTCGCCCTGTTCGGCCTGCGCACCCACCACCACGGGCAGTCCGCAGCACTCTCCGGCATGGCGCAATCGATCGGATACCTGCTGGCGGCGACCGGCCCGATCGTGATCAGCATCCTGCACGATGCCAGCGGGGCCTGGGCCGTGCCGCTCATCGTGATGCTGTGCGTCGTCGTCGTGCAGGTCGTGTTCGGCATGCTCGGATCACGCGACCGGCTGCTGCCGTTGCACGGTTGAGGTCACGGGTTTCGACAAGACGTACCGCTTACCGTTGGTCGAGCCTGTCGAAACCGCCCGTCAGCGCCCGGGTTTCGACAGGCTCAACCCGCGGGAGGCGCGCTCAACCCGCGGTAGGCGCGCTCAACCCGCGGGAGACAGGCGCAACCCGCGGGAGGTGCGCTCAACCCGCGGGAGGCGCGCACAACCCGCGGGAACCCTCTAGGTGCGAATGGGTCAGCGCACGCGGCGGTCGTGCGCCAGGTCGATCAGGCGGCCGAGCACATCGCCGGCACGCAGGCCGTTGTGCTCGAACTCGCTCGTCACCCACGGCTTCACGCCCGGCAACAGCGCGGCGGTCTCCAGCGAGAACTCCAGCGGCACGTACACGTCGCCCGCATACACCGCAGCGGCACCGCGCACCTCGGATGCGCGCAACGCGTCGGCATCGTAGAGCCGCGGCCACTCGACCTCGGCCATTCGCCGTGCCGTCTCGCGCCACGGCCGCAGCTCGGGCACCGTGTCGAGCCATTCCTGCCGCACGTGCTCGCCCGTGAGGAGCGTCGGGTCGGCGGCGAAATCCTCCGGCTCCACGCGCTCCGCGGACCAGCGGGTCGCGAAACCATCGGCATAACTGGACTCATGGATCACGTAGTACAGCGGGTTGCGGGCGCCGAACGGGAGCGCGGCGGCGAGGTCGTGGCGGAACGCGTTGGTGCTCGCATCCTGCTGCAGCAGCGACCAGAGGGTCTGCCATCCGTCATTCGTGCCCAGCAGCATGCCGAGCGAGCGCAGCCGAGACACCGACACCACTTCTCCGGTGGTGAGCTCGATACGACCGTCGGCGGCGAGGTCGGCGAGGCGGCGCATCCGGTCCCGGTGCTCGGGAAAACGTCGATAGTAGGCCAGCGATGCGGAACGCATCTTGTCGTAGGCGAGCGAGTAGACCTCGTCCGGATGCCTTCCAACGGCGGTCAGCCCGCCCGTGAAGTACACGGTGTCGAGGGATGCCGCGCGGGTGGAGAGGTACGCCACCGTCGTGAACCCGCCGAACGATTGGCCGAGCACGTTCCACTGCCCCGCACCGAGGTGCTCGCGCATCGCCTCGCAGTCGCGCACGATCGAGTCGGCGCGCAGGTGCGTGAGGTGCTCGGCGAGCGCCCCGGCACCGCGGGCGAGGTCGGCGTCGCCGACCGGGGTCGAGCGTCCGGTGCCGCGCTGGTCGAGCATGACGACGCGGTAGTGCTCCAGTGCGGCATCCAGCCACATCGGTCCGGCCGGAGCATGGAACGGGATCGGCGCTTCGTGGCCGGGTCCGCCCTGCAGATACACCAGGTACGGCAGCCGTTCGCCGCCCTCGCGCGAGACGACGGATGCCGTCACCTCGATGGTGCGGGCATCCGCAGGGTCATCCCACACCAGCGGAACCGTGATGGTGTGGTCGTCGACCGTGAGGTCCTGCATGCGTCTGGTGGTGACCATGCTGCGAGTCTATGAGCGCGCCAGAGGCTGCATTCGGCGTCCGGGCGCGTTGCGGCGGCGAAGGCGGGCTACGCGATGAACCCACCGGCCGGCCAGGACGGATGCTCGTTCGGCGGCACGCTGAAGATGCGTGAGTAGATCTCATCGATCACGGTGTTCTTGTCGAGGTTGTACGCGTCCGGGTCGTCGACCGTCTCGACCGCGAGTCGCCTCTTCGCCGCGGCGTAGAGGTCGCGGTCGTCGGGATGCGAGCGCAACCAGTCGCGGAACAGGAGGTGCCGCAGAGGTTCTGGAGATCCGGCCTGGAACACGTGCACGTTCACACCGCCTTCGGCGCCCACCAGCATCCGGTGCCCGTTCCACCATGGCTCTCGCAGGAGATGCCGGTACCCGGCAGCGGTCAGCGCGGGAACGTACGCGGCCTCGTCGGACGAGTCGGGCACCTGCACGTCGATGTCGATGATCGGCTTGGCGGGAAGGCCGGGCACAGATGTCGAGCCGACGTGTTCGATACGCACGATGAGGTCGCCGAGCGCGTCGGCGATCTTCGCCCGCTCGCGCTCGAACTCGGCGGGCCAGGAGGGGTCGGGCTCGACGATGACGATCGGCGCGAAGGCGGCCGGCGGCTCGTCGACCCAACGGATGTCCTGCTGATCCTCGTCCCCGAGCTGCCGGTGGACGAGCTCCTCCGGGTACTGCTCCTCGTGCTGCGTGCGCACTCCGACCTCCTGTTTTCGCGTCCGTTCCGAACGCGTTTTCGCGTCCGTTCCGAAGGCGCAAAGTTCACCAGGCTATGACCTGACGCATGCCGGGTGCAAGCATCCCGTGACCTTCTCGAAGTGGGCGGCGCTCCGCCGCTGAAACGCCGCCTCAGCGGCGCGGGCGCACCGTGAGGCCCTGCGCGCAGGTGCCGATCACGCGGTTCTCGTCGTGCAGCACGGTCTGCGTGACGCCCAGACCGCTCGCCCCGTACGCGACAGTGGTGTCGAACCCGAGCCACTCGCCCTGCGGCTGCGCGAACAGATGCGCGGTCAGGTCGATGTTGGGGAACAGAACATCCTGTGGCGCGAATCGCGGCGTGATGCCGTTGGCGATGTCGAGGATGCTCAGCAGCCGTCCCGTCGCGCTCACCGGCTCGCCCTCGAGCAGCTGCACTCGCGGGCGCAGCCACACCTGCGCTCGACCCTGCTCCAGGTGCTTGCCGTGCACATCGACGGTGCGCACGAACTCGCCGGGCCACGCGTCGAACCCGCGCCACTGATCGAGCTCATCGCGCCCAGGCATCGAGGGGAACGCGTTCCCGGCGAGCTGCTCCGTGTCGTGCCGGGCCATCAGCCAGGCGCGCAGAACGACGGATGCCCGTCCGCCGTGACTCATCGTCGCCTCGACGAGTTCGACGGTGCGGCCGGGCCGCAACATCCGCGTGGAGATCTCCACGACATCGATCGGCATCGTGCCGAGGATGTCGAACGACAGCCGTCCGAGCTGCAGCCCGTCGGCGAGGCGGGTGGCGAACGCGCGCTCCACGAAGTGCGTGAGCAGGCCGAGCGCGGGCGCGATGTGCTGCTCCGCCGGATCCCACGCCCCGCCCACCGCCTCGGTCGCACGAAAGCGGGAGTCGTCGAGTCGTTCGAAGTAGGCAGTCACCTTTGGATCGTAACGAGGGTGCGCCTTCCGCCGGTCGAGCTCGTCGAAACCGCCGTGGCTACCGCCGGTTGAGCTCGTCGAAACCGCCGTCGCTCCCGCCGGTCGAGCTCGTCGTAACCGCCGTTGCTACCGCCGGTTGAGCTCGTCGAAACCGCCGTTGCTACCGCCGGTTGAGCTCGTCGAAACCAAGGAACCGGAGCGCCCGGGTTTCGACGAGCTCAACCCGCGGTGTGTCGTTACGCCCGCGAAGTCGCTCAATCCCGCGAGACCGCTCAGTGCTCTTCGTCGGCGCCGATCAGCGTCGGTTCTGCCTTCGCGGTCAGTCGCGGCGGCAGCGCGAAGGCGCTCGTCGAGGTGTCCGTTCCGTTGTGTTCGGTCGAGGTGTCCGTTCCGTTGTGTTCGGTCGAGTTCTTCGTTGCCGTCGTTGCCGTCGTTGCCGTTCTGTTCGTGTTCGCTGCAGCCACCGTCATCCATCGCCCCATCACTCTTGCGCCGAATTTCACGCGCGACCAGCGATTCTGCCTCAGCGAGGGGCCCTTGCGGCAAGCCCCTGCCGGTGCGGGATAATGGAAATGCGGGCAGGAGCTTTCAGCGCCCGCCTCCGACCGTCGCCGTGACGCTCCCAGTCGCACGGCCGTCCGATGCGCGTCGCGGCTCGTCCGCAACCGGCGACCGGCGCCCGGCACCGATGCCCGTCTCGGCAATCGTCGATTCGGACGCCTTCTCGAAGCCGGCCGCTGCCCGCCGCGCCGTCGCCCGCGCCCAGTTACCCGTGCTCAGCACAGCGAGCACGGCGAGCGTGAGGCCGAGGCCGGCGAGCATCCACCAGACGCCGCGGGCGGCATCGGTGAAGGCCGTGCCCTGCACTTGCGCACTCGCCGCAACCCCACGATGGATGCCCGCGCTCAGAACCCCCAGACTCGGCCCGACCACCACGCCCGCGATCGCGACGCCCAGCGCTGTGCCGGTCTGCCGACCGGCGGACGCCAGCGATGCAGCAAGCCCCGCCATGGATCGCGGCATTCCCGAAACCGCCGTGTTACTGATCGGCGGGTTGACGAAGCCGAGGAAGAGACCCACGACGAGGAAGGCGGCGAACAATGCGGGCATCCGGGTCGTCGGGGTGAGCCAGAGCAGCACGATGCCGGCGACGGCGAGCGCGAGACCGGAGATCAGCAGCGGCCTCCGCGGACCCCGCCCGCCGACCATGCGGCCCGAGATGGGGGAGAGCACCAGCACGAGCACGCCGATCGGCAGCAGGCTGAGCCCGGCGACCCAGGCGGGGAGACCGCGCACGGTTTGCAGGTAGAGGGTGATGACGAAAAGGAACGCCTGGAATCCGCACAGCGCGAGGATGGCCATGACGAGGGCCGAGACGAACGGCACACTGCGGAAGAGCGTGGGCTCCAGCAGCGGCTGCCGCCTTCGTCGTTCGACGAAAACGAGGGCGATCGCACTCGCGACCGAGGTCGCGGCCGCCGTGAGGATCACCGGCGACCCCCAGCCCAGCGAGCCGCCCTCGATGACGGCGAACACGACGCCGCCGAGCAGCGCAGCCACCAGCAGCTGTCCGGGCGGGTCGAAGCGTCTGGCACGCGCGGCGCGGGACTCGGGCACTAAACGGGCGACGAGCACGACGGCGAGAACCACGATGGGCAGGTTGACCACGAAGACCGCGCGCCAGCCGTAGGCGTCGACCAGCAGCCCGCCCAGTACAGGGCCGAGGGCCAGCGCCAGGCCGCTCATCGAGCCGTACACGCCGATCGCTCGCGCGCGTTCCCGCGATTCGGTGAAGGTGTTCGCGACGATGGCCATCGCCACAGGGTTCATCATCGTGCCGCCGACCGCCTGCGCCGCACGCGCTGCGACGAGCCACCCGATCGTGGGAGCGAGCGCGCACGCCAGGGAACCGAGGCCGAAGACCACGAGCCCGATGAGGAACATCCGTCGACGCCCGAACCGGTCGGCGAGCGAACCGGAGAGCACGAGGAAGACGGCGAGTACCAGGGCGTAAGCGTCGACGGTCCACTGCAGTCCGGCGGCCGAAACGTGGAGATCGCGACGGATGTCAGGCAGCGCCACGTTGACGATGGAGAGGTCCATCACGACGACGACCATGCTCAGACAGCAGACCGCCAGGATGAGCAGGCGCCTGCCCCGGCTCGGCTCGGGAGGCGCGGGCGAGGCGGCGGTTATCGCAGACTGCGGCGCGGGCAGTGCGGTTGCCGTGGCGTGCACGGTTGCCTCGGCTGCCGCAGTCGGCGATGCAGCATCCGGGGCGATGGGTGGGGTCGGGCTGCCGGCTGACGGATTCGGGGTGGGGACTCGCATGGTTTCGAACGTAGGATTTAGAGCGTGCTCGAAGTCAAGACGGTGCCTGCACCGAAGCATCCGACTCGCCAGAAGTCGACCGTCGTCGAGGCGGATGCCCGGCGCCCGGAGCCGACCGTTGGCGAGACTGGTCCCCGGCGCCCGACATATCCCGCCGGCTCGGCGGATTCTCCGCGCCCGAAGCATCCCGCTCGCCCCCCGAAGGACGAGCGCGACCTCCCCGAGAGCGGGGTGACCATCGCGGAGGCGACCCGTCGCACCG
Source organism: Humibacter antri (assembly GCF_054777235.1). NCBI lineage: Bacteria > Bacillati > Actinomycetota > Actinomycetes > Micrococcales > Microbacteriaceae > Humibacter > Humibacter antri. Next base: position 234,185 of record NZ_BAAHAW010000002.1, on the reverse strand, counting down.
GTGTGAGCGCCCACACACTGCGCTACTACGAGCGAGCCGGCCTGGTCGTCTCACCGGTCGATCGCACGAGCGGTGGCAGCCGCCGCTACCACCACATCGACCTCAAGTGGATCGTGATCTGCACCAAGCTGCGGGCCACCGGGATGCCGATCAAGGGCATCCGCAAGTACGCGGAGCTCGTGGCCGCCGGGCCGGGCAACGAGCAGGAACGGCTCGAACTTTTGGAAGCACACCGCGCAAGCGTGCTGGAGAAGCTCGCCGAGGTGCAGGAGAACCTGCAGACCATCGACCACAAGATCGCCGTCTATCGCGGAAGCCTCGCCGCCGGCGAAGCGGATCGGCTGTGGGCACCGCGGTAGCGACACCCGTTCGGCCAGGCTCTCCATTCGAGTCGCGAAGTCGGCCCTTATCCGGCCTCAAAAGGGCCGACTTCGCGACGTGAACGGGTTGGCGGGCGGCTCGTGAGGAACTCGACGACCAGCGGTGTCACCGACTCGGCGTGATCGCGCAGCACGGTGTGCGAACCGCCGCGCACGATGAGCAGGCGGGCGTGCGGGATGCTGCGTGCGAGCATCCGAGTGTGCCCGCGGCGGATGAGATCGTGCTGGCCTGCCAGCACGAGCGCGGGCGCGGAGATGCGATGCAGATCGCGCATGCCGATGCCGGGCGGATCGAGCATGAGACGCAGCAGCGCGAGCTTGCGAGCGCGGGCCGCGGACGGGCCGGGGGTCAGGATCGCGGCGAGGTGGAGCATCCGCATTCCCCAGCGAGCGCCGAACCGCAGACCGCCCGCGCCGAGGTTGCCGGAGGCGAGCACGAGGGAGCGGACGAGCTGCGGATGCCGCACCGCCAGCAGCATCGCCACATTCGCGCCGTCGGAGAAGCCGATCACGTCGAACGGCTCGGGCGCGGCCTCCGTTCCGGCGCCGAGCGCACGGATCACCCGCGCGGCGTCGTCGGCCATGCGCGACAGCGTTAGCGGACCGCTGCCGCGGGCCGAGAGACCCTGGCCGCGGCAGTCCATCGCCACGACGCGGCGGTGCTCGGCGAGCAGCGGGACGTTGCGGTCGAAGAAGTGCAGATCGCCCGAGTTGCCGTGGATGAGCAGCAGCGGCGCACCGGAGCCGCGCACCTCGACGTGGAGGTCGCCCACCGTGTGCTGCCAGGTGGTGGGGCCGACAGGCGACTTGTCGAGTCCGAGGCGTGGCGGCGCGTCGGCGCCGTGCCCCGGCACCGCACCACGTTGTAGACCGAGCACGATCCCACGGTAAGTCACGCGGCTATGTGGGGTGCATGCATCCGCCCAGCACTGGGCGCGGATCGCACCGCGAGCCCGAAGCACGCCACGCACCGCGAAGCGGACCACCGAGCAGGGACGGTGCAGCCACCACCGAACGGACCAGCCACCACGGGAGCGGCGAGCCACCACGGACCGGACGTCCACCTCATGGTGGCTCGTCGCTCGCGTGCCCGCTCGTCGAGAACGTGGCGGCTCGTCGCTCCCGTGCTCACTCGACCACACCCGCTCGCTAGGACCACACCGTGCCCACTCGCCCGCACCCTGCCCACTCGACGAAACCCGCTCACTCGACAGGCGACGACTCCTCGAGATCGACTGACGATCGGATGTCACGACCCGCGTTCGTCTACACCTCGGTGTGGCCCAGGCCCAGCGCGGACACGAAGCGCGCGGTCGACGACGACATCGCATCCAGTTCGAGCACGACCAGCTCGTTCTCGCCTGCCCGAGTCGCGCCCGCGGGCACGTAGAGCGTGCGCTGAGGGCCGGCGCTCCAGTACCGTCCGAGCGGGAATCCGTTCACCCAGGCGGCACCCTTGCCCCAGGTAGCCGTGTCGAGGAAGAGGTCGGCGGATTCCTCGAGTTCGAACAGGGCGCGGTGGAACGCGGGCAGCGACGGGTCGCTGCGGCCGCCCGCAACGGTGTCGCGCGCTCCAACTGCACTCGCCACGGCAGCCGCGGCAGCGACCGTGCACGCGAGCGCATCCGCGTCCAGCCGCAGCGTCTCCCACCGCTCGAGTGGCACGCCGTCGATGGTCGCGGTGCCGATCAGACCCTTGCGCTCGCCGATGCGGGGGCCGTAGTCGACGCGTCCTTCGTCTTCCACGATGATGAGAAGCTCGTCTCCGCCGGGCACCACGACCGCTCGCTCGTGCCTCTCGCGACCGAGCACGCCGACCCGCACACCGTCCACGACAGCGATGGCACGATCGCGCACCTCGCCGAACGCGAGCACCGCCGGCGACCGGTTCGGCAGAGCTGTTCGGTACGCGACCAACCCGCGGTACACCCCGAGATCCTCCATCGCCGGCAGACCATCGTGTGAGGCCCAGGAGCAGTCGGATGCCGCGGCATCCAGAAGCCCGACGGCAGGCTCGAGCAGTACCTCGAACGTCGGCGCAGCCGCGACCGGGACGCGCTCGAACTCGGGCACCGGCGCGTACTTGGCGATCACCTCGCGGAACGCCCAGAACTTCTCGGTCGGGCGCCCGGCCTCGTCGATGGGGGCGTCGTAGTCGTACGACGTCGTGATCGGCTGGTAGACGCCCTTGTCGTTCGCCCCGTTGGTGAAGCCGAAGTTCGTACCGCCGTGCACCATGTAGACGTTCACCGACGCGCCCGCCGCCAGCAACGCATCGAGCTCCGCGGCGGATGCCCGTGCCGGGGTGGTGTGGTGGTGCGCGCCCCAGTGGTCGAACCAGCCGCACCAGAACTCGCCGCACATCAGCGGCCCGGTCGGCTGCTGAAGCCGCAAGTGCGCAAGCCGTTCTGCCGCGTGCGACCCGAACGACGCTGTCTTGTGCAGCTCGGGCAGGCTGCCGTCCGCGATCATCGACCCGCTCGGCTGGTCCACGGTGATGAGCGGAACGGTGATTCCGGATGCCCGCGTCGCCTCCGTAAGCTCCCGCAGGTACTCCTTGTCGGAGCCGTACGCGCCGTACTCGTTCTCGACCTGCACGAGGATGACCGGGCCACCCTCGTCCACCTGCAGAGGGGCGACGACGCCGAGCACGTGACGCAGGTAGCGTCTGGCAGGGTCGAGGAAGCGGGCATCCGTGCTGCGCATGCGCACGTCGGGGTCGGCGAGCAGCCATCCGGGAAGGCCGCCGCCGTCCCATTCCGCGCAGATGTACGGGCCCGGGCGCACGATCGCGAACATTCCTTCCTCGGCGACGATCTCCAGAAAGCGACCGAGGTCGAGTCGCGGGTCATCCACGACGAAGGCGCCGGGCAACGGCTCGTGCTCGTTCCACGGAACGTACGTCTCGATGGTGTTGAGCCCCATGGCACGGGCAAGACGGATGCGATCGCGCCAGTGCGCGGGATGCACGCGGAAGTAGTGCAGCGCTCCCGAGATGACGCGGTACGGCGCTGAATCGAGCAGGAAGGCGTCCGATCCGATCTCGAAACGACCCATGGGTGAGAACTCCAGGTTGTGGTGCGGAGACCGCCGGTTGAGCTTGTCGAAACCAAGCCGGGCAGGCGGGTTTCGACAAGCTCAACCAGCGGTAGGACGAGCTCAACCAGCGGTACGGACGAGCTCAGCCAGCGGTACGGACAAGCGCGACCAGCGGTAGGACACGCTCGACCAGCGGTGCGGACACGCTCGAAGCGGTGCGGACACGCTCGACCAGAGGCAGGGCCGAGCTCGACCAGCGGTGCGGGGCGGGGCTAGCCGGCCTTGACCGTGAAGCCCTGCTGGTTGCCGTAGCTGATCAGTTGCTTCTGCCATGCCTCGAGACCGGTGTCCAGCGAGGTCGCGCTGCTGTAGGACTGGCCCACCGTGTCGGCGAAGATGCTGTTCGCGTACACCTCGTACGGCAGGTACTGCCAGCCGGGCTGCACATTCTTCGCACCTTCGACCAGCACCTTGTTGATCTTCTGCCCGGCGAAGTACTCCGGTGCCTGGTTCAGGAACGAGTCGGAGTTCTGGTCGGCGACCGTGGACGGGAATCCTCCGCCGCTCTTCACGAAGATGTCGACGCTCTGCTTGCTGTCGTTCAGCCATTTGAGGAATCCGGCGGCGAGCGCCTGGTTCTTGCTCTGTTTCATGACGACCTCGGAGCTGCCGCCGTTCTCGGCGTTCACTGCCTTGCCGTCGTAGGTCGGAATGGGCGCGACGGCCCACTGACCGGATGCCTGCGGCACCGAGGACTCGAGCACGCCGGGCATCCAGGCACCGGTGATCAGCGTCGCGATGTCGCCGTTGCCGAGGCCCTTGTACCAGTCGTCCGTCCAGCCGGGCGTCTGGGAGAGGAGCTTGTTCTCGACGAGCTCGTTCCAGACGGACGTGAACTTCTTGGTTCCCGAGTCCTGCAGGTTGATCGTCACCTTCGTGCCGTTCACCTGGAACGGATGCCCGCCCGCCTGCCAGATCATGCTGGTCGCGAACCCGGGGTCGCCGCTGTCGGAGGTGATGTAGGCGTTCGGGTTCGCGGCGTGCAGCTTCTTGGCGGCATCCACGTACTCGGCCCATGTGGTCGGCACCTGAATGCCGTACTTGGCGAACTCGGTCTTGTTGTAGAACATCGCCATCGGGCCCGAGTCCTGCGGCAGACCGACGAGCTTGCCCTGCACGTTGACGTTGTTCCACGGGCCGACGGAGAAGTCCTTCTTCAGCTTGTCGAAGCCGAACTGCGTCAGGTCGACGAGGGAGTCGCTGAGGGCGAACTGCGGCAGCGCGTAGTACTCGACCTGGGCGACATCCGGTGCGCCCTTGCCGGCCTTCACTGCGTTCTGCAGCTTCGTGTACTCCGTGGTGTTGGTACCGGCGTTCACGAGCTTGACGTGCACCTTCGGGTACGCCTTCTCGAACGCGGCCACCTGCGCCTTGGCGGCGGGGGTCCACGTCCAGTACGTGATGGTGCCACCCTGCTTGAGTGCCGCGGCCGCGTCCGTCGATCCGGCGCCCGACCCGTTGCCGGATGACGAGCATCCGACCAGGGCGGCAGCGACGACCGCACCGGCGGCCGCCACGGATGCGAGCCGGCGGAGCGCCGACGATCGCGTGCTGTGATTCATTTCATGCCTTTCACTTCATCGGGATGGGGTAGGGGTTCTGCTTCGGTATGGGGTAGGAGTTCTGCGTCGGGATGGGCGGGTGTGGGCTCTGCGTGCCGATGGCGGCGGATGCCCGCGCCGCTCAGGACTTGACGCTTCCGGCGGCCAGTCCCGACTGCCAGTAGCGCTGCAGGAACAGGAAGGCCACGACGATCGGCACGATGGTGAGCAGGCTTCCGGTGATGACCAGGTTGAAGATGGGCTGCGCACCCACACCGGTCGCCTGCGCGCTCCACTGGCTGAGGCCGACGGTGAGCGGGTACCACGTGGGGTCGCTCAGCATGATCAGCGGCAGGAAGTAGTTGTTCCAGGTGGCGACGATCGCGAACAGCAGCACCGTGACGATGCCGGGCGCGAGCAGCTTCAGCGAGATCGTGCAGAACGTGCGCAACTCGCTCGCGCCGTCCATGCGAGCCGCCTCGAGCACCTCGGTGGGAACGGCGTCGATTGCGAACGTCCAGATCAGGTAGAGGCCGAAGGGACTGATCAGCGAGGGCAGGATGATCGCCCACGGCGTGTTCGTCAGCCCCAGCTGGCTGAACAGCAGGAAGGTCGGCACGGCCAGCGCGGTTCCGGGTACGGCAATCGCGCCGAGCACCACCGCGAACACGGCCTTACGGCCGCGGAAGGCGAACTTCGCGAGTCCGTACCCGGCCAGCGTCGCCAGCAGGGTGGCGCCGCCCGCGCCGACCACGACGTAGAGCAGCGTGTTGCCGAACCAGTGCAGGAAGATGCCGTCCTTGTAGGCGAAGGTCTCGGCGATGTTCTGGAACAGCGCGAAGTGGTGCCCGAAGCCGAGGCCGAACGTGGAGAACAGGTCGCCCTGCGTCTTCGTGGCGTTGATCAGCAGCCAGGCCAGCGGCACGAAGGAGTAGACGACGAAGAGTGCCATCACGATGGTGAGCACGATGTTGCGACGCGGGCGAGCGGCGGTCGCCGGCCGGCGTCGACGCACCGCGGTGGCGGGCCGACGGATGCCGCCTGCCCGGCTCGCGCGGGCATCCGTCTGCCGAGTGCGGGCATCCTTCTGCGTGGTCGTGGCCGTGCTGGTCATCGGTTCTCCGCCCTTGTTCCGCGCACCTGCACCACGTAGGCGATGACGGCCGTGATGAGGCCCATCACGATCGCGACGGCTGCCGAGTAGTTGAACTGCTGGCCGGCGAACGACAGGTTGTAGGCGTACATGTTCGGTGTGAAGTTGCTGCTGATGGCGTTCGGGGCGAGCGGTTGCAGCAGGTTGGGCTCGTTGAAGAGCTGGAAGCTCCCGATGATCGAGAAGATGACGGCGATCACGAGGGATCCGCGGATGGCCGGCAGCTTGATGTTGAACATCGTCCGCCAGGCGCCTGCGCCGTCGAGCTCGGCGGCCTCGTACAGGTCGGGGGAGATGACCCTGAGCGCCGAGTAGAAGATGAGCATGTTGTAGCCCATGAACTCCCAGGTGACGATGTTGCCGATCGAGCCGAGGATCCACGACTTGGCCAGTGGCGCCAGGTGCCAGCCGAACGCGTCGTTCACGGCGGCGGTGAGGCCGAACTGGTCGCCGTAGATGAAGCCCCAGATGAGCGCGGCGACCACACCGGGAACGGCGTACGGCAGGAAGATCGCGATGCGAAAGAACCCGGCGCCGTGCAGCCGGGCGCTGTCGAGCGCGAGTGCCGCGACGAGCGAGAGCACCAGCATGATCGGCACCTGCACGACGAGGAACAGCAGAACGCGCAGGAACGACTCCCAGAACTTCGCGTCTTGGAAGAGCGTGATGTAGTTGCCCAGGCCCACGAAGGCGGTGCCCCCGACGAGCTGAGTGCGGAAGACGCTCAGGGCAAGCGCGTAGACGATCGGGGCGACGATGAACAGCGCGAGGCCGATCATGAATGGCGTGACGAAGCCGACGCCGGCCAGCGAGACGCGACGTTGGAGCGTCGAGCGCTTGCGGCGGGCGGGGGGCGGAGTGGCGCGCGGCTGACCCCCGGCGGGGGCGGCCGAGTTTCGCCTGGGAGACGAAGTGGTGAGGGATGACACGAGTTGCCTTCGTTGGGAACGATCGATGTTCACGTAAACATGTTTACGTTAACATACATTTGATGGGTATCCGGCGGAACGGTCTGCAGAACGCGGTGCGTCCACCCGATGGGCACACAACCCGGGAACAGGCAGGAAAGCGCCTCCCCGTCGGGAACAGGCCGAATCGTCCTGTTCTCGGCCCGATGTCCTGTTTTCGCGAGCGGATACGATGCAGAAGACCGGGCGCGTGAAGCCGAGCCCAGCCGAGCCGGCACGGCACGACACGACGCGGCCGGGCCCGACCCGGCGCGAAGGAGCAGGATGACCGAGACCGAACTGCGCAGGCTGCGCCCGGCATCCATCGCCGATGTCGCCGCCAGGGCCGGCGTCTCGTCGCAGACCGTCAGCAGGGTCTCCAACGGTCTCGACACGGTCAAGGCGGAGACCCGCGATCGCGTGCTCGCCGCCATGGCCGAGCTCGACTACCGGCCGAATAGCGCAGCACGTGCCCTGAAGAGCGGCCGATTCCAGACCATCGGCGTACTCATGTTCACGTTGCAGAACATCGGATCGATCCGCATCCTCGATGCGATCGCCGCCGAGGCCGCGACGCACGGCTTTTCGATCGACCTCATCTCCATCGGCGATCCGTCGACCGGAGGCATCACGGATGCCCTTTCCCGGCTCGATCACGAAGCAGTCGACGGCATCATCGTCATCCTCGAGGCGCACGAGCTCAGCGAGCACTCGATCGAGTTCCCCGACCGCATCCCGTCGGTGCTCGTGGACTCGCGGCGGTACGACGACCGCATCTCCGTGAACGCGGATCAGCGGCAGGGCGCACGACTGGCCGTCGAGCACCTGCTCGGCCTCGGGCATCCCACCGTCTGGCATGTGGCCGGGCCTGTCCAGACCTCGAACGCGGCCTCCGATCGCGCCGACAGCTGGCGCCAGACGCTGCTCGCGCACGAGCGCGAAGTGCCCGAGCCGCTCTGCGGCAGCTGGCTCGCGGATTCAGGTTACGAGGCGGGTCGGGTGCTCGCCGCGCGGGAAGATGTCTCCGCCGTGTTCTGCGCGAACGATCAGCTCGCGCTCGGCGTGCTCAGGGCGCTGCACGAATCGGGGCGCGACGTGCCCGGCGAGATCAGCGTGGTCGGCTTCGACGACAACCCGGAGTCAGCCGAGTACTGGCCGCCGCTGACGACCGTTCGGCAGAACTTCGCCGAGGTCGGGCAGCGCGCGTTCGCCCTGCTCGATCGGGCGATCCAGCGCGAGCCCGCGCAGCCGGGCCTTCGCCTGATCGACAACGAGCTGGTTGTGCGGGCGTCGACCGGGCCGGCCGCCGCGTCTCGCTGACGCATCTCGCGGCGCGAGCACGTGACACGTGCCCCTGAGGGAGGCGGGCGCCCGGCGCAGACACGCAACGCGCGTGCTGAGCGAGCAGGCACGCAACGCAACGCAACGCACGAGCAGGCGCGCAACAGACGAGCACACGCGCAACGCACGAGCACACATCCAACAGACGAGCAGACACCCAACGCACGAGCACACATCCAACGCGCGAGCAAACATCCAACAGAGGTCGGTTCCATGTCTACTCGTCAGGAACGTGCCCGCTCGCCGACAGCGTGCCCGCTCGCCGATCGCGCGTGCGCTCGCGCGTTGGATGTGTGCCGGCGCGTTGCGTGTGCGCTCGTGCGGTGAGCACACCGGTCACACCGGCTCACCCCACCGCCTCGACCGCCTCCGGAATCACCCGCAGCCGCGGCAGCGCCGAGACGCCGATGCAGACGAACTGGATCACGAATCCCGCCGCCGCAACGATCAGACACTCCTGCACTCCGAACCAGCTCGCCACGAGGCCGCCGATGATCGCGCCGATCGGGCGCGCACCGTACGTCGCCATGGTCACGAGCGCCGAGACCCGTCCGAGCATGTTCGCCGGGGTGACGGTCTGCCGCAGCGTCGTCGTGCTGATCGTCCACAGCACGGGCCCGGCACCGAACAGAAAGAATGCGGCACCCGCCAGAACCGGCGAGGGGAACCAGAGCGTGCACACCATGATGAGCGCCGCGACCATCCCGCTGAGCGGACCGACCGCGACCGCGAGTCCGAACGCGAACCGGCGCAGCACCCAGCGCGCGGCGAAGGCGCCCACGACCATCCCTGCTCCGTACACGCCGAGGGTGAGCCCGACGACCGCGGCACTGAACCCCATCGTGTGCACCGCATAGGCGACGTACACGCCCTGCAGCACGAACCAGGCGACGTTGAACAGGATGGCGATCACGATGATCGGCCGCAGCAAAGGGTGACGAACGACGAAGGCGGCACCCTCGACGACCTCGCCGAGCGGATGCCGGCGCTCGCGAGCGAGCGGCGCATCCTGCGGAAGGCGGACCAGCAGCAGGATGCCCGCCACGCAGATCACGACGGCCGCCACGAACGCCGCGGGCGCGCCGGTTACGCTCACCAACGCCCCGGCGAGCGCCGGCCCTCCGACATAGGCCGCACTGCGGCCGACCTCGAGCCAGCGGTTCGCGTCGCTCAGTCGTTCCCGCGACACCAGCGAAGGGGTCATCGCGGGGCCGGCGACGCTCAGCGCGACAGTCCCGACAGCGCCGCTGAACGACAGCACGGCCAGCAGCGGGACCGTCAGCTGCTGGGCGACGAGCAGCATCACGATGGCGGCGACCGACACCACGCGAACGACCTCTCCGGCGATGAGCAACCTGCGGCGCGACATCCGATCGGCCGCCACCCCGGCAGGCAGTGCGAGTAGCAGGAAGGGAAGCGTCTGCGTCGCCTGCAGGGTGGCGGTGACCGATGCGTCGGCACCGAGCAGGAGCACCGCGGCGAGCGGGGTGGCCGCCAGCGCGATCTGGTCGGCCGACAGGGCCAGCACACTGGACCACGCCATCTTCACGAAGGCGGGAGGCAACCGATCGTTCTTGGTATGCGGCATGGTCTGTTCCTGTTCGCCCGCGTCGCCCGTGCGGCGACGACTCACCCTGAAGTCGAATGCGGGCGTTGAAACGTGAGGTGCGGTGCGATGCCGACGGCGCATCCGCACGTCCGAAACGGCACTTCGGGTACCCAGAACAGCGGCCACTGGTTCGGCCGTCGCGACTACGACTCGGTCGGGTACGGCCGATCCACCACCAGGTTCTTCATGACGAGCGTGGACTGGAACCGCTGAACGCCGGGCAGGCGCGCGAGCTCGTTGTCCTGGAACTGCGCGTAGGTGTCGAGATCCGCCGTCCGCACCCGCAGTATGTAGTCCGGGTCGCCGAACAGTCGCTGCGCGAGCACCACGTTCGGGATGTCCGCCACCGCCTTCTCGAACGCCAGGAGCGTCTCGCGGTCCTCCTGCTTCATCGTGATGAAGACAAGCGCCTCGAAGTCCAGCCCGAGCGCGGCGGGATCGACGATCGCGCGGTATCCGAGGATGGCGCCGGAGGTCTCCAGGTCCCGCACGCGGCGGTGCGTCGGCGAGAGCGTCAGGCCGACTCGAGAAGCGAGATCCGTGACGCTCAGACGACCCTCGCTCTGCAGCTCGGAAAGAATCTTGCGGTCAAGTCGATCGATCGTCATATTTCTCCCAATCGACAAGCCCTCACGATGAGAAGTGGGCAGCACCTTGCGGGCATTCTGGCATAAGTTCCTGCTCGATGGTGACAGGATGAATCCCGCAGCAGTTCTCGGTTTCGCCGGAGTGGCGCTCTCGCTGATCGTCGTGCCTGGCCCGGACTGGGCGTACGTGCTGGGTGTCGGAGTGCGTGACCGTGTCGTCCTCCCCGCCGTCGGCGGACTCGTCGTCGGATACGCGCTGCTCACCGGCATCGTCGCCGCAGGCATCGGGCAGCTCGTCACCGCTCTGCCCGGGTTTCTGACCGGACTCACGTTCCTGGGCGCGGCCTACCTTGTCTACCTGGGAGTCATGACGCTGCGGCATCCGTCTGCGATAGGCGTGTCGGAAGCCACGACGGACGGCTCGCGGCACTGGCGCCTCGTCGGCAAGGGCATCGGCGTGAGCGCATTGAATCCCAAGGGGCTGCTCGTGTTCCTGGCGATCCTGCCGCAGTTCGCGCGCCTCGGCGGTGCGTGGCCGATGACGGCGCAGCTCGCGCTTCTCGGCGGCGTGTTCGTGACCCTCTGCTTCGCCTTCTACCTGTCGTTGGGATTCGGGGCGCGACGCATCCTGACGGCACGTCCGTCGGCGGCACGGATCATCAGTCGCGTCTCCGGAATCGCCATGATCCTCGTGGGCCTCCTGCTCGTCGCCGAACGAGTCGCGCAACTGGCGGGGGCGAACCCGCTGTGAGGCGACGGCCCGAGCAGAAGGGCCCCACGTGCGCACGCCCACCGAGGCCGATCGCCGCGATCGACCCGCATGAACGGCCATAGACGCTCGACTTGATGGCCCATCACGTCACTGAACCGCAGGGTGCACGGCACGATGGGCCATCGATTCGCCTGACGGCGCGAGTACCCACGAAGGGCGCCCTGCCGGTACACGTTCCGGCAGTGACTCCCACGTACGCGCGCGATGGTGTTGCCTTGTATCGCACACCATCGACCACAACTGGAGGCGACGCAATGCGCGCAGTCATCATGGACGCTCCCGGCGAGATCAGCGTCGCCGAACGCGAAGACCCGACGATCATCGAGCCGACGGATGCGATCATCCGCCTCGCCGCGACCTGTATCTGCGGTTCCGACCTGTGGCCGTACCGTGGCGTCGACCAGCCGCACCACACCCCGATGGGCCACGAGTACGTCGGGGTGGTCGAGGAGATCGGTGCTGACGTGAAGACCATCAAGGTGGGCGACTTCGTCGTCGGATCGTTCATGGCATCCGACAACACGTGCGAGATCTGCCGGGCCGGTTACCAGTCCCGCTGCGTGCACGTCGTGGGAATGGGCTCGATCGGAACGCAGTCGACGAAGGCGCGCATCCCCCTGGCCGACGGCACCCTGGTCGCCACGCCCGGGCGGCCCGACGCCGACCTCATCCCGTCGCTGCTGGCGGCATCCGATGTGCTCGGCACCGGATGGTTCGCCGCGGTCGCCGCAGAAGCCGGCCCCGGCAAGACGGTCGCGGTCGTCGGCGATGGAGCGGTCGGCCTGCTCGGCGTGCTGGCCGCGAAGCAGCTCGGCGCCGAGCGCATCATCGCGATGTCGCGCCACGCGGACCGGCAGGCGCTGGCACGCGAGTTCGGTGCGACCGACATCGTGGAGGAGCGCGGCGATGCCGGCGTCGCCCGCATCAAGGAGCTCACCGGCGGTCTCGGCGCGCACAGCGTGATCGAGGCGGTCGGCACGCAGGAGTCGTTCCTGCAGGCCATCCGCTCGACTCGCGCGGGCGGGCACGTCGGCTTCGTCGGCGTCGCCCACGACGTCGCGATCCCGGGCGACGAGCTGTTCTTCGCCGAGGTGCACCTGCTGGGCGGGCCGGCACCTGTTCGGCGGTTCCTGCCCGAACTGATCGACCTGATCTGGACGCGCAAGATCGACCCGGGAAAGGTGTTCGACCTGACCCTGCCGCTCGAGGAGGCGGCCGAGGGCTACAAGGCCATGGATGAGCGCCGAGCCATCAAGGTGATGCTCACGGTCTGAGTCCGCCGTCAGTGCCCAACGTCTGGGCTCCCCGTCTGAGCCTCGATGCCGCGTACCACGGCGTGACCGCACGCGGGTGCCCGCGCGCGGTGTCGAGCAGGGCATCCGCGTGCCTCCCAGCACGCAACGGCCTACCCGGTCAGGAGCCCGCGCCGGAAGCCCTCCGCGACGGCGGCGGCGCGGTCGCCGACGCCCAGCTTGGCGTAGACGCTCAGCAGGTGCGTCTTCACGGTTGCCTCGCTGAGGTGCATCCGGGCGCCCACCGCGCGGTTCGTCGCGCCGTCCGCGACGAGCGCCAGCACCTCCAACTCCCTGGGGCTCAGCGCGTTCGCCTCAGGTGTGCGCACACGCCCCATCAACCGGGAGGCGACAGACGGCGCGAGCACCGCCTCGCCGGCAGCGGCGGCACGGATGGCCCGCAGCAGGTCGTCTCGCGGGGCATCCTTCAGCAGATACCCGGTCGCTCCGGCTTCGATCGCCGGCAGCACGTCGGAGTCGGAGTCGAACGTGGTCAGGATGACGACCCTGGCACGGATGCCCGCCCGCGCGAACTCGCGGGTCGCCGCGACGCCGTCGGTGCCGGGCATCCGCAGGTCCATCAGCACGACGTCCGGGTCGAGCACTCGCGCCAGCGAGACCGCCTCGGCGCCATCGGATGCCTCGCCCACCACTTCGACATCGGGGGCGGATGCCACCATGCCGACGATCCCGTCGCGCACCACCGGGTGGTCGTCGGCGACCAGCAGCCGGATCGGCGTCGTCACTTCAGTCACATCCACACCTTCGCTCGCTCACGCCGCGCCCCCGCACGCCGGATCGCGCACCTTCGCATGGTAGGAGCTCACCTTCGCATGGTAGAAGCGCACCCACACACGACAGAACACGCACCCACGCGCGGTGGAACGCGCACCCACGCACGGCAGCACGCGCACCGTCGCACGGCAGCACGCGCACCGTCGCGCGGCAGAACGCGCACTCGCGTCCCGCTCACGCCGGCACCTGCGCGCGCACGGCTGTGCCGTGTCCCGGTCGCGAGTCGACGACGAGTGCGCCGGCCACCGATTCGATCCGTTCGCGCATCGCCACCAGACCGTACCCGCCCTCCTCCGGTCGCGGATCGCGCCCGTGCCGCTCGGCCGGGTCGAATCCGCGACCGTCGTCGCGCACTTCCAGGCGGGTGCCGGAGGCATCCGATCGCATGGTCAGCACGACGCGACGTGCCCCAGCGTGCCGCTCGACGTTCGCGAGCGCCTCCTGGGTGGTTCTGAGCAGTGCGACCTCGGCATCCGTCGTGAGGCCCCGGCCGTCGCCGGATGCGCGGAAGTCGACAGGGATGCCCGTGCGCGCCGACCAGCTCGCCGCCACGTTGCGCAGCGCCTCGTGCAAGCGCACCGCGTCGAGCGCCGCAGGCCGAAGCGCCTGCACCGAGCGCCGCGCCTCCGCGAGTCCGTCCCGGGCCAGTTCGATCGCGGCGTCGGAGTGGCGCCGCCGGGCGTCGTCGTCGGGCGCCTGATCGGCGGCCTGCAGTTGCGTCACGATGCCGGCAAACCGCTGCGCCAGCGTGTCGTGGATCTCCCGCGCCAACCTCGCGCGTTCCGCGGCGGTGGCGGCCCGTTCGTCCTGTCGCTGCGCGAGACGCAGACCCCACGAGAGACCGCACATGATCACGACGTTGAGCGCGACGACGACGCCGCGCCCGAGGAATCCGAGCGTGTCGAGCCCGAAGCTGGAACCCTGCGCCAGTCCCGCGACGACCGCTGTCGCACCGACGGCGAGCAGTTCCCACGGCCACTCGACGAGCGAGTACGCGAAGGTGAACGTCGCGATGGTGAGGAATCCGAACGAACCCTCCAGCAGCACCAGCGCCAGGTTCAGCGCGATGGCGCCCGCGATGAAGACGGCGATGGCCGAAGGCCGATCCCGCCAGCGGAACGGCAGGTTCCGCATCACGAGCACCCATGCACCGTATGCCGCGCAGAGGATGAGCGTTGGCACGAGACGCGCCCACACGCCCCACTCGGTGCCGACGGCGAATGCTGTGAGCATCCCCAGCACGAGATAGGGCGCGAAGGTGAGAATCGTGCGCCACCGCGGGTCGATCACGTACCGACCTTATGCCGTCGTGACGCGCGCGGCCTTGGGAAAGAGTCGCCCCATGCGCGGAAGGTTGACCAGGATGGCCGCCCCCAGAACGAGCAGTCCGCAGGCCGCCTGCTCCACCCGCACCCAGTCGGGGAGGAACCCGGGGATCGAGACGATCACGATGACCGCGATGACGACGATCGGGCTGATGATGCGCATCCTGATCCAGGCAGCGCGGGAGCCGCGGGCGGCGGCGGCCGCGATGAGCAGCAGCACCACGGCGCTGGCCAGCACGAGCGAGCACCGGATCCAGATGGCGGTGCCGACGGAGGTGCCGCCGACGCTCATGGCGACGAGCACCGCGATCATCGCTGCACTGACCACGAGAAAGCCGGTGAGCAGAAGGAGCACGGGACGGAAGGCAGCGCGGCGAAGCGCGGCGATGCCGGTACGGACCTGAGGAGTGTCGGTGTTTGTCATGACTCCAGCGTCGTTTTCCGCGGTCCCGCGCGGATCAACCGAACGGTTCGAGTGCGCCACCGATCGGTTGAGCGGCACGCGACCGACCGGATGCCGCCCCAGGAGACCGGATGCCGCCCCTTCAGCCCGCCGGAGGGGCCGAGTAGAGCGCGAGCACCCGTTTCAGCGCCGCGCGGTCGCCGTCGACGGTGAGGATGCCGTCCCGCTCAGCTTGCTCCACCGGCAGCCCCATGAAGACGACGGCGGCCCAGGCGGTGGAGTCGCCGGCGACCCTCACGTCGGCCGCGTCGTCGCGCCCCTGGGCCAGGTCGAAGCCGCCGCGATGCCAGGCGAGCCGGTAGCGCCGCGCCGTGGCATCCGGTTGCCGCACGTCGGTGAGCTCCCACTCGGCGTGCACGGGCACGTCGGTGTGCGCGTCGGGCGGCGTCATGGTGCGCATCGCGACGATCACGCCGTCGGGCGTCAGGCCGGTGCCCGGCACGGGGAAAGCGGGCGAACCGTGCGCCCATCTGGCCATCGAGCGCATGACATCCTCGAGCCCGCTGCCCCACGGGGTCAGCCGATACGCGCGGGTGCCCGCCAGGTCGTCGAGCGTCGTCTGCTCGACGACCCCCGCATTCTGCAGGTCGCGCAGTCGACCGGCGAGCGCCGACGGGGTGATCCCGATCACTGCCGAGAGCAGATCCGCGAAGCGTCGCGGCCCGAGAATGAGCTCGCGCACGACGATCAGACTCCACCGGTCGCCGATCACGTCGAGTGAGTGCGCTGTGGCGCAGGCGTCTCCGAGCTCTCCGTATGTCTTCTTGACCGGCACGCAACCGCCTTCCGTGATCTCTTTACACGACCTGAAACTATTCTTACGATAGCGACATGGATACCGTGGCAGCGCCGCCGACCGTCGACTGGGACACCTGGATGCAGGCGCGCGACGCGCTTCTGAAACGCGAGAAGGCGCACACTCGTGAGGGCGACGCGATTGCGGCAGCACGACGGCGACTTCCGATGTTCGAGGTGCGCAACATCTCGCTCCAGGGCGAGAACGGCCCCACCCCTCTGCTCGACATGTTCGAGGGGCGCGACCTGCTCATCACCTGTCACCACATGTGGCACGACGGCAAGCCGTTCGAAGACCAGTGCGAGGGCTGCACGCTGACGATCTGGGCCACGCAGGACACCACCTACCTCGAAGCGCGTGGTGTGTCTTACGCCGTCTGGTGCCAGGGCCCGTACGAGGAGTTCGCTCCGTTCCGCGAGTTCATGGGCTACCGGATGCCGTGGTACTCCCTTCACGGTGTTGCCGAGCGCGGAGTCTCAGACGGCTGGCTCAACGCCTACCTGCGCATCGGCGACCGCATCTTCCTCACCTACGCGACGGACGGACGTGGAGCCGAGGCGATCATGCCGGCGTTGCAACTGCTCGACATGACTGTTTACGGGCGTAGGGAGCAATGGGAGGACTCACCCGACGGATGGCCGCAGCCCGATGCCGTCGGCGCCGACTGGTGGCGCCAGAACGGCCGCCCGGTCGGCCAGTGGACCCGACTCGGGGCCTAGGTCGATCTCTGACGCACGGCGGTCGCTTACCGCAAACGCATCACGATCGCCATCGGCGCACGTAACGCATGCCGCGCCGTGGCCGCACCCTGGGGCCACTCAGCCCAGCGACGCCGTGGCGGCGCGCAGCTCGTTCAGCGCGATCGACATGTAGTGCGCGAGGTCGTGGCCGGACTCGCGGTCACCCTCCGTCCACTCGGCGTAGCCGCGCTTGAACGCGAGCAGGCCGAGTTCAGCGGCGAGGTGGGCCGTCGGTTCGGGCACGCCCCGCGCGACGAGAGCGGACGTCATGGATGCCGCGAGGCCGACGCTCTTCAGCGCGTCGCGTTCCTGAAGCTCCGTGCTGGCGGCTATGGCCGCCTTCATGCGAGGACCGAGCTCACGGTTGATCGGGCCCATCGCGCCCGCCACGGCATCGAGACCGGCGGCGACCGCCTGGAGCGGGGTCGCATCCGACGGTGCGGCCGCGATGCCCTCCGCGAGCAGGACGCCCAGCGTCTCTTGCCCGGCGACCAAGAGCTCGCGCTTATCGGGGAAGTACCTGAAGAACGTGCTCTTCGTGAGGCCGGCGCGCTCGGCGATCTCGGCCACCGTGGTCTCGTCGTAGCCGTTCTCGGAGAACAGCTCGACGGCCGCGACGACGAGTCGCTCACGCGCGCCGGGTTCCCATCGAGCCATGGCTCCATCCTAGTGACGGTACTTTTGTCCCATCGCGGGTGTACAGTGATGAGACATTAGTCCCATCATTCATCAGGGAGATCTCATGCACGTCTTCATCACCGGCGGCAGCGGCCTGATCGGCTCGGCCGTCGTAGCCGAACTGCTCGGGCACGGGCACAGCGTTCTGGCGCTCGCACGCTCGGACGCCTCTGCTCGGGCGCTCGAACAGGCCGGGGCCCAGACCATCGGCGGCGAGCTCACGGCTCTCGACACCCTCCGAGAGGGAGCCGCCCAGAGCGACGGCGTGATCCACCTGGCGTTCGCGAACGACTTCAGCAGTCCTGAGGCACTCGATCGGGCGATCGCCGAGGAGGCCGCCGCCAGTGCCGCCATCGGGGAGGAGTTGGTGGGAAGCGGACGGGCGTTCGTGCGGGTCTCCGGCACACCTGCGATTCCCGGGCGCGCCTCGACCGAAGACGATCCGGCGCCTCTGAGCGGGCCGGTCGGCGGGCGAAGCCAGTCGGTCACGGCCACGCTCGAGCTGGCGGGTCGCGGAGTGCGCACGAGTGCCGTTCGCCTGCCGCGCACCGTGCACAACAACGGCACCGGCGGCTTCGCGGGCATGCTCACCGAGATCGCTCGCCGAACCGGCGTCTGCGGCTACCCGGGCGATGGCACTCAGCGCTGGCCCGCCGTGCACGCGCTCGACGCGGCCGCGCTGTTCCGGCTGGCGCTCGAGCGAGCGGATCCCGGCAGCGTCTGGCACGCCGTCGCCGACGAGGGCGACGCGGTGCACGACATCGCCGCCGCGATCGGCCGTCGGCTCGGCGTGCCCGTCGAACAGGTGCCCGAGGAGACCTACGGGCCGCTCGGTCCGGTGCTCGCCATGGACCAGCCGTCGTCCAGCGCCCGCACGCGAGAGCTGCTCGGCTGGGAGCCGTCGCATCCGAGCCTGCTCGAGGACCTGGAGAAGATCCAGCCCTGACGGCGGCGGCCAAGGCGGCGGTTGTCCCCCTGAAGGGGTGGCGCGGGACCGCATCGAGTGGCAGGGTTACTTTCCAGTCAGTAAGTAACTGAAGTTTCCAACGTTTTCGGGCACCGCCGCCTGGATCCGCGTGCAGGCGGCTCGGCAAGAAGGAGAACCAGATGAGTCGTTCCGCGCCCTCGCGTCGCATCCTGACGAGCGCGAGCGTTCTCGCCACCTCCGCACTCGCACTCAGCGGGCTCGGCCTGCTGGGCGCCGTGCCGGCGTCCGCCGCGACTCCAGGCGACGCCTCGACGGCCGGCTGTCAGCCCGACCCCTCGTACCGTGCACCGGCCGCGCCGAACTTCGGGCCGAACGTGCTCATCCTCGATCCGAGCATGAGCAACGACACGATCAACGCCAAGCTCGCGGCGGTGTCGAACGAGCAGGAGTTCTCGTCCAACAGGCACCAGGTGTACTTCCTGCCCGGCACGTACGGATGCGGCACCAACACGAACAACTCCGGTCCGGATGCCGCGACGAACATCGTCAACGCGAACGTGGGATTCTACGAGTCGGTCGCCGGCCTCGGTGCATCGCCGGACGACGTCACGATCAACGGCGCGCTCCACGTCGAACCGGTGCAGTCGAATCCGACCGCGCCGTGGGAGGGGCAGAGCCCTGGCTCGCTCGACAACTTCTGGCGCTCGCTGAGCAACGTCAAGATCAACCCGATCCAGGAGCCGCTCGGAGAGGATGCCACGCGCCAGTACCCGGAGGGCATCACCGACCCGCACACCATGCGCTGGTCCGTCTCGCAGGCCGCACCGCTTCGCCGGGTCGACATCGCCGGCGACCTCACGCTGATGGGCCGCTTCGGCGCCTACGCGAGCGGCGGGTTTCTCGCCGACTCGAACGTGACCGGACTCGTGACGAACGGTTCCCAGCAGCAGTGGTACACCGAGAACAGCTCGGTCGGCTCGTGGTCGAACGGGGTGTGGAACCAGGTGTTCTCGGGCGTGACAGGCGCTCCCGACGATGCGACGTATCCGAACCCGCCGTACACCACGCTGAGCTCCACGCCGGAGAGCAGGCAGGCGCCGTTCCTCTACGTCGACCACGGCCAGTACCGGGTGTTCGTGCCCATGGCGCAGAAGAACGCGTCGGGCATCTCCTGGTCGACGGATGCCTCGGCCGGCACATCCCTGCCGATGACCGCGTTCTACATCGCCCACCCCGGTGACTCCGCTGCACGGATCAACGCGCAGCTGGCATCCGGCAAGAACCTCATCGTCACGCCCGGCGTCTACAACCTCGATCGGGCGCTCGAGGTGCGGCGATCGGACACGGTCATCCTCGGGCAGGGAGAAGCGACGGTGACGCCGACCCGTGGCAACGCTGCGATCGAGATCGGCGACGTGAAGGGCGTCAAGGTGTCAGGCCTCACGATCGACGCCGGCGCTGTCACAAGCAAGGTGCTCGTGCAGGTCGGACCGGATCGCGCACGATTCAGCGACCCGAGCGACCCGACGACGCTGAGCGACGTGTTCGTGCGCATCGGCGGCGCCCGGCAGGGGAGTGTGGACACGGCGATCGTCGTGAACAGCAGCAACGTGCTGCTCGACGACATCTGGTCGTGGCGCGCCGACCACGGCACCGGCGTGGGCTGGACGCAGAACACCGGCGAGCACGGCCTCGTGGTGAACGGCGACCACGTCGAGGCGAACGGGCTGTTCGTCGAGCACTACCAGCAGGCGCAGACCGTGTGGAACGGCGATGACGGGACGACCGTGTTCTACCAGAGCGAGCTGCCGTACGATCCGCCGACGCAGGCATCCTGGATGGACGGCGCGCGCGACGGCTACGCCTCGTACCAGGTGGCCGGCACCGTGACGAGCCACCACGCGTACGGGCTCGGCATCTACTCGTTCTTCGACCCCACCCGTGAGGCCGGGGGCGTCGATCAGAACGTGTTCGCCTCCTCGGCCATCCAGACGCCTGTGAACCCGAACGTGACGTTCCACCACGTGGTCACGCAGTTCCTGAACGGCGGCGGCGGAATCGTGCACGGCATCAACAGCACGGGCGACACTGTCTCGGCGACCGCACCGACCGGTCACACCGCCTACATCGCGGACTACCCGGCGACCGGCACGCCGGTCACGACTGTGACGTTCGCGACCCCCGGCGCTCATCGCAACGGCGCCGGCTTCTACAAGGGTGGATCGGTCACGCTCGTGATCGGCACAACGGGCGATACGTCCGCCGTGCTCACCGCCAGCATCGACGGCATGGCCCCGGTCGCCGTGAGCGG
This sequence comes from Humibacter antri, assembly GCF_054777235.1. Lineage (NCBI taxonomy): Bacteria > Bacillati > Actinomycetota > Actinomycetes > Micrococcales > Microbacteriaceae > Humibacter > Humibacter antri. The sequence continues at coordinate 213,428 of NZ_BAAHAW010000002.1, read as the reverse complement.
GCCGATCAAGCTCGGCAAGGGCTGGCACACGGTCTCGGCCACGGCGACGGACGCCGCGGGCGATGTCGAGGCTGTCGGCACCTGGCACGGCCGCGTGGTCGGTTAGACCGGGCGCGGCCGCCGCCGGCTCACACGTCGGGGGCGGCCGCGCGCTCCACCAGCGCCGCGGCCCGCGCCCGGGCGTCGGGCGCCGGGGTTCCGGATGCAAGCCGGTCCACGATCTCGTTCATCACCATCGCGACCGTGCCCGGCATGTCCACGGCATCCGGATCGAGCAGCCACTGCACCTGCAGCCCGTCCATCACCGCGATCAGCGAGTTCGCGGCGCGCAGAAGCTCGTCGTCGCTCGCGTCATCCCGGGCGAACTCGCGCAGCACGCGGATGAGCTTCTCGCGGAGCCCGGCGATCCGGCCGCGGAAGTACTCCTGCGCCGGATGCCCCTCGGTGACCGACTCAGCAGACAGCACCGCGTACGCCTGCACGACACCGCGGCGCTCGGTGTTGGCCTCGACGGTGTCGAGGATGTGCCCGACGAACGCGGGCCCGTCGACCTGCGACCGCGCGGCGATGCCGTCGACCTCGTCTCCGTCGCGATACTGCAGCACGGCCACGAGCAGCCGTTCCTTGCTGCCGAAGTGGTGCAGCACACCAGCGTGCGTCATCCCTGCACGTTCGGCGACCTCGGTGAGCGCGGCCTTGTTGTAGCCGCGCTCGCCGAACACGCTCATCGCCGCCTCGAGCACGGCTTCGCGGCGCGCTGCCGTGCCTGCGCGGGGCTTCGGCTTGCCGCGCGACTCGCTCTGCGTCATTGATGCGATCACGTGCGCTCCTCTTTCGTGCCGCCGGGTCGACATCCTGCCGACTCTGAATATTCTCGGATGCCATAACTTACTGACATGTAAGTAAGCTACCGCTGAAGGCGAAGCCGCCACAGGCGATTGAGGCGAGGGCGCCGCGAGCTTGCTCGTGGTGCCGAACCGATTGAGCCTGCAAGGCGCAGCCACCACAGGCGATTGAGGCGAGCGTCATGCGAGCTTGCTCGCACGACCGAACCGATTGAGCCTGCAAGGCGCAGCCACCACAGGAGACCGGAAGGGCGAACCATGGACTGGGCATCGGTCGTTGCCATGGAAGCAACGTACGACCTCGGCAACACGCAATGGAATCTCACGCTCCTGGGGGAGCATGGCACGCCTGTGCTCTTCTTCGTCGACTTCGACCATCCGGATGCGCCCAGTCCCGATGCCTTCGGTTGGGACTCCGGCCTTCTCGCTCCACTCGACCTCGACTTCGCCCCTGGCGGGGGCTGGCAGGCGCAGCCCGGCGGCCGGTGGCGAGCAGCGGTGCGCCCCCTCCGCAAGCGAGAGCTCCAGCTCGCTGTCGGCTGAGTACTCGCCGCGGCCATTCAGAGTCGCAGCAGCATGCGGCCCGGCACCACGGCGCGGCGCACGACGCCGAACACGCTCGTCGACGCAGCAATCGGTATCCGCTACAACCATCGGCATCCGCTACAGAATGTTTGTGTAGCGGATGCCGATCCGTGTAGCGCGGCACCACGCTCACGCCCGTCGTCTCGATGACGAACCGGCGCATTCCCTCCGAGTCGACGACCGCAGTTCGCGCCCCGACCGACGGCAACGATTCCCGCTCCAGCTCGTACTCCCGCAGGAGAGCGCTCGTGGCGGTCTTCTCTCCGGACGCGATCGCGGCGAGGATGTTGTCCCGCAGCGGTCCGGGGAACGCGAACTCCGCGACCGGCAGTTGCTCGTCCACGCGATCAGCCAAGCACAGGCGGGGCGGAACGGCATCCGCGACACAAATCGGCCATCCGCCACAGGAAAAGGCTGTAGCGGATGCCGATCTGTGTAGCGCATCCGGCCATCACTCGGTTGCGCAGCGGCAGCCCTCATCCGATATGCGCGGTGCGCGGTCACTCATCCAACGATGGCGGGCGCATCTCCGAAGTCGGGGATCGGCAGCCGTGCTCCACCCTGCAGCGCGGACTGGTGAGCGACGATCCCGGGCAGCGTGTAGCGAGCGGCGACCCACGCATTCACCGGCGGCAGTGTGCCGTCCACGACGGCCCGAACGAAGTCGTCGGCGAGAAAGTGGTGGCTGCCCTCGTGCCCGCTGGGCAGACCGTGGAACGCCGCCGGCAGCCGCGACGGGTCGTGCACCTCGGCGTAGCCGGAGACGAACGACTCCCGCAGCTCCGGTGCGACGTCGGCGAGCTCCGGGTCATCCAGCGACATCGACGCCTCGGTCTCCAGCTGCTTGCTGACGTCGAACACCTCGTGCTTGTCCTGCCACACCGAAACGGTCGCGAGCTGCTCGAAGCTGGCCTGGGTGCCGAAGTAGCGGAACCGGGATTCGCGAATCTGCGACGGGTACCCCACCCGGCGCATCTCGTTGGTGCGCATCACGGCGCCGTTGTCGAGTTCGAACAGCGCGCTCGCGTTCGAGAAGTCGTTGTCGAACTGGCTCACCTGCTTGTCGAACACGCCGTCGCCGCGATCGTCGACGATGCCGATGCAGCTCACGCTCACCGCGTGACCGGGGATCGCGCCGAGCACCCCGCCGATCGCGTGCGTCGGGTAGAGCATGGGCGGGTAGCTGGCCGTGGCCTTCCAGCCATCGCCGCCGCTGTATTGATAAGCGGCGTAGAACCCGAGATCCATGTCGTGCACATAGTCGCCCTCGGCATAGACGATGCGCCCGAACGCGCCCTCCGCCACCTTCTTGCGGGCGAAGACGGTTGCCGGGTTGTAGTAGCTCGTCTCGCCCATCATGTAGGTGAGGCCGGTCTCCTTCACCGCCTCGATGATGGCGGCGATCTCCTCGGCCGAGATGGCCATCGGCACGGCCGAGTACACGTGCTTTCCGGCCTTCAGCGCTGCGACCACCAGCGGGCCGTGCGTCCAGCGCTGCGTGAAGATCGCGACGGCATCCACGTCGCCGGCGAGCATCGCATCGAAGTCCGGGGCCGTTCCGTCGAGGCGCTCGCGTTCGACGAGCTCCCTCGCCCGCTCGGGCAGGATGTCCGTCACCAGCACTCGGTCGACATCCGGATGCGCTTTGAACAGCTTGGCGAACGAGGGGGCGAACTGGCCGGCACCGACCATTCCGATGGAGATCATGGTCACCTTTCGTGTGTTGTTGCGTGGTTCTGAACGCCTGGCCGGACCGCTGTGCGGACCCGCGGAGCGCTACTTCTTGCTGGCGTAGGAGATGCGGTAGTCGAAGATCTCGCCTGCGGCGGCGAGCGAGCTCGCCACGGGAGACTGACCGAGGAAGGCCGGTCCGAGGGTCGTCGTCACGTTGGTCAGTGCTTCCTGCATGCCGGTGGCCACCGGGAAGTTGACCGTCTTGCCGTGGGCTGCATCCAGGAACCAGGACATGTCCAGGCCCTTCTTCTTCCAGTAGGCGAGGAACAGCGGGTCCAGCTCCTTGATGGCCGACCAGACGTATCCGCCCTCGGCCATGATCCGCTGCGACTCCGGCCCGCCCAGCCACTGCACGAGCTGCCACGCCTCGTGGGGGTGGGGCGTGTTGCTGACGATGGCGTCGATCAATCCGTTGAACACGCTGACGCGTCCCTTCGGGCCTGACGGCATCGGCATGACGCCGATCTTGAAGCCGGAGAGCTGGCTCACGGTGAGCGTGTTCCAGTCGCCGGTCATCCACATCGCCATCTGGCCGGAGGCGAACAGCGTCTCCACGTTCGTGGAGTCCCCGTTCGGCCCGGTCTGCGCCGCCGGCACGATGACGTGCGCGGCGCTCAACATGTCGGTCATGAACGTGAACATCTCGCGGTTCTGCGGACTGTTCAGGGTCGATGAGGTCGCGTACGGCCTCGGCAGCATGGAGCCGCCGTTCATCGCCATGTAGTTGCCGAACGAGTCCTGGTAGCTGTTCGTCGCCGAGGTGGCGTACATGGCGATGTCGTTCGGATCGAATGCCGGGTCGAGCGCGCTGCGACCCTTCTTGTCGAGCGTGATGCGCTTCAAGAAGTGCAGGAAGCTCCCGCCGTCCGTCGGATTCCACTGAAGGTCGGTCGGCGGTTTGGCATACCCGCACTGCGCGAGGTGGGTCGCGTTGTAGAAGAAGCAGATGGTGTCCCAGTCCTTCGGCAGACCCCAGAGGTGGTCGCCGTCGGTGTGCAGGTCGACCAGTGCCGGGTAGTACCGGCTCAGGTCGATGCCCGCCTCGTTCACCTTCGGGGCGACATCCGTGAGCACCCCTCCGCGTCCCCAGTCGGCCAGCCACGGCGTGTTCACCCAGAACACGTCGGGCGCGTTGCCCGAGATGTACTGCTGGGTGATCTTCTGCTGGTAGCTGTTGTACGGCACCTGCTGGATCGTCACGTGGATGTTCGGGTTTCGCTTCATGAATTCGGCGACCGACTTCGTCAGCCCGATCTGCTGATTCGCATCCCACAGCGCATACGTGAGCTCGACGGTCTTGCCGCCGTCTCCCCTGAACCCCCAACCGGCTGCCGAGCAGCCGCTCAGCGCGAGAGTGCCCGCTGCCGCCGAGGCCAGCTGGAGGAACTGCCGCCGCTTCATCGATTCGCTCCCGACAGGTTCACCGAGTTGACGATGTGCTTCTGGAAGATCGCGAACAGGATGACCATCGGGACCAGCGCCACCAGCGATCCGGCGAGCACGAGGTTCCACTGCTGCGCGTAGTTCGAGTTGAAGTTCGCGATGCCGACACTGAGCACCTGAAGATCGTTGGAGTCGGTGGCGATCAGCGGCCAGAGGAAGTTGTTCCAGCCGAAGATCATCGCGATGATCGTCGCCGTCAGGATGACCGGCTGCACGAGCGGCACGATGATGCGGCGCAGGATCCCGAGCTCCGACAGCCCGTCGAGACGCCCCGCCTCGACGACCTCGCCCGGTATCGTCTGCAGGTACTGCCGCATGAGGAACACCGTGTACGGGGTGCCGAAGACGTAAGGCAGAAACAGCGCCCAGTACGTGTTCACGAGCCCCGCGCCCGACATCATGATGTAGAGCGGGATCATCGTCACCACGTTCGGCACCATGAGCATGGCGAGGAAGCCCCAGAAGATCGCCTCACGCCCGGGGAATCTGATGCGCGCGAAGGCGTAGGCGCCCAGGAGCGAGAACCCCACCTGCCCGATGGTCAGGATGACCGTCACGACAATCGTGTTCGCGAGGTACGTCGCGAAGTGGTACTGGGTGAAGATCGTGACGAAGTTGTCCCACGTGAAGTGCGACGGGAGCTGCCAGGCCCGATCCGACTGGATCTCCGACAGTGGTTTGAACGCGGCGAAGATCGAGAAGATGTACGGCGTCAGGAAGACCGCGGCGATGAGCAGCAGCACGATGACGTAGAGCGTTTTGCGCAATCCGGTGTTGAAAGTCATGGTCGGGGCTCCTCACGCCATCTCGTAGACGGTCTTCTTCTGGAAGTAGTTGAACTGCACCAGAGTGACGATCAGGATGATCAGGAAGAGGATGACCGAGAGCGCGGACGCCGTGCCGAACCGGAACCCCTCGAACCCGTTCTGGTAGATGAGGATGTTCATCACCGTGGTCGACGTGCCGGGGCCTCCGTTGGTCATCACGTAGACCGTGTCGAACACCTGGAACGATCCGATGACGCCGGTGACCACGACGAAGAGCATCGTGGGACGCAGCAGAGGCAGAGTGACGAACCAGAACCGCTTCAACGGGCTGGCGCCGTCGATCGATGCGGCCTCGTAGACGTGCTGCGGTATCGCGGCCAGCCCGGCGAGGAAGAACAGCATGTTGTATCCCACGTACTGCCAGATGTTGGCGAAGGCGACGACCGGCATCGCCCAGCCCGGCGAGTTGAGCCAGTTCGGTCCGGTGATGCCGATGAGATGCAGCAGCGTGTTGACGACGCCGGTGCTGGGCGCGAAGATCCACTGCCAGACGACACCCATCGCGACCGGCATGGCGAGGTAGGGGAGCACGCACAGCACACGGATGACGGCGGTGAACCGGCCTCTGCGGTTCATCAGCATCGCCATGCCGAGCGCGAGAACCGTCTGTGCCGGGATGTTCAGCAGCACGTACCAGAACGTGACGACCAGCGCGTGCCAGGCACCTTCGTACTTGAAGGCGTCGATGTAGTTGCTGAAGCCGGCGAATGCGGGCGCGTTCAGCATGTTCCACTTCATGAACGACAGCACGAACACGAAGATCACCGGGATCAACAGAAAGACGACCACCCCGAACAGGCTGGGGGCGAGAAGTCCGTACGCGGCGAGATACCGCTTCCGCTCGCCCGCCGGCGCGCGGTTCCTCGCGTTCTTCGTCGGCGCCTGCCGCGCCTTCGCCGGGGCGTCTTGCGCCACCCCGGTCATGATGAGGTCTCCATCGACAACTCCTTCGTCTTCCATGGACCGCCCGGTTGACCGTGATGATTGAACGTTCGATCATGTGGGAGTGGGGCCATGGTGACAGACCGCGGAAGGGTCTGTCAACGAATGCACCAAGATCGTTGAAGGAGGCGAGATGACTGGAACGACCCGCGTGACCATCGATGACGTCGCGCGCACGGCCGGCGTTTCACGACAGACCGTGTCGAACGTCGTGCACGGCACCGGACGAGTCGGTGCCGCGACGGCCGAGCGGGTAAGGGCCGTTGTGGACCGGCTCGGCTACGTGGTGCATCCCGGTGCGCGCAGCCTCCGTTCACTGCGCACCGGTCAGCTCGCGTTCCCGCTCGACACCTACGCCGAGGACAAGGAGGAGGTCTTCAACCTCGACTTCGCCCGCGAGCTCACCTTCGCCGCCGGAAAGCGCGGCTACCACGTGCTGCTCATGGTGCCCAGCCTCGAGGCGATGCGCGACCTCATCCGGTCGGCCCGCGTCGACGGATTCGTCTTCTCCAATCTGCAGCACGACGACCCGCGGATCGATCTGGTGACCGAGTCCCGCACCCCGTTCGCCTGCATGGGCCGAACCGAGCCTGGTCGGCGGCAGCCGTGGATCGACATCGACAATGCGGCCGGCATGCGCATGGCCGTCGAGCACGTCGCGGAACGCGGACACCGCCGTATCGCCTTCTTCGGGTACGACCCGGTCAACTACTGGGACACGGAACGAGCGGATGCCTACCACTCGACGATGGCTCGGCTCGGCCTCACCTCGAACGTCGTCATCACGCCGAACGATCCGTCGGACATCGCTCGAGCCGCCGCCGCGGCGATCTCGGGCGACGCGACAGCGATCGTGTGCAGCGGCGACAAGCTCGCCGAATCAGTCTACGAGGCGGCAGCCGACCGAGGCATCACGATCGGCCGCGACCTCGCGGTCACCGGATTCGGTCACGACGTGATCGGGCGCAACATGCTGCCATCGCTCACCACGGTTCGCATGCCGATCCCGTCGATCGTCGAGCTCGTGATGGAACGCTTCGTGCGGGAAGTGGCGGGCGAACCGGATGCCCCGGGCGACCTCATCGTGCCCGAGCTCGTCGTGGGCGCCAGCACGGGATGACGGGCATCCTCGTCGCCTGTGTCTGCGCCACTTCGGGGTGATTGCGCCACGTATTCGGGCGCAATCACCACAAACTGGCGCAGACGCGAGTGGTTTGCACCTCGTCAGCGCAGCCGGAACACGCGTGCCTGCGCCGTGCCCGGCTCGGTGCTGATGTGCAGGCCGCCCACCGAGGGGGTCACGTCCCAGGCGACTCCGGTGCCGTTGGGCGGATAGAGCTGCTCGGGCACGGCGCCGCGCGCGGATGCCGGAAGCGGAACCTCCTGCTCCCTGCCGGCGTGGGGCATCCGCCAGACGATCAGGATCGTCTGGTCGCCGCCGTCGAATGCGACGGTGACCCACGGGTCGTCCCAGGTCGGCAGCCCAGTGGGGAAGCGCGGAATCGAGCGGGCGAGCACATGCTTGGTCTGCTGGTGCACGGCCACGCCGGCCGCAACGAGGTCGAGCTGCTCGTCGGTCATCCGCGAGAGCACGCCCGCGAGATAGAGCCGCCCGGCAAGGCCGGCGACCATGGCGAACACGATCTCCTCGTCCGTCATCGTCGGCTGCGGGTATGCCCAGTTGCCCGCCTGTTCGGGCAGGATGTGCCCGAGCGCGCCGACGGCGATCGCCGGGTAGAGCAGCACGTCCTGCTGGTCGGAGGTCGACTGGAGCTGAAGCGTGCCGAGCATGGCGAAGTCGGACCGCATCGCCCCCGAGGCACAGTTCTCGATGATGAGATCCGGGTGGCGGTCGAGCACACCGTTCAGCCAGGTGATGAGCGCGCGGTTGTGTTCGAGCAGGCCATGCCCGACCGAGGAGGAGTCGACATCGGTTCCGGCGCCCGGCGTCACGTTGTAGTCGAACTTGAAGTAGCCGACGCGGAGCCGGCGCACCAGCCGGTCGACCGCTTCATCGAGATAGGCGCGTGCGATCGGGGAGCGCAGATCGAGGAAGTGGCGCTGGTGTTCCCGGATGCGCTCACCGTGCCGACGCAGGAACGCCTCCATGGGCAACTCTCGGGCGGCGCGGCTCGTGACGCCGACCACTTCGGGTTCCATCCAGAGCCCGGGGACCATGCCCCGATCGCGGATGTGATCGAGCACGAACCCGAGGCCGTGCTCGAACCTCAGCGTGGAGGGTTCCCAATCACCGACGCTCGCCCACCAGCCGGCCGAGTCGTCGTACCAGCCGGCGTCGATGCAGAAGTACTCAGCTCCCGCCCGCGCCGCCGCATCGATCAACGGGATCAGCTTTCCCTCGGTCGGGTCGCCTTCGAGCGTGTTCATGTAGTCGTTGAACACGACAGGCAACGCATCTTCGCGGGTGTGCGGACGACGTGCGGCACGGCGGTGCGCAGTGAGGTTGCCGAGGGCATCCTCAAGCGAGTCAGCGACGGTGATCGTGACCGGAACCGTGGTGAACGGGGCATCCGGTGCCAATGGGTACGCCCACTGATGGTCGGCATCCTCCGGCCCGAGCAGTGCAAGGTACGCGCCATCGTTCGAGTGGTCGCCGCGCGGCGGCCCGTACGGTTCCGCACTGCGCACACGTTCTTCGAGGGGAGCCGCACCGTGCCCCCAGTCGGGACGCTCGCCGACCTCCCAGTGCCAGCCGCCGTTGTGCTCGATCTGCCACGCCAGCGTGCGCCCACTCGAGCGCTGCACGGCGGCGCCCACCGGGTTGTACTCGCCCGACGACCAGGTCGACGTGCTGGTGGCGGCGACACGGCCCTTACTAGTCTCGCCTCGCCCATCCTGGCGAAGGCGCGCGAACCCGCGGGCCCGCAACGGCGTCGACTCCCACCGGTTCTCCGCCATCTGGGATGTTCGCGCAGACCACACGTCCAGGTCGTTCAGGTTCTCGCCGATTATGGCTCCGGTGGCGAGACTGGTGACCGCCCAGAGGACGAATGGATCGGCTCCAGCCTCGAGCGAGACCGTGGTGCGCGCACGCACGGCCGGCGCCCCGCCGACCACCTCGAACTTCGTCGTCGCCAGAAGCCCCTCATCGGTGCGCTGGTCGATCCAGAGCACAGACCGCGAGGGTCCATGCTCGCCCCCGGACTCATCCGCGGTGCGATGAGTGAGGTAGCGCAGCCGGGCGCCGAGCTCTGTCTCCGTGAACCGGTACCCGGGGATGCGTCGCCCTGAGCGCGGCGCGAGCACCTCGACGAGCGGCTGGGACGGCGAGCGGTCGTCGTGTTCGGCGGATCGCGCCGAGTCGGTTGCGATGCCGATGAGGCGAACGGGCGCGGCCTCGTCGATGACGAACGTCAGGGAGATGGGTCCCGGTTGCCAGATGAACTGCTGCACGGATGCTCCTCGATGATGGTCCGGGCTTCCTCGCCCGATTTGATGGAACGTTCTATCATATGAGCTGACACACGCGTTTCGGCCGGGTTGCGCGCTTCAGCTCTTCCGCCGTCGCGACGCGATCGAGAGCAGCGGGCCGCGCATGCGCCTCGTCCCGCGGGACATGTTGCGCCACGATGCCTGCGTCACGTACTGCCCGGCGATCGCGCCCGCGGCGAGCGCCGCCGCGACTGCTGCCGAGACCAGTGCGGCGAAGAGGCCGGCGACTGTTCCGGATGCCAGCTGCATCAGTGCGTTGAACAGCACGAGTCCGGGCAGAAGCGGAACGAGGCCGGTGATCACGAGGGCGAGCACGGGCGTGCGGCTCCAATGCGCGAGGATCGAGGCGAGCATCCCGACCGCGAGTGCGGCGATCGCGGACGACCAGACCGGCCCGAACGATCGCGCGGCGCAGACGAGGTAGAGCCCCTCCGCCACCGCACCGAGCAGGCAGACCGCCCAGAGGGCGCGCCAGGGCACCTGGGTTGCCAGAGCGAAGCCGATCACGATCACGATGGCGGCCGCGATCGACACGGCGGGCGGGCCTCCGGTCTGCGTGTCGCTCGCCATGACATCCAACGACAAACCGAACCCCGCGAACACCAGCGAGGCGCCGATGACCCCTGCCGCTATGCCGATCGTGATGACCAGCGCCTCGGTGAGCCGGGCGAGCCCGGTCAGGTAGAAGCCGGAGAGGATGTCCTGCACGCCGCCGAAGATCGCGGTTCCGGCCAGCAGCACGATGATCGTCGCCACAACCACGAGACGAGCGGATTCCTGCGGTTGCACGAGGTGGACGATGGCGGCCGCGACCGGCCCGATCACCCCGCCGACGACGCTCTGGAAGAAGACCGGAACGCGACGACGTGCCATCAGGGCGGTGAGGCTCTCCAGTGCGAACGCCGCGACGAACGCGACCGCCGCCACGAGAAGGTCACCGCCGACCAGCAGTGCCGCCCCGCCACCGATCAGGCTCCACCCGATTCGCAGCACCAGCCGGGACGCTTGGGGCTTGTGCGACGCGACCCGTGCCAGCTGGCGTCTGGCCACGTCGAGTTCGATTCGTCCGTCGACGATCTCCTCGAACAGCGCGGATGCCGCGGTGAGCCGCGCGAAGTCCATTCCCCGCGCGGCGATCGTGTGCCGGCGCGACACCGACTCGTAGGTGCCTGGATTGGTCCAGGTCAGGCTCAGCACCGTGTGCGTGACATCGGAGTCGACGTTCCGCACCCCGTAAGCGCCGGCGACCGCGGTCATCGCGGCGGTCGCATCCGCCGCTCCTGCGCCAGATGCGAACAGCACCTCGGCCAGCCGGATGGCGAGGTCGAGCACCACCCGGATGCGTCCTGGTGCGTCCAGCGCCTGCCCGTCAGCCATCGGAGCCAACGCTACCGATCGTGTGCCCCGCTGCTCGCCGGGCTCCAGGTAGTCTTCCCGCGTGCATCCTGATGCTGACGACCCCCGTTCTCTGGCCGCCTTCGTGCGACATGTCGGTGCCGGGGTCGTCGCGACCGTGACCGCGCAGGGCGCGCCCGAAGCCGCGTTCGTCGGCCTGGCAGCACTCGATGACGGAACACTGATCTTCGACAGCCCCTCCGGCTACCGCAAGATCGAGAACCTTCGCGCGTGCGATCGGGTCGCGGTCGTCGTGGGGACCGACGGCGATGTGAGCGTGCAGCTGGAGGGGACGGCCTTCCTGGCCTTCGGTGCGGAGCGCGAGCGCCTCGGAACGGCGTACCTCGAGCAGTTCCCCGGTTCTCGCGCGCTCTCGGCCGGCTTCGTCGTGGTCGGCGTGCGCCCGACCTGGGTGCGTGTCTATGACGCCTCCGACGAACAGCCTGTCGTCACCGAGGCGTATTGGAGCGAGAGTGACGGGCAGTGGCTCCTCGCCGTCGGGTCAGACGATCCATCGGACGAGAACGTAGACGCCGAAGACCACGATCACGACTCCGACGAGTAGATCCGTCCATGTTGCGACGGCTTCCTGCGGATTCTTCCCCTTCTTGGCCACGTGCATGAGCCCGGCGATCAGAAGGAAGACACCACCGCCGATACCTGCAGGCAATGCCCATCCGGGCACGAGAGCCAGCAAGCCGGCGACACCCATACCGAGGTTCGCGGTCCCGAGCTCGCGAGTGAGCTGCTTCTCTTGCATGGTGGGAGTCCCGGCGCCGAGGATCTTCGCCGTGGGCGCTCTACCGCTGATCTGAACGGCACCGGCGAGAGCGAGCCGAGTGCCGACACCCCAGAACGCCCACCATTTGCCGAAGACCAGAACGGGATCGCCACCCACCATCGCCAGCTCGATGATCCCCGAGACAATGGGGAGCACGACGGTCTGAAGGATGACCGGAACGAAGTAGCCCACTGGCGCCTCATCTCTTTGTCGGACCGACGACGCGAACGACGCTCGCGCGCGTCATCCGAACGTAGAGAACCACGGATGCCTGCTGCATCTACCGCATCCCCGAGACTTGCGGTCCCATACTGTCGTTTCGCCGCGGGATTAGCGACCGTTTCGGACAGGAATTCCAAGGAGCACGTTGTTCGAGAAGGCTCTCGATGCCCCTGTTGCCTCATGTCAATACCTCCGGGAGATTGGTTCATTGCCTCATCTGAGAACCTTCGCGAAGGTTAAGCGTTCCAAGCCCGGTTGACGGGCGGTTTCACACCGGCCGGTTTCTTCGCCAGTGCGAGCACTTCGAGCCGTCCGGTGAGCGCGAGGATCTGCCGGGACTGGGCCGCGGGCTGGACCCTATTGAACTCGGCGTTCATCCGAATGATCGGCATCTTCCGCATTCCTGGCCAGGTGCTGGCGCGTTGGTGCGGGGTGGTCGCGGTGTCATATCGCTTGATCACTTTCGCGCCATTGCGTTGCTTGAACACGAGCTTCTGCTGCGGCAGGAGATAGTTCGTGAACATCCGGTCGAGTTCCCAAATCTCGTTCAGCAGGGCCAGCTCGGCGTCCGTGTCGTAACGGTGGTAGCCGACGAGTTCACGCACGTGGGTCCAGTTCTTCTGCTCGACATGAGCACCGTCATTGCTGTGACTCGCCCGCGATCTGGTGAAGGTGATCTTGTTCGCCTGGCAGTAGTCGAACAGGTGGTGGTTGATGAACTCGGACCCGTTGTCAGAGTCGATGCCGAGGATCGGGAACGGGAACACCCGGCCGACGTGCATGAGCGCTTCGAACACCCATTTCTCGGCCTTGTTCGCCACTGACCGGTTCACCGTCCACCCGGTCGCGATGTCAGTGACCGTCAGGGTGAAACAGAACTCGCCCGACGCGTTGCCGCCCTCGTGACCGACCAGATCGATCTCCACGAACCCGGGCACCGCGTCGTCCCAGTCCGCCCAGGTGCGGATCGGGATCTGCGACTTCAGTAGCGTCCCGGGCTTGGTATGCGAGCGTCCCCGCGCCATCAGTTTCGCCCGCTCCGGGGCCAACCGGCGATCGATCGTGGCCGCGCTCATGCGCACCAACAGCGCCGCCTCAGCATCAGTGAGGAGAAGCTCGTTATCGCGACGCAGCAACGGCACCAACACGCCCAGCATCGGGGCCAGGCGTTTGCCGGCCGGCGCCCGTAACACTGCCCAGCACTTCACCAGAGCCGCCGTCACCACCGGACCATAGGTCGGTGCCCGCCCGGCCCGGGATTTGACCACCTTCAGCATCAACGCGTCCCGCAACGCCGCCCGGGCATAGTCGCGATGCCACCCGGTCAACTCCACCAACTCGGTCAGGATGCGCCCCTTGCCGGCCCGGTCAGCACTGCGATACGCGAGCGCTTTCTTCCTCGTCACAGCCTGCCGCCGCATCATCGTCAGCTCCATAGAAACAGGCGTAACCCGAACTCATCACCACCCCGATCACCACGCCGCTACGCGGAGGTTTTCAAATGAGGCAACGAATACCGCTACGCGGAGGTTTCCTATGAGTCAACGCGATGCCTTGACGCGCTCCGCCCGTGGCCGTACGTTCGCCCCATGGTCGAGCCCATCACCTCGAAGCAGTTTCACGAAGCGCCTGGTGTCGAAGACTGGCGCGTGCTCTCCGACGGGGCGGCTGCGTACTTCGCAACCGGATCGTTCGCGCAGGGTCTCGAGTTCGTCGACAGAGTCGGGGCGCTGGCGGATGCCGCGAACCATCATCCCGACATCGACCTGCGCTACCCCGCGGTGCTCGTCAAGCTGATGACCCACGAGGTGATGCCGAACGGCTGGCTGACCGAGCGTGACGCCGCCCTCGCCGCGCAGATCTCGGACGTTGCACGCGAACTCGGCATCCCCGCCGACCCCACCAGGGTTCACACGCTTCAGATCGCGATCGATGCCCTCGACATCCCGAAGGTGCAGGCGTTCTGGGCCGCCGTGCTCTCACGATCGGCCACCGAAGACGACCTGTTCGACGGGGACGGGTTCGCCCCCAACTTCTGGTTCCAGCAGATGGATGCCGCCCGCCCGCAGCGCAATCGCATCCACATCGACCTGTACGTGCCGGCGGACCAGGCGCAGACCCGCATCGCCGCAGCTCTCGCGGCAGGCGGAACGCTCGTGCGTGACAACGGCCCGCTGTGGTGCACGCTCGCCGACCCGGAGGGCAACGAGGTCGACATCGCGCCGTGGCCCGACACCTGGTCGGGCCACGGCGCCTGATCCTGCGAATCGATCCGTTGGTCAGCCGCCGATGAACCCGCCCTCGACCGGGCGCACTTCGACGCCACCGCCCTGCCGGTTGATCGGGTTGCGGCGGGCGGTCTCCAGCGCGGAGCCGAGGTCATCCGCCTCGATCACGTAGAAGCCGGCGATGAATTCCTTGCTCTCCGCGAAGGGGCCGTCTGTCACCGCGCCGTCACGAACCGAGACGGCGGTCGCAACCGCCGGCTGCAGTGCGAAGGCGGCCACCATCTCACCGGATGCGATGAGTTCGTCGGCGTAACCGTCGTGGGTGTCCCGCTCCTCGATCGTCGTCTCGGCGGTCGAGGCATCCGGGCCGTAGATGAGGACTGCGTATTGAGGCACGGGCTGCTCCGTTCACGGGTACGGGCGGGGTTTCCGTCCGATATCTCTTCGTCGAACAGGATGCGGAGTATTCGACAGGGACCGCAATGCCGGGGACCGGGTTCGGGCCACAGCGGGTTGACGAAGCGACGCCAGGCATCCATACTTAGGCATATGCCTAAGTATCACGACGAGTTGGACGCCGTGCTCCGCGCCCTCGCGGATCCGACGCGTCGGGCCGTCGTGGAACGGTTGGCCACGTCTCCGGCCGTCGTGTCGGAACTCGCCGCGCCGTTCTCGATGGCGTTGCCCTCGCTGATGCAGCACCTGCGCGTGCTCGAGGATGCGGGATTGATCACGTCGGAGAAGAACGGACGCGTCCGCACCGTGAGCCTGGTCCCCGGCGCCCTCGACGTGCTGCACCTGTGGCTCGGCGAGCAGCGAACCCCGGCAGAACGCCAAGCCGACCGGCTCGGCATCCACCTGGCTCGAACCGCACCGAAAGAAAGCTGACATGTCACGAGTACGAATCGACCTGTTCCTCTCCCTCGACGGCTACGTCGCCAGCGCCGAGCCGACCCCAGACAGCCCGATGGGCGAGGACTGGGAGCGCCTCACGGCCGCCTACACTGCAACGCGCACGTTCCGGAGCGTGGTCTTCGGCGACACGAGCGGGGCCGGCACCACGGGCGTCGACGACAAGCACGCTTCCGCCTTCTTCGAGGGCATCGGAGCGGAGATCATGGGTGCGGGAATGTTCGGTCTGCACTCCTTCCCCGACGACCCGGACTGGAAGGGCTGGTGGGGGGAGGAGCCGCCGTTCCACACCCCGGTCTACGTGCTGACGCACACGGCGCCGCGCCCGCCTCTCCCGATGGACGGCGGAACGGTCTTCAACTTCCGCAACGAGGCCGTCGAGACCGTGCTGGCCGAGGCGACCGAGGCCGCGGCCGGCCACGACGTGCGCGTCGGCGGGGGCATCGGCACCGCGCGCGAGTTCCTGCTCGCCGGGCTCGTCGATCACCTGCACCTCATGATCGCCCCGGTCATCCTCGGCCGGGGAACTCGGCTGTGGGATGACCTGGGCGGGCTCGAGCGCACCCACACCGTAGCAACGGAGGTAGCCGAAAGCGGCACCATCCACGTCGACTTCACCCGATAGGACCAGCCTCATGACCATCGAACGTCGTCTCGCCCACTCCGGATTCACTCTGGTCCGCGACTATCCGGTGACCGTCGAACGAGTCTGGGACGCGTTCGCGATCGAGGAGCAGAAGTTCCAGTGGTTCGGTGAAGGCGATGCCTTCGAGACCGGCGAATGGGCCTTCGACTTCCGCGTCGGTGGGCACGACATCGCGGAAGGAGCCTTTCACGACGGCCCGGTGTCGCGGTATGTGTCCACGTACACCGACATCGTCACCCACGTACGCATCGTCGCCACCTACGACATGTGGCTCGATGGAACTCACATGTCGACTTCGATCGCCTCCTTCGAGTTCGAATCCGTCGAGAACGGCACCCGCCTCACGCACGTCGAGCACGGCGCCTTCTTCGACCGGTTCTGGGCCGACGGTCCGAACCGGGAGGCGGGTAGCCGCGGAATTCTCGAGACCCTCGGCGACTACCTCGCGGGGAGCTGAACATCCGTCGGTCGGACGCAATCGCGGCGACCTGTCCTGCTTCACGGTGTCGAAGTACGGCAGCGGGTTCCCGATGCCCGTCAACCAACGCCTGACCCGACCGGCCGGCGGCACCCGGCCGCCCGTTAGGCTCGCAGGATGCGGAGACGTCGGGCTGCGAGCGCATCACGGTGACCGGCGCCCGTTCGATTCCCCGATGGAGCCAGCGACGACGGTTGAGCATCGTGCTCGGCTTGAACGCGGCGCTGATCGTGGGGCTCGTCGTGGTCGGCCTGCTGGCGGGTTCGGTGAGCGTGCTCGCCGCGGCCGGCGACACAGTGGGGGACTGCCTCGGCTTGGCGCTCGGCCTGGTCGCTGTCACCCTGCGCGATCGCGACCCCGATCACCCGCATGCACAACGTCCGATCGCGCTGGCCGCGCTGGTGAACTCGTGCCTTCTGCTCGTGGTGACCGTCTCGGTCGTGGTCGAGGCGGTCGCCCGACTCGTGGCGGGTTCGCCGCACGTGTCCGGGCTCCCCGTGCTGATCGTGAGCGTGATCACCGTGCTGGTCATGCTCGCCGGTGCGGCGGTCTTGGGCTTCTCTGCAGCGGACGAAGACATCCACATGCGCTCGGTGCTGCTGGATGCGTTCGCGGATGCGGCCGCCGCGGCAGGTGTCGCCATCGCGGGCGCCATCATCCTGATCACCGGTGGCCTGTTCTGGCTGGACCCTGTGGTCGCCCTGGTCATCTCCGCGTTCATCGGGGTTGCGGCCGTGCGGCTCGGCGTGAAGGCGATCGCTGCCCTGCGCCGCCAGGCGGTCGACTTCGACGACGACTAGTCGCACGATGAGAGCAGGCGAGACGGAGGCATGCACCGGTGACCAAGGCGACGGAATCTACCATGGCTTCGGGCCGCGTGATGATGCGGATCGGCTGGATCTGCCTGGCCGTGGTGAGCCTGGGCATCCTCGGCTTCGGCCTCGTCGTCGCCCTGGCACCGATGGGCGCCGATGAGCTGCTGTACAAGGCGGACGGGCTGGCCTCGATCGGTCTGGGCCTGTTCGGCGGTCTGATCGCCGTGATCCCGTTCCGGCGCCGGGAACGCTGCGCGTGGTGGGCGCTCTGGTTCTACCCGGTGTTCTGGGCGCTGCACCTGATCGGCGGTCTGCCGCCGGGCACTGATCACATCCACCAGATCGTCTTCATCGTGCTCTCCCTGCTCGGGCTGCTCCTGCCGATCGGGAGCTTCTTCGCACGCAAAGTGGTGGCATGACGGTCACGGATGCCGCGAGGCACGCTCGGCTTCTGCGGGTCGGCTTCGCCTTGGAGTGGATCACGCTGTGCTGGAACGTGGTCGGCGTGGTCCTGCTGGCGGTTCTGGCGTTCACATCCGCCTCCGTGGCGCTCGCCGGTTTCGGGCTGGACTCACTGATCGAGATCGGCGCCAGCGCTGTCGTGCTCTGGGAGCTGTCCGGCACCGGTGAGCACCGGCAGAGGTTCGCTCTCCGCCTCATCGGCATCGCCTTCGTCGCTCTGGCCGCCTACCTCCTGGTGCAGACGGCTGTGGCGCTGCTGACCGGACACCGTGCGGATGGCAGCGTCGGCGGCATCGTCTGGACAGCGGTCACCGCGGTCTGCATGTTCACCCTGGCCGCCTTCAAGACCCGCACCGGCCGTGCTCTGGGGAACACGGTGCTGCGGGCCGAGGGCCGCGTAACCATGATCGACGGTCTCCTGGCGTGCGCCGTCTTGCTCGGTGTCCTGCTCAACACGCTGCTGGGTTGGTGGTGGGCGGACTCCGCGGCAACGCTCGTCATCGTCTATTACGCGATCCGCGAAGCCGTCGACATCTTTCGCCCGTAGAAATCCAAGTCGCACCACATGCGACGCGCTGTTGTTCAGACGTCGTGTGCGAGGACTGCGGCGAGCTGTTCGACCATCGGGGCGCCGGCCAGACCGTTGGGCGTCTGGTAGATGCGGCATGCCAGTTCCCCCACCGGGCCACTGCTCGGGAAGGGGTCGACGCCGTTCACCAGGATCGTCGGTGACCCGGAGAACGGCGTGGCACGGGCATCCGCGGGCGACGCGATGAGCCGAATGGTGATCTCCGGTTCGGGCACGCCCGCGTTCGCGGCCGCCTGCGCGAGCAGCCCGGGGACCAGCCGCCAGTTGGGACAATCATCGGTATGCAGGATCGTGATCTCCACACCTGAATCCTCGCCCTTGCGCCGCATCCTGGCACGGCACGCCGTCGTTGAGCGAATACACCTTCGCTCGAGGACGGCCCCGGCCGTGTGGGCGATGCGAGTCGGGACGCCATTGTTTGCGGCTCGCGTCACGATGTCCCGCGCACCGTCCTGTCCACGTGCGCTCGCACCCACTCCGAATCGAACGGGCCGGTGCGAAGCAGCCATCGGTGAAAGATCGGGCCGACGAACAGCTCTGCGGCGCCGTCCGGATCGGGCACGTTCTCCCGACGAAAGCGGTTCGCGATAGCGCTGAGCTGCGGCCTGAGGAGCCGCTCACGGTACTGTGTCGCGAGTCCCTCGTCCGCCTGCATCTCGGCGGTGACGGCCCGCAGCAGGGGCTCGTGGGTTGGATCGGTGAGCTCGGCAATGGTCGCCACCGTTAGCGCTTCTAGATCTGTGGCGAGATTGCCCGATTCCGGCACCACGACAACATCGTTCTCGTCCGTACTCCGAGCCAGGAGGGCATCGAACAGGACCGCACCGGTCGATGGCCAAGTTCGGTAGAGAGTCTGTTTGCTGATGCCGGCCCGCCCCGCTATCCCTTCCATCGTGATCGATCCGACCCGAGTCTCACGCGCGAGAGAGAGCACGGCCTTGTGCACTTTCGAGCGGGTCTGCTGACGTGCCATACAAGAACATTATTCGATCAAACGAGACGGTGCGTCCAGTTTTTGGTTATGGTGACGGGATGACTTCACCTCAGACATGGATGATCACCGGAGCCAATCGGGGCCTGGGCCGAGCACTCACGTTGCGGGCTCTCGACGCCGGGCATGCCGTGGTCGCAACGGTGAGAGGCGAGCACTCTCTGCCCGTGCACGAACGCCTGACCGTACTGACCCTCGACGTTCGTGACCGCCGCGCGGGGCACGATGCCGTGGAGTTGGCCGCTGCTCGTCTTGGTCGAATCGACGTCCTCGTGAACAACGCGGGCCACGGCCTGATCGGCGCTGTCGAGGAGGCGTCCGAAGAGGATGCCCGCGCGATCTTCGACACGAACCTGCTCGGGCCGTTCTGGCTGAGCCAAGCCGCCATCCCGATCATGCGTGGCCAGGGGTCGGGGCACATCGTTCAGATCTCGACCGTGGGAGCGGTAGGCACAATGCCGATGCTCGGGCTCTACAACGCCACGAAATGGGGCCTGGAGGCGTTCAGCGAGGCGATGGCAGCAGAAGTGCAGCGATTCGGCATCCGGGTCTCCCTCATCGAACCGGGGGCGCTCGACACCGACTGGGCAGGAGCGAGCATGCGATTCAGCGCACCAGTGAACGCCTACGACGCTCTGCGATCCGAGATGTTCGGCACTGCCGAAGTTCCGTGGCCGCAGGGCGAGTCCGCCGGAGGAACAACGCCGGAGGATGCTGCGACGGTGATCCTGGCGAGCGTAGCCGCGACGGATGACCACCGCTTACGTGTGCTCGTCGGGGACGACGCGCCGGCTCAGGTGCGGGCCGCACTCGATCTTCGCCACGAGGACTACGCGCGCGACCCCCGCTTCCCCATCACCTAGCGATCCTTGGTTTTTCACCGTTCCGACAGCGGCGACCAGTTCCGTGTTGCAGAAGCGGGGGTCCGGTGCGGGCGATCAGCGCTCGTCGTGCGGTTCAGCGTCAGGCTGCTAGCCCACTTCCGCCGGCGACGACGATGTTCTGGCCCGTCAGATAGGCGGCACCGTCTGATGCGAGGAAGGCGACCGTCTCAGCGATCTCCCGGGCGTCGCCGAGCCGGCCGAACGGGATCCTGTCAGCGAGGGCCTGTTTCCGTTCTTTGACGGCTTCCGCGGGTGCGCCGAACTTCGACCAGATCGGGGTATCGATCGCGCCGGGACTCACGGCGTTCACCCGGATGCGACGCGGTGCGAGCTCGAGGGCTAGCGACGGCACCATAGACAGCAGCGCACCGCGACTTGCGGCGGCAACGCTTCCACCGGCTATGCCGAACGGCGGTGTTGCACCGATGCCGACGGTGAAGACGATCGCTGCGCCGTCGACGAGCAGAGGAAGGGCGCCCTGGACCGTGAAGAACGCGCCCTTCGTGTTGATCTCGATCACCTCGTCCCACGTCCGCTCGTCGACGGACCCGAGGGGCGTCGACCGGCTGACTCCCGCGTTGACGAACAGCGCTGTCAATCGGCCGAAGCGGTCTCGGACCTCGCCGATCATGCGTCGCGTGTCGTCGAGAGAACGGGAATCCGCCTGGATCACGAGGAGGTCGCCGGGAAGCTCGGCGCGCGCTCGCGCAGTGCTTGCGGTCCCCTGCCCGGTGAGGGCAACCCGGTATCCGCGCTCATGCAGGAGCACGGCGGTGGCTCGGCCGATGCCGCTCGTTCCACCGGTGATCAGTACCGCAGAATCCAATGTAGTCATAGACAACATTGTGTGCGCGGGATAGGATGTTGTCAATGACTACATCGGCTGCTCGCGGGTCCACCGAGCGCATGCGTTCGTACCACCACGGCAATCTGCGCGACGAGCTGCTGGTCACGGCCGAGCAGGTGCTGCGCGAGGAGGGCGCCGATCATGTCACCCTGCGCGATCTCGCCCGAAGGGCAGGAGTCAGCCATGCCGCGCCGAGCCGGCACTTCCCGGATCGGAACGCTCTCCTCGTTGCGCTTGCGGCGACGGGCTACGAGCGTCTCGGCCATCGCGTGATCGAGGCTGCCGATTCGGCGGCCGAAGGCTTCGACGCACAGTTCCGAGCGGTCGCGTCCGCCTTCGTGCGCTTCGCCATCGACAACGCGGCCCTGCTGGATGTCATGTTCTCGATCGGGAAGGGCCGAGGCTCGGCCGTCCTCCAGGATGCGACCAGCGCCTTGTACGGCGCGTTCGGATCTCTAGTGGAGCGAGGCCTGGAGCGTGGGAGGCTACGTGGTCTCGACTCGGCTCGACTGCGACCGCTGATCATCGCGACACTGCAGGGTGTGGCAGCGTTCGCCGCCGCGGGTGCCTTGCCCGTGGAGCAGGTGGATGACTTGGTCGAAGATGCCTGCGCCCTGTTCCTCCGTGACCCCGAGACTGGCCTGTCGCTGCGTGCTCGACGCGGTTGATCGCAATGGCCGCCCTACGTGTATGTTCCGGGCCATGATGGCGATGATCACCGCGGATTCCACGACACTTGGCGGCGACATCTGGCTCGGGTTCCCGGCCAGATGGCGAATCCCTACGGGAGACGCTGTCCGCCATGTTTCGCATGCGGTGTCGGCGGCGGTTGAAAACTGGTCAGTTTCGGCGGTGAAAAGTGGTCACTCATCACGATTGGAGAGTGATCACCTTGGAGGACTGGGCGCTGATTCGGAGGCTGGCTGCGGAGGGTGTCCCGAAGGCGCGTATCGCGGAGCGGCTGGGGGTCTCTCGGACGACGGTGTTGAAGGCGGTGCGGTCGGAGTCGCCGCCGCGGTATGAGCGGGTGGCGACGGAGTCGTCGTTCGTCGCGTTCGAATCGCGGGTGCGGGTGCTGCTTGCGGAGACGCCCGATACGCCGGCGACGGTGCTCGCGGAGCGGGTCGGCTGGTCGGGGTCGATCACGTGGTTCCGGGAGAACGTGAAGCGGTTGCGGCCGCAGTTCCGGCCGATCGACCCGGCGGATCGGTTGACGTGGGACCCAGGTGATGCGGCGCAGTGCGATTTGTGGTTCCCGCCGAAGAAGATCCCGCTTGAGGACGGGACGAGCAAGCTGCTGCCGGTGCTGGTGATCACGGCCGCGCACTCCAGATTCATGGTCGCGCGGATGATCCCGACTCGGACGATGGAGGATCTGCTGCTGGCGTCGTGGGAGTTGATCCAGCAGCTGGGGCGGGTGCCGCGGCGGCTGATCTGGGACAACGAGGCCGGGATCGGGCGGGGGCATCGCCCCGCGCAGGGCGTCGCGGCGTTCATGGGCACGCTGGCCACGAAGCTGGTGCTGCTGCCGCCACGGGACCCGGAGTCCAAGGGGGTCGTGGAGCGCCGCAAGGGCTGGTTCGAGACATCGTTCATGCCGCGCCGGTCGTTCCTGTCGCCGGAAGACTTCACTCTCCAGTTCGGTGACTGGCTGGATCGAGCGAACCGGCGGGTGGTGCGCACGACCGGTGCGGCGCCGATCGAACGGGTGGAAGCGGATCGCGCCGCGATGCTGCCGTTTGCCGCCGATCCCGCTGCACTTGGGCTGGCGCAACAACATCCGGCTGGGCCGGGATTACTACGTCCGCCTCGACACGAACGACTACTCCGTCGACCCCGCTGTCATTGGACGGATGGTCGACGTCAGCGCCGACCTGGAACGGGTGAAAGTCCGCGCCGACGGGCGGATCGTCGCCGACCACGCCCGGGTCTGGGCGCGCGGGACAACGGTCACCGATCCTGCCCACGTGGAGATCGCGGCTCAGTTGCGTAAGCAGTTCCAGCAGCACCGCATCGCCGCTGCGGGCGGGAACGATCTGATCCGTGATCTCGCGGACTACGACCGTGCGTTCGGTCTCATCGACGGCGGGCTGCAGTGATGGCCGCCACGAAGAGCACCACCGAATCGGTGAAGCAGATCACCTATCTCGCCGGCGCGCTGAAGGCACCACGGATCACCGAAGCCGCCGGCCGGATGGCCGACCAGGCCCGGGACGCGGGCTGGTCGTTCGAGGACTACCTTGCCGCCGTCCTGGAACGCGAAGTCTCAGCCCGAAACGCCTCTGGCGCCGAGCTGCGCATCAAAGCGGCGGGCTTCCCCGCCCGGAAGACGCTGGAGGACTTCGACTGGGACGCGCAACCCACCGCCCGGCAGCAGATCGCCGCTCTGGCCTCCGGCGGGTTCCTCATCCAGGCGCAGAACGTGGTGCTGCTCGGCCCACCCGGAACCGGCAAGACCCACCTGGCCACTGCGCTCGGGATCGTCGCCGCACAGCACGGACACCGGGTGCTGTTCGCGACCGCGACCGACTGGGTCACCCGCCTCACCGACGCGCACCGACAGGGGAACCTGCCTCGCGAACTTGCAAGGCTGCGCCGTTACGGGCTGATCATCATCGACTTATGCCGAGACCGCGATTATGCCGAGGTGTCCCGCTGAGCGTGGCGCCCTTTGCGACGTTGCGGGCTGATCGGATCGGCATAGTTTCGGGTGAGGGTTGAGGCTTCGATCGCAGGGCATGGTGCCCTGGATTGGAGCCTTTGTCATGTCTGGTAGTCGCCGTAAGGCTGCCGTGCTTGCCCCGTTCGTCGAGGGGTATCGCGCAGAGCTGGTTGAGCGTGGTTATCCGCCGTCGACGGTGCGGGAGAAGTTGATCGTTTTGGGCCGTCTGGGCAGGTGGATGGCTGCCCGGGACCTCACCGCTGCCGATCTCGATGCCGAGCGTGTCGAGGAGTTCTATGCGTTTCGTACCGTTGATCGGCCGCGCCCTGTCTATGAGCGTCGATACGCGTTGCAGGTGCTCGAGTTCCTCGTCCACCAGGGGGTTGCTGCCCAGCCCGTGCAGGTGGAGCTCGATCCGCTCGAGGCGCTGCTGGTTGTCTACCGCAGCTGGCTGGTGCAGGAACGGGGCCTGGCGTCGGCGACGGTGATCCGGTACAGCAGGACGGCACGAATGTTCCTCCGCGGTCGGGAGGCTGGCGCACGTGTTGAGGGTCTCGACGGGAGCGAGGTTTACGCGTTCTTGTTGGAGGAGGCGCGCCGGTGCAGTGTCGGGGCGGCGAAGGGGCGGGTCGCGGAGATGCGCAGTCTGCTGCGGTTCTTGTTCGCCACCGGCCGCGCACAGAGGCAGTTGGCGGCGTCGGTGCCGCCGGTGGCGGGGTGGCGGGATACCGGGCTGCCGAAGAGTCTGCCGTCGGAGTCGATCCGCAAGCTCGTGGACAGCTG
This sequence comes from Humibacter antri, assembly GCF_054777235.1. Taxonomy (NCBI): domain Bacteria; kingdom Bacillati; phylum Actinomycetota; class Actinomycetes; order Micrococcales; family Microbacteriaceae; genus Humibacter; species Humibacter antri. The sequence continues at coordinate 188,904 of NZ_BAAHAW010000002.1, read as the reverse complement.
CGACCAGCAGACCCCGATGGGCAGGCGCGACGTTGTGATGCTCCTGCTGCTGGCCCGGTTGGGGCTGCGTTCGATCGAGGTGGCCCGGCTGCGTCTTGAGGACGTGCACTGGCGCACTGGGGAGATCGAGGTCCGTGGGAAAGCGCGCCGTATCGACCGGATGCCGTTGCCGGCCGAGGTGGGGCAGGCCATCGTGGGCTATCTGCGGGATGGGCGGCCGACTTCGAAGTGTCGGGAGGTGTTCCTGACCTGCCGGGCGCCGATCCGTCCGATCCGTGCTGACCTGGTCGGGGATGTCGTCCAGCGCGGCTGCATCCGCGCCGGGATCCAGCACATGGGTGCGCATCGGCTCCGGCACGCCCTGGCCACGAGCATGGTGGCTTCCGGGGTGCCGATCATTCAGATCAGCCAGGTGCTGCGGCACCAGGACCTTGCCACGACCGCCCTCTATGCGAAAGTCGAGTTCGACGCGCTACGGCAGGTCGCGAAGCCGTGGCCGGGAGTCCTCCAGTGACCGGCCTGGAATCGGCTCTGGCGGATTACCTCGCCCTGCGCCGCGGTCTCGGTCACCAGCTCGCCGAGCCCGCCCGGTTGCTGCCAAGGTTCGTGGCGTGGATGGACGCGACCGGGCAGAACACGGTGACGGTGCGCTCCGCACTGGAATGGGTTCAGCAACCGGAAGTTGGCCCGGACAGCACCGTGCCGGGGTGCCGGATGACCGCGGTGCGCGGCTTCGCCCGCTACCTCTCCGGCATTGATCCCGCGACCGAGATCCCGCCGCACGGGCTGGTCCCCTCCCGGCAGAGATGGAAAGCCCCGTACATCTACACGAAGCAGGACATTGCCACGCTGCTTCAGGCGGCCGGCCGGCTCCGGTTCGGCCGGGACAGCACGACCTACACGGTGCTGTTCGGGCTGCTGGCAGCTACCGGGATGCGAGTGAGCGAGGTGCTGCAGCTGGATCTCGAGGACGTGGACCTCGACGCCGGAGTGCTCACAATCCGTGAGTCGAAGTTCGGCAAGTCGCGGCATGTTCCCGTGCACGCCTCGACCACCGGGGCGTTGACCAGTTACTGGCAGCAGCGGGCGGAGTTCCGACCCCAGGAGGGCAACGCGAGCTTCCTGGTCTCCCGCACCGGGCGCAGGCTGATCTATGAGTCGGTATTCAGCGTCTTCGACCACCTGCGTGCCGAGACCGGGATCGGAGCCGGCGCCCCGCGGCGGCCGCGGATCCACGACCTGCGACACACGTTCGCGGTGACGACGCTGCTGGGCTGGTACCGCGACGGGCAGGACGTGGCCGGACTGCTTCCCCGGCTTTCCACCTACCTCGGCCACCGCGAACCGCGGATGACGTACTGGTACCTCCAGGCCGTCCCGGAGCTGCTCGCCCACGCCGCTGGCAGGCTCGAACCAATCATCGGGGCGGTGATCCCGGAATGACCAGGATCTCCGCCACTTTGCAGTCGTTCTTCACCGACCGTCTCGCCAGGCAGAAGCGCGCCAGCTCACACACCATCGCCGCATACCGTGACACCCTCCGCCTCCTCCTGGCCTATGCCAAGAAGAAGACCGGGACCTCGCCGGAACGGCTGGACTGGGCACAACTGGACGCCCAGCTGATCGGCGACTTCCTCGACGACCTCGAGCAGGCCAGGGGCAACACGATCCGCACTCGCAATGCCAGGCTCACCGCGATCAGGTCGCTCTATTCCTACGCTGCCCTGCTGCACCCCGAGCACGCTGCGACGATCGCGCAGGTCCTCGCTATCCCAGCCAAGAGGTTCGAGAAAGCCACCATCACCTACCTGAACGAGACCGAGACCAAGGCGCTGCTGGTCACACCCGACCGCTCGACCTGGGAAGGCCGGCGCGACTTCGCCCTGATCCTCACCGCGATCCAAACCGGGCTGCGACTCTCCGAGCTGCTGGGCCTGAATCGGGCCGACATCACTCTCGGCACCGGGGCGAACCTGCGCTGCGAAGGCAAAGGCAGAAAGCACCGGGCCGTCCCACTCGACGACACCGTGCAGAACGTCCTCACCGGCTGGCTCATCCACGACCGGCAAGCCACACCGGACCAACCCGTGTTCACCACCCGAGGTGGCAAGAGACTCAGCCCCGATGCCGTGCAACGCCGGATCATTCTCTACGCCGCCCGCGCCACTGCAGCCTGCCCTAGCCTGGCCGGGCGCAGGCTCCATCCGCACGTCTTCCGACACACCGCGGCGATGAATCTGCTGCACGGCGGAGTCGACACCACCGTCATCGCGCTCTGGCTCGGCCACGCGGACGTGCGATCCACCAACGCCTACCTCCACGCAGACCTCGCGATCAAAGAACGCGCCCTGCAAAAGGTCGCGCCTCAGGACGCACCACAAGGCCGATATCGCGCCCCGGACAAGCTGCTCGCGTTCCTGGAAGCCCTATAACTATGCCGACACTCAGGACCGCACCGCGCGCTCACGCCCCGCCAACAACAGGCGGCCGGCCAGGCTGCCGCAACAATGCTCGGCATAACCGCGGTCTCGGCATAAGTCGATTACCTCCCGTTCGAGCAAGACGCCTCCAACCTCTTCTTCCAGCTCGTCTCCAGCCGATACGAGCACGGGTCGCTGATCCTCACCTCGAACCTGCCGTTCTCCGGGTGGGGCGGCGTGTTCGGCGACCAGGCCGTCGCGGCCGCGATGATCGACAGGATCGTTCACCACGCGGACGTGCTCACACTGAAGGGAGCGAGCTACCGGCTCCGCGGCAGGGGCATCGACAGCCTCCCCAGCATCCGCACCACCACAGACGAAACACCTGGCTAGACTGCCCGCAACTGATCACTTTTCAAGCGTCGGAAATGACCAGTTCTCAAGCGTCGCCGACAAGTTCCGGCTGAAGTATCAGCCGATCCGGGTGGCGGAATCGAGGGGAAGCCTCGTCATCACTTGACTGAGTTTCTGCGAGAACGACCCCTCTGAAGTTCTGCCATGCTTCTCCGCGACATACTGGTGCCAACGAGATGGATGTCTCGGGCGTCCGCCGACCGTCCAGATCTCCTCTATGCCCACTTCACGAGCGGCGTGGATGAGCCATTCGACTTGACTCGCGCGGGCCGCCCGCGCAACGCCCGACAGCCCAGCTGTCCCCCACCCTCCCAAAAGGGCGGAAGCCCGCGCGAGACCCTCAGAAATGTCTGGACGAGCGTTTAGCCAGACGTCAGCTGACAATTGGTTCAGTTCAAGCACTGTCGGTGTGGCCACAGTCGTCAGATTGACGATCTCGGTCCGATGGAAGCCCAGCACCTCTCCAGCCAGGTTGACGGCGTTCCTCGTGCGAACACCAGTGGTGCTTGACGGCGGGTTAAGCAGGACCGCGAGCAGCACGCCAGAGCGACTCAGATCGCTCAAGGCGCCTGGTGATCGACCGCATCGATGATACGGGCCTGGGCTGCCCGCTCGGCACGGAATACCTCGAATCGACCCTTCGACCCCTCGATGTAGTCGAAGTTCGGCTCTACCGCCATCCACTCTCGTCCAAGCTCTTCGGCCACTGCACCGGTCGTGTTGCTGCCGCCGAACGGGTCGAGGACTAGATCGCCCTCCTTCGTCAGCATGTTGATGAAGAACCGCGGGAGCGCTGCAGGCATCCTCGCAGGATGCCGCTTGAGTTCGTAGTCGCGGCAGTAGCGACTGTAGGGATCGTTCGATGCAGTGTTCGCCATCCGAAGGAAGTTCTCCCCGAACTCCTTGTCTTCATCGGGCTCCTCGCCGAATTCGAGCGCGTTCGGAGGAATCGCCCCCGCGTGCTTCGCCAGGAAGGACGTCGGCGAGATCACGAACTCTGACGGACGCGGTCCGTCGTTGTAGTTGCCTCGTTCGTGGAGCTTCTGCATCGCCGGGCTGTATTCGCGCAAGACTCGAGTGTTGCTGGCATCCGGCTTCTCATCCGGCGCCATCCACCAGACGTGGGTGTAGCTGTCCTTGACCCGAATCCGTTCGATCGTCACCCACTGAGCCGGAGAAGGCAGGCGTGCCGGATTGTGACAGATGAACTGCTGGCAGACGTTGAGCTCCGCTCCCTCTGCCACCGCCATCAATGCCTTCAGAGGAAGCAGAGACATTGCAGGCTTCCCCTGAACCCAGGCATTGCCCAGCTCCATGACGAGGGACCCGCTGGGCTTCAGCAGCCGGGCAAGTCGCGGAGCGAGCTCCTTCAGCCACTCGAGATACGCATCGCCATCGAGGTTGCCGTACGCCTTCTTACGGTTCAGCGGGAACGGTGGCGAGAAGAACACCAACTGCACGGTGCCGGCAAGCTCGTCCTCATGTTCATCGAGGAACGCTTCGATCGTCCCCTGATACATCGTGCCGTGGTCAGTCGTATACGCTTCACGTACTGAGAGCGTCTCGACCTGTTCGTCGGCGCTGATCGTCGCGACATCTGTCATCGCGGCAACCTCCGTCGGGTCAGGGCACAAATGCCAATTCGGGCGTGGCGATCCGAGGAGAACTGGGCCCATCGGCGCCGGGCTCCCCGAGTTTAGCTTGACCCCTCCGACAATCTTGTGCAGCTCGCCGCTGTGGCTGGTTTGCGCGACGCGATCGGGCCGCATCCGGTCGTACTGCGCCAAGAAGGGGGCGGCGCATCGCGTTCAGCAGGTGATGCCGACGTGAGTGCGCCGCCCTCCTTGGAGACGTGCTGGTGGGGCGCTTAGGATGCGGCCTCGACTTCGAGCATCGATTCATCCTCGTCGTGCTCGGACCCCTTCGGGCGACGCTTGGTGCCGAGCTTGCCGGTGCGCGGCCCGATCACCGCGTCTTCCGCGATGATGCCCAGGAGTGAGGTCGTCAGCGCAGGGTTCATCAGCATTTCGTTGCGCTTCTCTTCCGCGAACAGGGTGCCCAGTGCGTGGATGTGCGAGACCTTCGCCAGCGCGACCTCCTCGTATACGTCCTTGACGATCTTCTCGATGTCATGCGCGACTGCGGGCGTGTACTGGCTCTGCCAGTACTCGATCTGTCCTCGGATCACGGGATGGTCAGCCGCGATCTCGATGCAACCGTTCGGGTACTGCGGAGTTGATCCGGGCTGCCAGGCCGCCATCATCCCCGGGTCAGCGATGTCGTCCTGCGTCACCCAGCGGCAGCCGGGCACTCCAACGGCCGCGGTCGTCGTCTTCGCCGGTGTGCCCCCGACTCCGACCGGTCCCAATGTCGGGCCGCTGGAACGAGGGCCGACCACGACCTTCTTGGGTCCCTTGGGCTTGCGTGGGCGTGGAGTCGGGCTGTCGATCGGTTCCCGTGGTGGTGTGCCCAGGGTCGCGGCGGTCGTCGTGGTGTCGGTCCCGTTGGTCTGCACGCGCGCGCGAGGTGCCTTCCACCGCTTCGCGAAACGATCCAGGACGCGCTGCAGACGCTGCTCCCGATCGTCGTCGGGGTCCCGGGACTGGAACTCGTCGTTGATCGCGTCGTAGATCTCCTTGGGAAGGTTCTCACCGAACTCCCCTGCCCAGTCGCTCGGCTTGACCGAACGCGATGAAAGCCCGGCCCCCATCCAGTACAGGTCTGCGCGTCCCGTCGAAGGCGCAACGCCGGGGGCGCCGGTCAGCTCGTCGTACTCGGGGGGCTCGATGATCAGGAAGACCTTGCGACGCACCGCATCAGATCCGATGCCGAAATTGCGGAACGCCGCAGCTCCCTGCCGGAGATCGCCGTCCTCCTGGTCGGCGGCGGCCTGCCCATAGAGCTCACCGCGATACAGCACTGCGATGTACCCGGACTTCGCGCCCAGTCCTCCAGTTTCGACCGTGGGTTCCGTGCGCAGCCACCAGTGCACCTTCGTCTTGTCACTGAGGGTCACTGTGCCCTTGGCCGCGACGAAGTTGTCGTCGGCGCCCTTCTTGGCGTACTCGATCAGCGAGTGGCCGCCTCGCACAGTCCGGTTTTGCCATTTGCCCGACTCAGCCCGTGACTTCGGCCAGTCGGCGCGATTCTCGGGCATCTCCATGACCTGGAGTGTGACGCCCTCGGGGAGTTCCCAGAAGCGAGCGTTGAAGTACTTGCGACCAAGGTAACGGTGCCGCTCGTTTCGTTCCGCGTCACCGTCGAACGTGTCGTCGGCGGCGTGGCGGCCGAGCAGGATGAACGTCGTTCCGTGTCCGGCTTTCGTGATGAAGTCCGGGATCGTCTCCGCCCAGTCGAAACCCAGTTCGGGATCGTGGTACGTGGGGTAGACCGTGGCACGGTCTCCTGAGCCCTGGTCGTCGGTCCACTCGATTTCTTCGAGGACGTACTCGCCCTCACCATCCGCCGCGTCAGCGTCGAACATCATCTTGACCATCCAGGCGATGCCGTTGACCACGGAGATGACGACGACACCGTAGGGGTTCCACGGAAGGAGTGTCATGCGGCTGCCGAGCGCGTAGTTGTCGTGGGCGCCGCCGACGATCTTGCCGCCCCTGCCGAGCGTGCTCATGTAGCTCCGCAGCTCGTCCTTCGTCATCCCGTGACCGTCATCGCTGTACTGCATGCGGTACGTGCCCGTGGCTTCCACACCGCACCACTCGACGCCGAATCGGATCGTCTTGGCGTCTGCTTCGATCCCGTTCCGGGCGAGCTCGCGGCCCCACTGGTATGCGGGGCTATTCCGATACTCGCGGTCGAGGAGGTTACCAACGCCGAGAAACTGCAGGGGTCGATTGCCGCTGCTCATGATTTACTCCGATCCGGCTAGGCGGTGACTAGGTCGGTTTGAGCTAGGCGCGCTAGACATGGTCGACCATACACCCTAGGGTTACCGATGTACACCCTAGGGTCTGGTACTCGCTTCCTAGGGTCGGCGTCGTCCGTGACTAGAGCAAGAAGGGACCCCGCGTGACACAGATGCGCGCTGACCACCGCCGGGTGATGCTCAGCGCACTGTTGCGGATGTTGAAGGCTGCCGAGCGCACCACAGACAATCTCGCACACGTTGCGCCAGTACCTGGGAGTTGGGTGGAGCAGGTCATGTCTTCGCCGATCTGCTCAACTCCGAGCTGGAACGGGAACAAGCCGGGTCAGATGCTCCGCTCCATCGTCACCCTTGGCTGTCAAGCCGGCGTGCAGAACGGCCTCGCTCTTTACGAGTTGTCCAGAAATGCACGCTCCTTATCCGTGCCGCTAGCGGCAGTCGCACGTGCCGCGGTGGAAGCCTACGGGCGGGTGTTCTGGGTGCTCGGTCCCGATACGCCGACCGCGGTGGTCGGTCGGGTGGCCTCGCTCGAGCACTCTGAACTGGTCTACCCGGAACGCTTCGGGACCAGCATGCGGCGGCTCCCGGTAGAGCAACTGCCCACTCATCCGGTCGATGAATACCGTCGACTAATCAGGGAGTGGGCGAAGGATCTCGACATCACACTCGACAACATCGGTTACTCCCGTCTTGCGATTAGTCTCCTCGACGAGGTTTCAGACGACGGCGCCGGAGCCTACTCTGAGCTTTCGGCGACAGCACATGGGGTGGGTTGGGCTGCGGCCAATTTTCTCGACTTCGAGGCCATGAAACTACGCATGAACGACCAGCAACTGATCGACTACTGCATGACGGTCCTCAACGTGACTGGCCTGGTCGTAGACCGACTGGTCGATCGATTCGGTCTCGTCAACCCCAGCCTCGAACGATGGGAGCAAGCGCGAGACGCCGCGCGCGCAATGACTGGATCATTCATCGTCCGAGCCCGCCATCTCGGATAAGCGCACTGGCCAAGCCCGCTCTGCTCGGCCTGCGTGAGGCCAGCCGTCCAGTCATCACGGCGAGGACCGTTCGTCAGCTGACCAGCTCCCGGGCGCTCGCGCGCGCCTCGGTAGACGACGATGCCGTTATCACCGATGCGGCGACCGCCGCACACTGCTCGTATGAGACGCCGTGCAGCGCCTCTGCGACGCTGAGGAATGGAACGCGCCGCAATCGAGAGACTGGTTACTCCCACCCAGACCTGGCCGATTCCGCCACTTAGATTGTCCCAATCGCCGAACGGGACAATCTAAGTGGCGGGGAGACAATCTAGTCAGTCACCCGTCACAAACTGTAGGTTCCGAGCGAAGATGGCGGAGAACACCGGGGAATGCGCGGTACTTGGCGGCGGTTTCAACTCCAGATTCCGCGGAAGATGGCGAATTCCTACCGAGGGCCCCGAGTCAACTCAGGGTTCAGGTCACTCACTCAGTCAGCGCGAAGGTCAAGCCGCGACCTGACCAGGATTCATGATGTGGCTTGCACGCTTGCCTTCGTAGACTGCGGTCCGCCCAACGGGAAAGCATCCGAGTAGGAAGTATCGAGTCCAGAGCTGCCACACCACGTTCCACTCATCCGAGCGGTGGTCCACGGACTCTGCGGGTAAGCCGAATGAATGGGCGGCTTCAGCGGAGATCACGGCCGAATGACTCGCTGGGTCGTCGATCAGCGGTGCTCGGAGCTTCTCCGTCAGCGTCGCTACCTCTTGCTCATCTCGGCCGGCTGCCGCGAGAGCCTCTGAGACCATCGCACCCGTCCGCGTTAGCGCGCTTCGCGCTTGCTCCACCATGAGCATGTTGACATCTGAGAGCAGGCTCGCGAAGAGCGGGAAGGTCTCGGGGCTCTGCTTGATACGAGACTCGGCCTCATCGATCGCCGCCACGATCTCCTTCGCGCTTCCGAGGCCGCGGCCATTGCCCAGCTGAAACTGCGGGTCCACCGGCCCGAGATCACCACTCGGCCCCATGACGATCCGGTCAGCTCCGAGACAGATCAGGGTCGCCGCGCTCTTCGCCATGTCGGGAACGATCATTACGAGCTCCGTGCAGCGTGCCTGCATTGCCCGAACCATCCTGATCGCCGTTTCGCCATCGCCACCCGGGGAGGCGATCACGACATGAAGGGGTCGATCCGGCTCACAATCTGTGAGCAACTCCTCCAGATACGTCAGGTTCTCAGGGAAGATCTGGTCGATCATCACGATGAGATTGCACCCAACCATCTCCTCGTACGCGCGAATGAGGTTCTGTCGCGCGTAGCGCTCGGCGTGGCGGGCGTAGAAAAGGGGAGTCCGGGCGGCCGTCAGCCCGCTCGCCCCACTGATGGTCGGAAGCTCGCCTGCTTCCCCTGCCGAAGTTTCGTCGAGAGGTCCCTCGCTTGACGCGCCTGAGCGATCTTCACCTGCCAATGCGGCTCAACCCCCTTCGGCGGCACGAGTACGTGACGGTCGATATGAGACTTGCTGCCAGCCATGTCGCCTCCCGAATGCACTCAGTGTGGCAGAGCCCACAGCGGCATCCGCGTATTTCGAGTGAGAACGCGAGTCTATCCCCGGGCACAGACACCGGAGTAAGTGCATCACGTCACCGTCTTGTGGGGCGCTGCCAGCAGCGCAATCGCGTCCCCCATCGCGAAACGAGACGGTCCGCAATGGAGGCAATCTTCGTGACTCCCAGGATCTGTTTCGAGTGCGAGGTCTGCGAGTGGATGATAGGCGACCCAGTGGTTGTCGCCGACGTCCGTGCCGACAAACCCGCCCAGGCTCATCAGCCAGTCGTCAACGGCCCTCGCCGCACCAACCGCGTTCAAGGTGATCACGCTCGGCGCGTGGACACCACTGTCGTCGACGTAGCGTTGCCGCTTGCGCTGAGCTTCAGTCGTTGCCTCCTCCGCGAGCTTTGCCGGGGAGATCAGCCCGTTGCACTGAAGGCAGCCACTTCCTGGGGTACTCATGCGCACCACCGAGAAGATGTCAACGACCGTGCCGTCCGCCGTGGAGACCTTCGACCCGACCTGAGTGAAGGGAATCAGGTACTGATGGCTGAGAGAGTTCACCAGCCGGCGTGCAAGCGCGGAATCTGCCGCGAGGAAGATGTGGTCGCAGTCCGTCAGCAACGCTGCCACGTCCGGCTCCATCACAGACCGAGCGATTGGCGATACCCTCGTTCGACGCGATGCCTGTCGAGCGACTCGTGCCGCGACCCGCACCTTACGCGCGGCGACCACTTCACCAAGTCGCTGCATCCATGCCGGCATGCTGTCGCGCCGCAACGCGGTCATCGCCTCCCACCGACGCGCGCCGACAACGCGCGGAAGATTGGTGGGGTCGATTCTGTCAGGGTCGATGAGTATGAGCTCGCCGACGCCGAGCCGTGCGAGGTATTCACAGACCAGAGAACCAACGCCGCCGAGGCCGACGATAGCGACTCGGGATCCGCTGAGCAGCGCCTGCCCGCGGTCGCCGAAGATCCGCGCCTGCCTGTCGAAACTCGGGTCGGCGACCGACTCCGGTAGCGGCTCGGCCGTGAGGGTCTGCTGATGTCGACCCACGATGCGAAGATGCTTCAGCTTGTGACGCTTGCCGTCACCCGTCCAGATGTCGCCCGCTACTGCCTCGCGCGCGAAGACCAGGGCACCGACGGGCACGCCGCGGTTGATGTCGAGGAGCGATGGGTAGCCGCGCTCGTGCGAAGCCATGTCGGTACCGGAGAAGCCGACAGTCGTCGTACCCCCATGATTGTGGACGGCGAGGTATGCGAGACCATCTTCAGCGCATGCGCTGATGTTGTTCGCGACGAACTCCGGCAGCAGCCGTCGGTGCCCCCTGTTGCCCGGGATGTAGTCGATCCCGTCGATCGCGGGAACGACTGCCTTCACGAGGAGCCGGTTTCCACGCGGGCTTCGCGCGATCCCACATCGGAGGACGGCGCCATGTTCGCCGCGATCGCCGGGGAACAGGTGGCGCTTCAGCCTCCGCCACTGTTTCCCGGTCATCACGACCGACCAGTTGGCAGTCACTGTTGCTCCAGCCACTGGATCACCTTGAGTACCTTGGTCGCGGCCGTATCGACTGCGGGGTCCAGGCGGTTGCTGCGACGGGAAAGTTGTGTGCAAGCCTCACCGCGCGGACCCCACGTCGTTGCAGCAAACCCCTGACCATGGGCTGCGCCGTCTCGACGCACCAGGTCTGCGCGCACGAACAAGGGGTACACATCGGCCTCGGGATAGGGGAAGGTCAGCTGAAACGCCATCCAGGACTCCGACTGCAGGAAGGCGCTGCCCATCGGGACGGAGCTGATCGTGACCCAGGCGCCGCCGGCACCGTCGGGTTCGACGACAACCTCCGTTTCCGGAAAGGTCGCGCGTAGCTCCTCGATGGCTTCGGCGATCGCGGTAGTGGTCGCGCCGGTCATGAGTTGTCGTCACCGTCAACAGCGAGGAACTCGTCGTCGTCCTTGACGTGCACCTGCTCGTTGTCCGCGACCGGCTTGTATTTCTTGCCGACCTTGTGCGAGAGAAGGAAGTCGGGCTTGATCGGAACGCCCTGCGCGATCGCGATGTTCTTGATCTCGAGTCCGGTCTGCTTGGCACCGTCGAGCACCACGCGGTAGCGGCTGTTCATGGTGATGGTGACCGTCTGGTGGGCTTTGGCCTCGTGGAGAGGTGATTCTGCGATGGTCATGGCGACCCTTTCTGGTTTAGAATGAGACTCACGATTGCGAAAGTCGAATTGCTGATTCGACGATAGCATTCTGATTTCACACTCGCAACTGGAGGCATCCATGGCAGCCGGCACGTTCGACTCCGACGCGTTCTACGCGGCTCTGAACCAGACGCGCCAGTCCCGAAACTTGAACTGGAAGCAGGTGGCCGCCGAGTCTGGTGTCAGCGCGTCCACGCTTACCCGCATGGCTCAGGGCCGGCGCCCCGACATTGATGGGCTCGCTGCACTCACGGTGTGGAGCGGATTGAGTTCCGACGACTACGTCCGTCGAGAGTCGACGGAACCCGCTCCCGAGACGATGGCGATGATCTCGACCTATCTGAGAGCGGACAAGCACCTCACACCTAAGGCTGCAGAGGCCATGGAATCCGTCATCAAGAGCACGTACGAGGCGATGAGGAGTTCCAAGGCAGATGAGTAGAGCGGCTGGCTTCGTCAAGAAGCATGTGACGGATCTGGCGACGGAGGTTCGCGCCGAGCAAGGGCTCGGACCGTTCGATGCCCTCGACCCGTTTGCACTTGCTGCCAGCCTCGAGATCCCCGTCTTCGCGCTGTCTACGCTCCGCGGCCGGAGCGCTGGGGGTGCCGAGTATCTCCTCGATGACGAACCTGATGCACTATCCGCGGTCACTGTGTTCCACGGCACGCGCCGACACATCGTCTTCAACGACTCGAACAGCCCCGCACGGCAACGCAGTGACGTCAGCCACGAGCTTTCCCACGGGCTGCTGCTTCACGAGCCGACACCGGCCCTCGATGATTCCGGCCTTCGTGACTGGGATCAGGTCATGGAGGATGAGGCACAGTACATGGCAGGAGCTCTGCTCCTGACGGAACAAGCCGTCTTGGCTGCTCTTCGCCGAGGCGAAAATATGGAGAGAACAGCGCGCCTGTACCAAGTCAGTGTTGAGATGGTGCGTTGGCGAATCAACGTCACCGGCGCTCGTAAGCGGGTGCAGCGATCGCGTGGCATGCACCGCACCCCCGCGCCTACCCCGTAGCCCGCTCTTCGGCAGGAGCCACGCCAGCCCGCTGGTGCGCTTGAGAGCGTTGCGTCGGCTCCTCCGGAGGTGACTGCTGCTTCCGATCCGCGCGTCTCAAGCCCCGCGCTTTGTGAACTTTGTCTTGCTCAGAGAACCACTTGCTCTCCGGCTCCCGCATGCTGCGCTCAGCCCGGGCGACTCTCATGTAAGAGTCGACGCTGGCGGACCACTTCCTGGCCGCGTAGCCCGCACCGGCAAAGCAGAGCGCGGAAGCGACGACCATGATCGCCATGGGCAGGATGAGTGGCGCCGCGGGCCGAACCGGTCACCGCCGACAAGCCCGTGAGCGCGGACAGGAACAGCGTCCCGATCAGGAACAGCATGCCCAGCATTGCCGCATAGATTCCAGTAGTGCGCCAGGCGCTGTCGTGCGGGGACACCCGACCAACGACGCACGACACGACAAGGTCGTCTCGGTACTCTTCAACCAACTGGCGCTCGCCCGTACCCTTCCGCATTTGGTCGATGGCTACGCTCAGGCGGTTGGCGTCACGAAGTTCCGCAGCAAGCCGCTCGCGAAGAGCTCCGCCAACGATCAGTCCGACCGCGCCGATGACTGCCGCGATGACTGTCGCCCAACCCGGATTCCTTTCTATCGCACGGTGCAGACATCGCGACCGCGGAGAGTTTGAAACAAGGACCAGTACTTGTCCCAACCGACTCGGCTCCGGCTTGACCAACGTCGTCCTGGCCTTCCTCTTCGCCTTCTTCCGCCCACTCGATCAGTCGCCGGCCGAACGCTGCGGCCTCTTCGCCGAAGAGTGGCGCCTCGCCAGGTAACGGCTCCGGCGCTGCGGCCGCCTGTTCGGCGGCGCTCAACTGGTCCCATGCACCCCGCCGCGCCCTCCGCTCTGCTGGGTGACGGTGTAAGTGCTCGCGGAAGACTGGTCGGACAGGCAGACTCCGTTCCATCCCCTGCTGCCAGCTGATCCAGCCGAGACGGCACTGTTGGGTCGCTGAATGGATTCGGAAGTCGCCGCGCCGATCAGCACCGTTGCAACCTCACCCATTCGCGGGGTCAGTGTTCACCAGTCCACCCGCTGCCGCGCTCGGCCGACCGCAGCACTCCCTCAGGTCGCGCGGCCTGGATGGATCACATGTGAACCTCGCCCACACCATGCTCGTGCGTGAATTCGATTCACACTTGCAATCCTTCAACATCCGCCCTACAGTGATCTTCATCGGCGCCAGGGTGGTGATCCGATTCACAAGCAGATGGGCTGATAGCATGTACACACTTGATGCGGCGCACAGTCGTCGCCTCGTCCTCGTCGACATCGAGAACATTGTTGGAGGTGGGGTCACCATGGCACGACAAGTCCATGACGCGGAGACAGCGCTCGTGGCGACCGTCGGACGCCGACCCGATGATCAGGACGTCGTCGCCTGCGGCCGCCTCAGCGCAGACGTTGTCGGCTTTGAGTGGCAGGGCGCGCGACGATTTGTCTTCCGCCCCGGCCTGGACGGGGCGGATCTTGAGCTTCTCGAGATCCTCGAAACCGAGCGCATCAGTGAGCGATTCGCCGAGATTGTGCTTGCCTCCGGCGACGGGATCTTCGCTCATACAGTCTCTGCGCTCGGCGCGGCCGGTGTCGACGTCACCATCGCCGCTCGTTCCGACGCTTGCTCTCGGCGACTCCGTATGGCGGCCGCCCACACCGTCTACCTGGACTATCACCAAGACTCTTTCCTGGAGACAGCATGACAACCCCGACCGCTGAGGGGCTCCTCTCACCGAGCGACGTTGCCGACCTCGCCGGTGTCTCCCGGGCCGCGGTCAGCAACTGGCGCAAGCGCATGGACGACTTCCCACGGCCAGTGGGGGGAAGTGCGAATAAGCCGCTCTTCGCCGCATCCGACATCGCGTCATGGCTGGTAGCTCACCCCGAGAAGCAGAAGTCGGACACGGTGGCCGACTCCGATGAGAGAGCATGGGAGTCGCGCCTCTGGGGGGTAGCGAACCTCTTCCGCGGGCATGTTGCCATCTATGAGTTCGGTCAGCTCTTTGTCCAGACCGCGGTCGACCTCATTGAAGGTCGCCCATCGCATGCACCCCATCGGGTCAGTCGGTCATTGACTGACGAACTCCGCCATACGCTCGAGAGCATCCCACGGGATCAGCTTGCTGGCGCGATCGACGGACTCCTCGAACGGACCTCTCGCGCGCTCGGGAAGTCGGCCGGTGAGAATGGGTTCGTCGGTTCGCGAACCAGTACGCTCCTCGCATCACTTGCCGCACCCATCGACGGCGGAACGCTGTACGACCCGGCCAGCGGAATCGGCGTGGCGCTTCTTCAAGCGGTCACCATGGGCGCTCGCCCCGACCGCATGGTCGGCAACGAGATCAATGCAGCAGCGACAGAAATTGCGCGCGGCCGCGCCGAGCTGCGCGGCGTCGATCTTGAACTGCGTGCTGGCGATGTCCTCGCGAACGACCCAGATCCGGACCTGCGCGCGAACATAATCATCGCCGAGCCACCCTTCGGGCTGCGCATCGACCCGCAGACAACCATGCTCGACCCACGCCTCCGCTTCGGTATCCCGCCGCGCTCCAGTGGTGACTCCTTCTGGCTCCAGCATGTGGTGGCCCACCTGGCACCGGGCGGCGTCGGCTACGTGCTCACGTCTCCGGGCGTTCTTTTCCGCAGCGGAGCGGAATCCGGGATCCGCAGAAACCTGCTTCTCGGCGGCTGGGTGCGCGCTGTCGTGGCGCTCACCGGCAAGATGTTGCCGCACACATCCATCGCGCCGGTGCTATGGGTCCTCGGTGACCCCGAATCGCCCTCTCGCGGCGAGGTGCTCCTGATAGACGGCTCTGAGGTCGAAGCACCCGAGAACGAGGTCGCCAAGTGGCTGACGAACGATGAGTCGCTCGTCGGTGTCCCGCACGCACGGGTACCGGTCGACGAACTTGCAGCAGGCAATTCGGACCTCAGCCCCGCGAGATGGGTATTGACCGATGCTGTCGACCGCGCCCTGTTGGCCACCGACTTCCACCGAGCGAGGGTTGAACTGCTCGGGGCCTCCGCCGGCCTTGCCTCGACGGTAGAGCGGGTGGAACCTCTCCGCCTCGATAGCGAGCCGACAGTGCTGACTATCGCTGAGCTCGTCGACGCAGGAGCGATCGAAGTCGTCCCTACGCGCCCCCCGCAATCGGGTACCACCGGGTTCGAAGACAGGCGCATCGACGCCACGGCCGTCCGGACGCGTGAGCTTGTGTCAGTTGATGCGCTCCCTGACATCGGCACCTCAGCCGCGCTCACGCGGCCCGGCGATGTGCTGCTGACCACCATCGACAAAGTTCGCGCGGTGATCGACAAGGAAGGAGGCCACCTCCCGGTCGGTGGAGTCTCCCGGATCCGAGTCCTCGACCACACAAAGCTGGACCCGCAGTATTTGGCCGACGTTCTCGCCGGCGAGTGGAACGGCCGGTTCGCCGCAGGGGCAGCCATTCAGCGCATTCCGGTACGGCAGATCGAGGTCCCCGTCCCGACGCTCGAAGACCAGCGAGCCATCCACACCGCCGTCAGCAATGCGCGGGAAGCCCACCAACTCGCGAAGCAAGCGTCTGAAGCCGCCGATAGCCTGACGACTGTAATCCTTAATGCCGTCCGCCACGGCGCGTCCCTTTCAAGCACGACCTCCGAAGGACTCACTCGATGACGGCACGGCTCACACTGTCCGAGCTCGAGCAGTACCTCGCCCAGGCCGCCGACCTCCTGCGCGGCAGCATCGACCAGGCTGACTTCAAGGCCTACATATTCCCGTTGATGTTCTTCAAACGGATCAGTGACGTCTACCTCGAGGAGTTCGATCGAGCACTCGACGAGTCCGGTAGAGACCACGAGTTCGCCGCGTTCGCCGAGAATCACCGCTTCGCGATCCCGCGCGGCCATCTCTGGTCGGACGTGCGCGAGAAGACCACAAACATCGGCACCGCGCTGCAGGCGGCGTTCCGTGAGATCGAGAAGGCGAACCCCGAGACCCTCTACGGCATCTTCGGCAACGCGAACTGGACGAACAAGGACAAGCTGCCCGACCGCAAGCTCGCCGACCTGATCGAACACTTCTCGACGAAGACACTTAGCAACGCAAGCGTGGCACCGGATGTCTTCGGCAACGCGTACGAGTACCTCATCAAGCGATTCGCCGACCAGTCCAACAAGAAGGCCGGCGAGTACTACACGCCACGCTCGGTCGTGGGCTTGCTCGTGAACATCCTCGACCCGAAGGAGGGTGAGAGCGTGTACGACCCCGCATGCGGGACGGGCGGCATGCTCATCGAAGTCATCGAGCATGTGAAGGATGCCGGCGGCAGCCCGAAGACGCTGTGGGGCAAGCTCTACGGCCAGGAGAAGGTGCTCGCCACGTCGGCGATCGCGCGTATGAACATGTTGCTGCACGGCATCGAGGACTTCCATGTCGTGCGCGAAGACACGCTGCGCAACCCCGCGTTCTACACGGGCAACCACCTCGCTCGATTCGACAACGTTCTCGCGAACCCACCGTTCTCGCTCAAGGCCTGGGGTGACGTCGAGTGGGCATCCGACCGGTGGGGACGCAACCAGATCGGCGGAGTCCCGCCGAAGGGGTACGCGGACTGGGCGTGGGTGCAGCACATGCTCACCTCGGCCGATCCGAACACCGGCCGAGTCGCCGTCGTGCTTCCACAAGGCGCACTGTTCCGACAGGGCGCCGAAGCCCGCATCCGCACCCACATCCTCAAGGCGAACAAGATCGAGGCCGTGATCGGTCTCGCCCCGAACCTCTTCTACGGCACCGGCCTCGCTGCCTGTGTGCTGATCCTGCGCCATCAGCGGCCGGCCGATCAACAGGACAAGGTGCTGTTCATCAACGGCGAAGACCTGATGACGAAGGGCCGCAACCAGAACACCCTCGAACCCGAACACGCGACCGCCCTGTTCGATGCGTACCGCGGATACGCGGATATCGACGGACGTGCCCACGTCGCCGATCTCGCCGAGATCGAGGGCAACGACTTCAACCTCAACATTCCGCTGTACGTCGCTCCTGCCGAGACGGGCGAGAAGATCACACTCGCCGAGGCTCTGGCGAACCTCGAAGCCGCGCATGAGCGTGCGCGGGAGACTCGCGCAGCCTTGGAAGAAGAACTCACGAAGTGGGGTTTGAACGCTTGACCGACCAGATCAGCCAACGGGAACTCGAGGACTACCTCTGGGGCGCCGCGGTCGTCCTCCGCGGACTCATCGACGCCGGCGACTACAAGCAGTACATCTTCCCGCTGGTATTCCTCAAGCGCATCTCCGATGTCTACGACGAAGAGCACGCCGCGGCGCTCGACACCTACGGTGACGACGAACTCGCCGACCTGCCCGAGAACCATCGCTTCGCAATTCCGGATGGATGCCACTGGCGCGATGTCCGCGTCGTGACGGCGAGCATCGGCGCCACCGTGCTGCGAGCGATGCGCGCGATCGAGTCTGCGAACCCCGACACGCTGCCTGGAGTGTTCGGCGACGGCGATTGGGGCAACAAGAACCTGCTGCCCGACTCAACCCTCTCTGACCTGATTGAGCATTTCTCGACGCAGACGCTGTCGATCGCAAACCTTCCCGAAGACGAGCTCGGCAACGGGTACGAGTACCTCATCAAGAAGTTCGCCGACGACTCCGGTCACACCGCACAGGAGTTCTACACGAACCGGACCCTCGTGCACCTGATGACCCTGATGCTCGAACCCCAGCCCGGCGAGTCCGTCTACGACCCGACGTGCGGCACTGGAGGAATGCTCATCTCGACAGCCGCGGAAGTCAGGCGACAGGGCAAGGAGTGGCGCAACCTCAAGCTCTACGGCCAAGAGCTCAACTACGGAACATCCGCGATCGCCCGCATGAACCTCTTCCTGCACGGCATTGCCGACTGCCATGTCGCCCATGGCGATACTCTCGCCCGACCCGCATTCTTGGACGACAAGGGAGGGCTTCAGACGTTTGATGTCGTCCTCGCAAACCCGCCTTACTCGATCAAGTCCTGGAACCGAGAAGCATTCGCTAAGGATCCATATGGCCGCAACGTCTGGGGCGTCCCGCCACAGAATGCAGCGGACTACGCCTTTATTCAGCACATCGCCAAGAGCCTCGACCCGAAGACCGGGCGTGCAGCGATCCTGCTCCCCCACGGCGTCCTCCACCGCGTAGCGGAGGCAACACTGCGGCGCGCGATGGTCGAGTCAGACATCATCGAGGCGGTCATTGGGCTAGCGCACGGCTTGTTCTACAACTCAAGCATGGAGGCCATCGTCCTCGTGCTGAACGCCAACAAGTCGGCCGAACGTCGACGGAAGGTTCTGTTCATCGACGCAAAGGACGAGTACTACCGCTCCGGAGTGCAATCGTTCCTGAGCGACGGCCACCAGAAGCGGATGCTCCACGCATTCCAGCGATTCGTGGATGAGCCTGGATTCGCGACCGTCGCGACCCTCGACCAGATCGCGACGAAGAACCATAGTCTTGCGATCCCCGCCTATGTGAAGGCCGGGACCACCGCTCCGCCCATGGTGGCGGGAACGCACATCACGGGCACGGCTGCAGCTGTGCGCGTTTTGCGCGCTGCCTCCGCCGATGCCGACTCATCGGTCTCGGACCTGCTCGACGCGCTCCGGACGGCAGTGATCGCGTGAGCCTCAACCTGGACAAGTCCACGTGGAAAAGTGTCCGCCTTGGCGATGTCGTCCGTCGGTCGCGTAAGCAGGTCGACCCGTTCGAAGCG
The DNA here is from genome assembly GCF_054777235.1 of Humibacter antri. Classification (NCBI taxonomy): domain Bacteria; kingdom Bacillati; phylum Actinomycetota; class Actinomycetes; order Micrococcales; family Microbacteriaceae; genus Humibacter; species Humibacter antri. The sequence goes on along the minus strand of NZ_BAAHAW010000002.1, from coordinate 169,626 downwards.
GGGATCGAACGGTACGTCGCGGGCGGTCACATTGACGGAGACTCGACCAAGATCAACCGCTGGGGCGACCCCAAGGACGGTCAGATGGGTTCGACATTCCGTTACGTCTTCAGGCCCGGGCAAATCCTCTTCGTTTCCGCCCGTCCGTACTTGCGCAAGTCTGGCGTCGTTGAATTCTCTGGAGTCGTCGCTGACAAGACGTACGTGCTCGATGCCATCCCTGAGAACGGGCTACTACAGGAGTTTCTCCCGTTTGTCCTCGCCTCGGATCCGTTCATCGAGTACGCCACCGTCGAGGCCACCGGATCGATGAACCCACGTCTGCTGTGGGGGCCGTTCCAGCGATTCGAGCTTGGCCTCCCTCCTCTTGAGGAGCAGAGGCGCCTCGCTGATCTACTGTGGGCGGCCGATCGACACCAACAGTCTGTCTCAGCAGCGGCCCGATCTGCTCAGGCCGTTCTCCTTTCGATGCGCTCGGACATGTTCGCCGGCCGCGAGGACGATGCCCCAGCTGACGAATTCTTCGGCATCACAATTGGTCGCCAACGCTCTCCAAAGCATGAAGTAGGGGAGCACGTCGTTCCGTATCTACGGTCGGCGAACGTGACACGTGGAGGTGTCGACACGAGCGATGTGAAGTCAATGAACTTCGAGCCCCGCGAGCAAGAGAAGTTCAGACTGGAGGATGGCGACGTGCTGGTCTCAGAGGCCAGTGCCAGCGCGCCTTCCGTAGGCATGCCCGCCGTCTGGCACGCGGACATGCCAGGCGTGGTGTGCTTTCAGAACACTCTGCTTCGATACCGGGCGGTCGACGGCATCTCCACCCCGGGGTACGCCGAGCACTATTGCCACTGGGCATTCGATACGGGCAAATTCCTCGCAGCAGCCTCTGGGACGAACATTCGACACATCGGAGTCGGCGGGGCGGCCTCGATGAGAGTGCGGCGAGCCTCAATCCCAGAACAGAAGGCCTTCGTTGCCAAGGCCGACCTCGCCAACGAAAGTGTCCGGTTACTCCAGGCTGAGCTCAAGGCCACCAAGCGGCTGCTACAGAGTCTCACGAATGACCTTGCGGGAGGAATGTGATGGCTCAGTTCAACGAAGCGAACACTGTCCGCGACTATGTACGGGACCTCGTGGCGTCAGGCGATGTGCAGTTCGTGCCCGGCAGCGAGCTCCCTCGCCGGACCGACGAAGTACTGCTGGAGGGCGCGCTCAAGGCAGCGCTCATGCGCCTGAACCCCGAAATCAACGATGACCCCGCCAAGGCAGACGAGGTGATCTACACGCTGCGCGCCATCCTCATTTCCGCGCGTAACAGCCCCCATCCGGTCGTCGCCAATGAGGAGTTCATGGCGTGGCTAACCGGGCAGAAGTCGATGCCGTTCGGCCCCAACGGTGAGCACACGACCGTCCGGCTAATCGATTTCGAACATCTGGATGACGAATCCTCGAACCAGTGGATGATCGCCACCGAGGTCACGTTCCAGCTGGGGCGGCTCGGTAAGCGGTTCGACCTCGTGCTGTGGTGCAACGGATTCCCGCTCGTGGTCGGTGAAGCGAAGACACCGATCCGTGCCGCGTACTCGTGGATCGACGCAGCTGCGCAAATTCACGACGACTATGAGGCAAGCGTTCCGCAGTTCTTCGTGCCGAACGTTCTGTCGTTCGCGACCGAGGGCAAGGACTTCCGCTACGGCTCGGTCGGGATGCCGGTCGAACTGTGGGGTCCCTGGCGTGAAGAGGAGGCTGACGCGGGCGCGCCGGCGAAGGTCGGACTTGAGGTTGTGAAAGAGGCTGTGAACGGGGTGCTGGCTCCGGCATCCGTTCTTGGCTTCCTGCGGTTCTTCACGGTGTTCGCAACGGATGCGAGGCACCGCAAGATCAAGGTCATCGCGCGGTATCAGCAGTTCCTGGCCACTAACCTCATCGTCGAACGCGTGCTGCACGGCCGCATCAAGCAGGGACTCATCTGGCACTTCCAGGGCTCGGGGAAGTCGCTGTTGATGGTATTCACGGCGCTCAAGCTGCGCGCGATGGCCGAACTGACGAATCCAACGATCTTGATCGTGGTCGACCGCATCGACCTCGACACTCAGATCACAGGCACCTTCAACGCGTCCGATGTGCCGGGCCTCGTCTCGACGGACTCACGCCAAGAACTGCAGACGCTTCTGAGCCAGGGTGCACGCAAGATCATCATCACAACGATCCATAAATTCAGCGAAGTCGATGGGGTGCTCGACGACCGACACAACATCATCGCGATGGTCGACGAGGCCCACCGGTCGCAGGAGGGCGACTACGGACGACGAATGCGCGAGGCACTGCCGAACGCGTTCCTCTTCGGCCTTACCGGAACCCCGATCAACAAGCGCGATCGCAACACATTCATGTGGTTCGGCTCATCCGAGGACGAAGGTGGGTACCTGTCCCGCTACTCTTTTCAGGACTCGATCCGCGACGGCGCAACGCTTCCGCTGCACTTCGAACCGCGCCTGAGCGAGATCCACCTCGACCAGGAGAAGATCGACGCCGCCTTCGCGGAACTCGCCGTGGAGCGCAACCTCACCGAGGACGAGAAGATCACGCTGTCGAAGAAGGCGGCGTCGATCGAGGTGCTCATCAAGGCGCCCGAGCGCATCCGTCAGATCGCCGACGACGTCGTCACCCACTTCACTGAGAAGGTGGAACCGGAGGGTTTCAAGGCGCAGCTGGTCGCGTACGACAAGGCGTCCTGTGTTGCGTACAAGGAAGCGCTCGACACGATGCTTCCGCCCGAGGCATCCACGATCGTCATGTCGAAGGCGCGGACCGATCCCGCGTCGTGGGCACAGTGGACGCCCGGTGCCGACGAGCTGGAGCAGATCGTCGCACGGTTCAACGATCCCGCGGATCCGTTGAAGATCATCATCGTGACGGCGAAGCTGCTCACCGGGTTCGATGCACCCATCTTGCAGACGCAGTACCTCGACAAGCCACTCAAGGAGCACACGCTCCTCCAGGCGATCACCCGCACGAACCGGGTGTACCCGCCAAGCAAGACGCACGGGCTGATCGTCGACTACCTCGGCATCTTCGACGACGTCGCAAAGTCGTTGGCGTTCGACGAGGCGGCGGTCCAACAGGTCATTTCGAACATCGAGGAGTTGAAAGCTGAACTCGCACCGGCGATGACCGCGGCTCTCTCGTTCTTCCCGGGCGTGGACCGTTCGATCGGTGGGTACGAAGGACTCATCCAAGCGCAGGCAGCGATCGCCGGCGACGGCGTCAAGGACGCGTTCGGTCTCGCGTATAGCGTGGTCTCTCAGCTGTGGGAGGCTCTGAGCCCTGACCCGATGCTCAAGGACTTCCGCGACGACTACAAGTGGCTGACTGACGTCTACGAGTCCGTCCGGCCTGCCGACATCACCGGACGTCTCGTCTGGCACGCGCTCGGCGCGAAGACCATCGAACTCATCAATGAGAGCGTCCAAGTTGAGATTCCTCAGGGCGATGAGACCATCGTGCTCGACGCTCAGACAATCGAAGACTTGATGCTCGGAAAGCGCAAGGACGTAACGACCGAGCAAATCGAGAAGCAGATCACGGCACGGATCGCCCGCCACCTCAACAATCCGGTCTTCATCGAGCTCGGATTGCGACTCAACGCGCTGCGCGAGAAGTACGCCGACATCCAACAGTCCAGCCTCGACTTCCTACGCGACCTGCTCGAGCTCGCAAAGGACACAGTCGCTGCAGAGAAGGCAGAGAACGAGATCCCGCGCGAGGAGAAGGGCAAGGCAGCGCTCACCGAACTCTTCGAGGCCCTGAAGGGCGACGAGACACCAATCATCGTCTCCAACGTCGTTGACCGTATCGACGAGGTCGTGCGCGCCGTGCGATTCGACGGATGGCAGTCAACGCTCGAAGGGGACCGTGAAGTGCGCAAGGCCCTCCGACAGACGCTCTACGTTCAGTTCAAGATCCGCGACAACGAGGTCTTCGAGAAGGCCCTCGGCTACGTGCAGGAGTACTACTGAGGCTCGACCAGGCCCCAGGCCGCTCAGGAGTTCGCCAAGGCGCCAAGCCAGTTGCGCATTCGAGCCACATGGCCCGGAGTGATGCCGCGGTAGCGATTCGGGGCGGTGAGCAGGCTCGGTATGCCCGAAGTGACCTGCTTGATCTGAGCGAACATGCCTCCCGGCGCCGTGCGGGCATCGGTGTAGTCGCGGCGTCCGTCGTCATCGACCCAGATGTACGGCATCCCGCCGATCGTCTCCTGGTCAGCTCGGACAAGGCGAAGTTTCGGGTGATCGTTGAGGGGTGCTCCTATGCTCTCAGCTGCCGCGTGCTCTGCGTCATTCGCGTCGTCGATGGGATGCCACTCGGGTTCGATCCCTCCCCGGAGTCCGTTCATCTCGTGGGTGAGTATGCGGATGCCATCAAATGGGAACTGTGAGAGCCAGGACGTGTTCCACACCAGCCGCAGGTTGAACTCGGCCCGCAGTTGGTCGAGCGCGACGACCAGCGACGGGGACCACGGCACAGCGATTTCCGGCTCGTACTCGGTCGGGCGCAGCCCGAAGGTGAGACCGCGACGATCCGGCCACGGACTGGGGCGGAATTGGCTTCGACCCGTGACCTTGTGGTCCGGCAACGGGCTGAGGACGCCGTCGATGTCGAGATAGAGAGTTGCCAGGTACCGCCGGTGCGTCCCTTCATCATGCCCACCGTGCCCGGACTCATTCTCAAGGTCGTCGCTCATCAGGTCGGTTACTCCGCGAGGCCAGCCAGCCAGCGGTCGATGACCTCGAACCGGACCGGGGTGTAGTCGAATGCGTCAACGCCGACGTGAAACTGGCGCCCGTTTGCGCCGTGATCGTGCGCGTGGATGTGCCCATGGATGAGGGGCGTGCCGTCGTCGACGGGTCGTGCCTTGGTGTGGCGGTCGGTCTCTTGCGAGTCTCCGCGGTAGGGGTAGTGGCTGGCCCGAAGCCGGATGCCATGTCGGGTTCCGTCGAGGATCTCTGGCAGTATTGTCCATCCTTGCTCTTCGTACAGTGGCCTGAAGCGTTCGATCGCCCGCTTGGTCTGGGTCGCCGTCGAGATCCGATCGTGGTTGCCAGGAATCAGATACTTCCGCCCGTTCAGCCGGGCTGTTATCGGCAGCGACTCTGCGATCGGCCCTAGCGCGAGGTCACCGAGGTGCAGGACTGCATCCTGCGGCCCGACGAGGGCGTTCCATCGAGAGACCAGCGCGTCGTCCATGTCCTCGACGGAGCTGAAGGGCCGGCTGGCGAGTTCGCTGATGCGGGCGTGACTGAAGTGAGTGTCTGAGGTCACGAAGGCGAAGTCATCGAAGTCGACCATGTCCACCATGATCACCTCTCACGCCGACAGTCCCGACGCAAGGTTCGAGGCTTCCTTGCTCACGGCCGCGCCGGTTGAAGGTTGGGTGCTGCGAGCTGTCGTCGCGTCTGCAGTTTGTCGCTGCCTGGAGCGTTCCCGGAACACGCGACCTACGCGCAGACTGCGCGTGACGTGTGGGTCCCAGCTGATCCAGCCTCGCCGCTTCCATTCGATGGCGACATAGAGACGAAAGTCGCCAATCAGGCGTCGGCGCTCTAGATAGGTGCGACTGGGGAGGGGCGAGGGAACTCCGCGCGAGTCGGGGTCCAATTCAGCGAAGAGCTCGGAGAACGTGGGACCGTGTCCGGTGCGGTGACGGACGCGGGCGATGAAGATCGCTGCCGCTAGACCCCACTCGTCCGCCGTATCGGCACCGGTGAACTCCTCGAACATGATCGTCCAGATGGTTGGCGGTGGCCCGTCGACGGCTCTCCACCAGACGGGACGCGGATCGACGATCAACAGGACCTCGACAATCAGGCAGACTCGGCAAGCTGCGTCATCGGCCGTTGGCTTCTGCGGGCGAGATGGCACACGTGCAAGCCGAGAGCGCGAACGCGCCGTGGTCGAGTGTTGATTGTTTCGTATGGCCTCCTGAATTATGCCATACCGATTAGGCCATACCGGTTGCTGATACTGGCGACGCTGGGTGCGTGGTGAGACGTGCGGCAGTCGATGACGCCTGGCGTGCGTACGTTGCTCAGCTCGCGATGAACCTGCACCGACTCCGGATCGCCCAAGGCATGAGCCAAGAGGACGTCGCCTACCGCGCCGGCCTCACCCGCTACACGTACCAGAAGTACGAGAAGGGTGAGTCCAAGCCAGGTACCGCTGCCAACCCCACGATCCGCACGCTTCTCGCACTCACTCAGGCACTCGGTTCAACGCTCGAGGAGATCCTCCCCGCCGACGCACCTGATCTCCGACTGCGCTGATCCCACAGATCTCCCGCCAGCAGTGATCAGAGCCCTCCAGTTGGTTCTTCGTCATCCGACCAGGAGTCAAGGAAGTCAGGGCGGGTTGAGTGCACTGACGCCAGCTGCCGTATGACCACCTCCATCGATTCCCGCGCGGCTTCGTTCGATGCTGACGGGTGCTGGTCAAGTTCCCGGTACGTCTCGATGAAGTTCCGTTGCACGGCGCATTCCGCCAGCACGCGTTGATAGTCGATCGCGACAATCAACCGGTCCGGATCAGTGACGAACGGCGTTGCCCAGACGCAGAACCGGGACTCCTCGGTCGGGGAGTCGGCCGCGACGAATCCTGCGATTCGCTCGTCATCGACGATTCGGTCGAGGAGGAACGCGATGATCTCGGACATCTCGTCAGTCACGACAGCCTCCCTTGTGAACAACCCGCCAGGATCGCACACTTGCCGTTCCCTGGGCCGGCAGGCTGCTCTGGCCTCGATGGCGACATCAGGTGCAGGATCTGCACCTGATGTCTAACACACCGGCGTGAGGGCGACTTCATCGCTCTGACTCCGTCACTGACGAACTGCGAATGGGTGGTGGAGGATGGAGCTCGTGGCAGCCGATCGTGACGAAGCAATGGTCCACCGCACACCGGCCCCGCAGCCGAGGAACACCAATTCGACGATGGCACTCGAAGCCCTGATCGAGACACTCGGTGCAGGTCTGGTCGCAGTCATTGTCAGCGCGGACGTTACGACGGTGGTCGGTTGGGTCGACACCGCAGTGCCCACCATTGATGACGAGTCGCGTAGCAGGCTCGACGCGACGTCACAGATCGTCGACCTTCTGCTGCAGCACGAGTCAGGACCTGTCGTTCGGGCTTGGTTCATGGGTGTCAATCCGCAGCTTGACGACGGTAACCCCGCCGAACTGCTCGCGCAGGGCCGTCGTCATGAAGTTCTGGCGGCCGCGCGCGACTTCATCGAAGCCGGGTAGCGAAGAGGCGCCAACTCCTGCATTGGCTTCCTCAGTCAGCGCCAAAGTCGGAAGGCGAACGGCACTCATAGGGAAGCGCTGCACCCGCTCGGCTGAGGGCACCATGTGCACATCAGTCCATTCGTCGTCTCCCTGAGTTGTGGCTGCGCAGTGGTGCGACCAGACGGCGGTCATCCAAAGTGTGGAGCGGCGCGAAGCTCAGCGGCGAGTTGTTGGCCGAGGGGAGTGAGCGTGAGTGGCCTGCCGCGTTCGGCATGATTGATGAGCTTTCCACCGGCTCGCGACGCGAGTCTCGACATCTGCACCGATAGCGTCGATTCCGCGATTCCTATCGACGTGGCCGCTTCGGCAATGGTTGCGTGGCTGGCCACGACAAGGAATCGCTCTGCGCGCAACCGCCCCGCTTCTCCGCTGAACGCCCGTTCGAGAAGCGAAGACCCGCCGATGACGGAATTCGCGTGCAGTACGCGGGCATGGCTGCCGCCTCCTCGCGGACGAACTGTGATTCCCGCCCGCCTCAGGTTCTGATTGACGACACTCACTGAGCACCCGAACTCGGTCGCGATCTGCTGAATCGTCTTCAGTTCACACTCGTAGCGCTGTCGAAGGATGCCCGGATCGATGGCGATCCGTTGGCGACCCGGTGGTCGAGGACGGATCCCTTCCTTCTTCAGAGCGACAACGACGCTCGACCGATCGACGTTTTCACGCCTAGCGATATGGTCCATCGATAGGCCGGCGCGATATTGCTCCGCGTATGTCAGGCGCCGGAGTTTGGTCTGTGATGAACGAACCGCTGGCCAAACACTCCGCTCTTTCGTTCCTGAAGGCTTTGCGGGACAGCGCGTGCTCCGGTCAGCAACCAGTGCGGGCTTCCAATCGAGCGGTTCGTCGATGTGCCGTTCCTTGAGGAACTCGATGCCGACCTTGTCCAGCGCATCGCTGAGAGCGGCGGGCAGTTTCGAACTGAACGTCAAGACGGCGTGGCGGGTCATTCCGTAGGGATCATCCCAGGGCAGCTTGTCCAGCCTGGTCGGGTTACCAGTCAGTCGCTGGTAGAGCAGGGTCCGTGCCATCACCCAGGCCTTGTTGCCGCAGGGGTCGAGATCGATTGCGGCACACAGCGGGCGCCACTGCCGCAGTGGAAGAAGGTCACCACAGTCGAGGCCGCGACGACGCATGTAGTCGATGCGGGCCGGTGTTATGTCAAGGTAATCCGCGAGCTCCAGCGTTACGGCACGCAGTTCCTCCGCGCGCCCTTGCATCCGGATGCGTCGTAGCGCGTAGGCGGCTTGGCCGACCGCGGAGCGAGGTCGGCCGAGGAGCGCCAGGCCAGCAGAGTAGGGCTCCGATGTTCCCGCGACGATAACGGAGGCCGCCATCGTGATAGCGAGCATCTCGGGGTCAAGTGAGCAGGGCTGCGCGAACTTGTCGACGATCTCATCCCACAGAAGTGTCGGCAGCATCTGGGCGCGGCGTGTGACGGTTGAGTTGACCGCCAACTCTGCAGTGACGGGCGCGGTGTCCGGGCGGTCGTCCCGCAAATGTGTCGAACGCAGGATGGCTCGGATCTGGGGGCTTACCGTGTCCGCGGCGAACTTGATGGAGGGCCGATCTGCGATGCACTGCTTCACTCGGTTGATGTTGTTGAGTGCCTCGTAGGCAAGAGTCACCTCAACGGCGTCGCGGATGTGTCGTTCTGCTGCACCCTTCGCTTTGGGTCGTTCGACAGCGGAGCGGAGGTAACGGTCTGCGATCTCACTGGTGAGGGCAACCGCCCGAAGCGCTCCACGGTCCGGCGACATTCGGGTGGTCAGTGTGAGCAAGCGGATGTCCGCGAGCATGCGGGTGGCCTCTTGTGGATCGTTTCCGTAGATGCCGAAGGTCGCGGTTCCACGCTCAACCGCGCTGAGGATCGCGTGCTGGGCCTGTGCGGCACTGTCGGGGAGTGCTACGCGGTCGGGGTGAACGGACAGGTCGGCGCCGCAGCGAGGTTTGTCCCGGCCTTTCGTGCTTCCCAGCAGGGGATGATGGCAGTGGCCGGGCATTGGTATTCCGCTGAGCGCGTGCACTCGCCTACGTGGCTGGCGCCCACATAGCGGGCAAGTCTCCACGAGAAGGACCCGATGTTGTAGGCATCCAAATACGAACGCGTACTGCCATTGCGACTGCCACCTGCCACCGGATTCGCGGAGGCAGTCGGGGCAATAGCTGCTGCCGGTGACCCGCACCGGGAACCCAGACCCGATCGGCCATGCCGTGTCGTCGCCGTGCAGCCCGTGCGCTTGCCCGGCCCTTGTCATCGCATGAACCCGCTTCGTCGGTATCCCGGTTGTCTTATGGATTCGGGACGCCTGATCGTCGGATAGTGACAACGTCCAGGAGAAGGCGTTCCTCCTATTGACGGGCGAGCGGGCATCGACGGCTTCATCGATGAGGCCGATGCCGCGTGCCATGCGGAGGAGGCTGGTCTTGTGGGCGCCGGCCATCGCTTCGAGCCAGGAGTCGAATGGTTCGTTGGGTCGTGGGCTGAGTACGTAAGGGAGTCGCCTCAGCTCTATTGTGGTCTCCGCCGACATATCTAGGCCGCCGCCGACTTTTGGGAGACCTTCTCGGAGCGCGCACGACCCGATCTGCTGCCGCCGGTGCGCGGCCTCGCCAGCTGGGCTTCGAGTTCGGCCCGGGAGCCTTCCGCGCCTTCGTCGATGCGGATACCGTCCAGGAGGTCTCGGTCCAGCGCTTCGGCTCCCGTTCGGATCGCGCGCGACGTGCCTCGTCTGATCAAGTCCATCAGCGAACCGATGTTGCCTGTTGACCTGGCGAAGAGATAGTCGGATAGGTTGACGAGCGCTTCAGGGTCTTGGTCGGCTAGGACGACGTTCTCAACCAGGCCTCGGATCATTCGGCTCCACTCGTCTCGTCCGTTCGCGGTGCGGAGCGTGAACGAGTTCATGCCGAGAACGGTCCACCGCCGAAATGTTTGTGCCATCGCAGCGGCGGCACCTGTCTTGCCTTCTCCGATGAGTCCGCTTGCGCGGAGTGCGACGCCTGCGAAGAGGAATGTGGCTTCATATTCGTTGGCGAGCCACTTCAGCTGGTTGGCGACTTCGACGCCGTCCCGGGTGTGCATGTTCAAGAAATGGAGATCGTCGACGATGACCAGGCGTGTGGAGTGACGTTCCAGGCACTCGGCAGCGGCTCTCGCGAGGTCGCGTCCGCGCATGGTGTAGTGCGATACTCCGTGCGTTGCCGGATGGGCGAAGAAGCCGAGGATCATCTCGTGGAGACCCTTGATAGTCGTTCGCCCCGTGAGAGTGACGTGGCATACCGGGAGATGTAGGACTTCGTCGTCGCCTTCTATGAAATCGCCGAAGCGGAGCAGCTGTTCCTGATGAAACGCGCGGCCAAATGCGTTGATGGTGGTCGATTTCCCGAGGGTCGGTGGTGCATCGATGACAGCTGTGGATTTCACACGATCGGCGTCCTGCATGTTGCTGTCCACGATGTCGCCGAGTTGAAGGTGAATGTCTTCAACCTGCCGTGTGCGAAGCAACAGATTCGCGTGCCAGTCGCGTCGCCGGAGGTCGTAATCCTGACGTGCCCGTTGGTCGAGGTTGTTCAGTTCGCTGCGACGCAGCTGATCGGGCCGTGTTCGTGTCGGACGTTCTGCGTAGGTCTTCCACCCTTCGTATAGGGACAGACTCCGTCGTTTTGGCGTCGTCACATCAACTCCATGGGCTCGTATGCGTCGTCGAGGATGGGGTCGGCAAGGTTGTCGTCCGCGTCGTCGTCACCGCCACGGATCGACAGTTCCGGGCCATCGGGGTCGACGATTCCCCCGCAGAGTTCTTCGATCAGGGCCGGTTCGGGTGTTCGCGCGGCGTCAAGGAGCCGTTGAACGGTGGCCAAAGAGTCTATTCCGCTCGCTGTGTCCTGTGTGCGTGCTTGAGCCACCATGCGTGCGCTTGTCCTGCGCTCGAGGGGAGTCAGTGCTTGGCCAGCGCCCCAGTCCTCCAGTAGTTGGGCGAGCACCGCTTCAACCTGGGTAGGTTCGCCTTGTTCGATGGCGCGCCTCTTCGCGAATTCGAGTGCATCGAGTGTGAAGGGCACGTCGACGAGTGATTCGTAGTCCCATCTCAGGGTGTGCCACTGGTTGTCGTCTGGGTCGTGGAAGAAGATCCTGGAGACGTCACCGGGGTCGATCGAGAACGGCCACTTTCGCCCGTCGGAACGCGTATTCGTGCGTGACCGATTCGCGTACTTGGTGACAATCTCACCCGTGTATCGGAGCTTGTTGATCTCGACTCCGTAGTGGTTGAACTGGCGTGTAACGACGGGAAGCAGCTCGAGCAGCACGTTGCGATCGGTGGGAACGCGAAGCAGTCCGGCGACCGCGATACCTTGCTCGAAGCGCTGGGCGGGAGTCAGTGCGACACCGGGAAGTCGTGGATCGAACAGGCCCTTGTGCGGGGTCAGGTGATAGACGCAGGCGATCCACTCGCGCACAATCTGTTCAAGCTGGGGAATCGTGTAGACGAAGTCCTCCTCGGGCCGATCGCCTCGACTAGAGATGTCCCGTCCCTTGTATCCGGGGAGTTGCTGCAGGAGGGTCTCGATCGTCCCGAAGAGCCGCTCCACGACGGCCTTGTCACTACCCATGAAGAGATGCGCGGGCTGCACGGAGATTCCTAGCCGGGCACACGCCCCTACGACGTGCTCGGAAAGAAACGCCTTCCCGTGGTCCATCACCGCTGTCTCGGGCACAACCGGCTGCGGGCTGAACCGCCGGAGATGGACGGACTTCGTGTTCACAACGACCCCTTCGGCTACACCGTGGTAGGGCCAAGCTGCTTGCGCAGGGGCATCCCGCACGGCGTCCATCGGCTGGAATGCTTCGAAGAGCACGGCCGAGACATCGATGGACTTCGTCGACGCCGGTGTCATCCGGAGCCCGAGCACACAACGGGTGTAGAGGTCGATCGCGACAGTGAGATCCACTGACGTCCAGCTTCCGGTGACCGGATTCAAGGCGAAGACGTTCAGCGGTGTGGTGTCGAGCAGAACGTACTCACCGGGTCGTGTAGCTCGGAGGTGCCCGTAGGGCGTGTTGGGGCCGCTGGCGATGGACCGCTTCGACTTGGTGGATCCCGTGAAGATGTTCCGCCCACGAGCGAGCTCATCAAGCGCTTCGTACGCCGTGGTCTGTCCCGGTATCGCCACTACGCCGGGACCGAAGTCGCGTTCGACCCTCGCGCGAATTCTTCCGAGGATGATCTTCTTCTGAACCCTCGGTTGCCCAGCTTGTTCGTCCAGTACCGCTCGTGCTGTCTTGAGCCACCGGCCGTCCAGGCCCGACAGTGTCGCAGCGACCTGCGCGCGGCGCTTGTCGAGCAGACCAATTTCGCCGGACTGCCTGTATTGGGCGATCCATCGTTCGAGCGTCCGGATGCCGCATCCCAGTTCGCCGGCCTTGGCGCTGACTCGATCAGCGAAGGGCACGCTGGGGGCGTACGGCCCGCGGGGTTCACCGCCTCGAGCGATGGTCGGTGTTCCGGACTTGAAGCCGGTCATGACTTCACGCACGTGGTCGGCGCGGACCTGTGCACTGGTTTTCGCAGCTTCTGTCGCGTCATTCCACAGCACGCTCAACGGCGTTGCGCCCGCATCGTCGTCACGAATGCCTCGAAGGGTCGACTTCCCGCCCTCGTCCATGGGCGTCAGGATGTCGACGTAACTGAGGCGCCGGATCCGGGCGGCGGAATCGCGGACGATCACTCCGGAAGCAGTGACCTCGATGACCGTACAAAGGCTGCCATCGTATCCAAAGCTCACCCCGGGTGCGAGAGAGGCTGTCGCGTTCACCGGGGGACCAAGACGCTTTCGGCATGAAGCAACGTGGACATGTCGGTGACGAGATCGCCCGTCCACAGGAGATGGAGAACGACGGCCCTGGCAGTCAGCGTGCCCAATGGTGGCTCGGCTACCACGGTAACGGCCTCGCCAAATGTGACAGGCGCTCCCAGCCTCGCTCGCGCCCGGTCGATTAGCACCTGGTCGAACTGAAATCTGCGACGGTATCCGGCGAGGAACTTCAAGTTCGACAGTTCTGTGGTGTCAGGCTCCGTCTGGATGAGGTAGTCCCACCCGCGTCCCTCGACCACACTGCGCGACCACTCCAAGGAGTCGCGAACGCGGAGACTTGGCAGCTTGGAGGCCGGCTTGACGTCCACCACACACACGGAGTGATCAGCGCGGACAAGCAGATAGTCGGGTACATGTCGGCGCATCCGATCGCCATCCCACCCTTCGATCAAGAACGGCTGAGACCGAATCGACACCACATCCGGATCGAAGTCCGCGAACATCAGGTTCGCGAGTTCGAGCAGCGACTCATACCCGACATGGGTACCCATCGTCGCCGACCAATAGAGCCCCGGGTAATGACGCTGGTTCCGATACCACCGGAACGGACGCCACGGGATGGTCTTCTCGAAGAGGGGCACGTGAGCGTCGTCGATCGGAACCGCTTCTTCGGCGTTTCCAGGTCGACGCACCGACAATCTGACTTCCTGCTTCTCTGTCACGAACCCAGGCTCGTATCGCCTACGCCGTCAGCCCGTGCACGCGCGCCACCGTTGTTGGCTTGCGATGCTATGCACCACGACTCTTGTTGAATGCCCTATTACATGCTACGAAGAACGGCTTTCACGTAATTACTTCTCGTAAGCTTATAGACGTCAGATTCACACAGGGAGACAACATGAGCCTCGAAACTCATGTGGCTCAAGCCCGATACCCACGCACTCCCGGGCCGCTTGCCCGGCGCGTTCAGGGCGGTATGGAACACTCGGAGCGTGACCATGGTCGAGCCGTTGACGCCAGAGGCATCGAAGCTTGTGTTCGGCAACAGCCACATGATCCGCGTGCTCATCGAGATAGCCTCCATCGAGGCCGAGACCTTCTCTCCGAAGCAGATCGTCGACGCAACCGGCCTCTACTTCAGCTCGGTAAACCCGCTCATTCACAAGCTCAAAGACGCCGGATACATCGAACTCGTCGGTCGCGTTCCGGGTGAACGGACGCTCCTTTACCGCGTCCGAGACAACTATTGGTGGGATGCAGCACGCCGCTTCGCGGCCGAGTCGACTGACTGAACCGGGCAGGCCTGGCCTCGCACGAACACGGTTGACACAGACGCCCCATCGCCGTTCAGGCTGCGTCGCTGCCGCAGGTTGTATCCGCGTCTTCGTATCGCTCTAGGAGCTGAACAGAGCTAGCCACTCATAGTTGGCGGTACCGCCATGTCGCCGCCAATTTGCCGCGGAATCCGCCAACTAGAAGCGGAACCTACACAAACCCACGACTACACCGGCGCCATGTCCGCGAACCGCGAGAAGTGCCCCTGGAATGCCACGGTCACGGTACGCGTGGGACCATTGCGGTGCTTCGCGACGATGAGGTCGGCCTCGCCGGCACGCGGGTTGTCCTTCTCGTAGGCGCTTTCGCGGTGCAGCAGAATCACCACATCGGCATCCTGCTCGATCGAGCCCGACTCACGCAGGTCGCTCAGCGCCGGCAGTTTGTCCGCGCGCTGCTCGGGCCCACGGTTCAGCTGGGAGAGCGCCACGACAGGAACTTGAAGCTCCTTCGCCAAGAGCTTCAGCGCGCGAGAGAACTCGCTCACCTCCTGCTGGCGGCTCTCGACGCGCTTGCCGCTGGTCATCAGCTGCAGATAGTCGATGATCACCATCTTCAGCCCGACGCGCTGTTTGAGCCTTCGGCACTTCGCGCGAATCTCCACCAGCGTCATGTTGGGGCTGTCGTCGATGTACAGCGGGGCGTCATTGATCCGCCCGCGGGTGGAGGCGATCGTCGTCCAGTCCCGGGACTCGACCGTGCCCTTGCGCATGTTCTGCAGCGGAACGGATGCCTCCGCCGCGAGCAAACGCATCGCGATCTCGCTGCGCCCCATCTCGAGCGAGAAGAAGATGGTCGGCAGGTCGTGCTTGATCGCTGCTGCACGCGCGAAGTCCAGCGCCAGCGTGGACTTTCCGAGTGCGGGGCGCGCGGCGACGATCACCATCTGCCCCGGATGCAATCCGTTCGTCAGGTCGTCGAGGTCGGCGAAGCCGGTCGGAACTCCGGTCATGCTGCCGTCTTTGTGCTGAGCCGCCTCGATCTCGTCGATGGCTGCGGTGACGGCATCCGTCAGCGGGATGTAGTCCTCGGCCTCCTGGGCACCGGTCACCGAGTAGATCTCAGCCTGCGCCTCGTTGACGAGGTCGAGCACCTCGCCCTCGCCGGAGTAGCCCATCTGCGTGATGCGGGTTCCGGCTTCGACGAGTCGGCGCAGCAAGGCACGCTCGGCGACGATCTCGGCGTAGTAGCCGGCGTTGGCAGCGGTCGGCACCAGGCTCGTCAGAGTGTGCAGGTACTCGGGGCCGCCGGCCCGGCTCAGATCCCCGGTCTTCGTCAGCTCGTCGGTGACCGCGATGACATCCGTCGGCTCGCCGCGCGAGTACAACGACAGGATCGCCTCGAAGGTCACCTCGTGCTTCGGAATGTAGAAGTCGCCGCCGCGCACGGTCTCGACGACATCGGCCACGGCGTCTTTGCTCAGCAGCATGCCGCCGAGCGCACTCTGTTCAGCGAGCAGATCGTGTGGGGGTGTGCGCTCCGTGGAGCGGGCCTCGGATGCGGGCCGGCCGTCTGCCAGACCAAGGTGTGCGATCGACACCCAGACCTCCTCTTCCCCTCGAGCCGACGGCCCGGTCGTGTTCCTCCTGCTGCGCACCCCGATCGCATCGAACTTCGTTGCGGGCACGACGCGACTGCGGTGGCATCCGGCCGTGCTCTCATACGGTCTCAGCCACCCCTGACAAAGACCACGATTCGCGCTTCGGCCCGCACACCGCGGAGCAACGTTGACCAACCTAGGGAGGGGCCGACCTCGGCCACAACTCGTCCTGTGGATAACTGTGTGGAGAGTCTGCGCGAAACGCCGAAGGCCGTGTGCAGAAGGTGTGAGAAGTTCTGGGGATAAGTTGACAGGTCTTGAATGGATTGTCGGCTTGACCAGGCAGAAAGTTATCCCAGGGTTGTGTGTGAAAAGTTCTCGGATGTCCGCGCCTCCGGCCCGCAGCGACACTCCCGACATGTGGACAAACGTTGCGGAAACCCGGCCGAAGTGATAGTTCTGGCAACGGCTGCGCGGCGCCCCGCGACACTCCAAGCAAGCGCGTTCGCGCCACACAAATCGGCATCCGCTACACGAGTTGACATCTATGCCCGCTACACGAATCGACCTCCGCTACAGCGATCGGCATCCGCTACAGCCTTTTCCTGTAGCGGATGCCGATTCCTGTAGCGCTTCGATCAAACCCACCTGAACAGCACCGAGCCGCACCTGAACCCGACGGGCCGCACCGTACGAAACGGGCCGCACCCCACGTGGAGGATGCGGCCCGTTTCGCACGGTGCAGCGACTACTTCGCGGCGACCACCTGGAGGGTGATCGTGGCGTTGATGTCGTCGCGCAATTTGATCGTGGCCTCGTGCTGGCCGACCGTCTTGATCGGTGCACCGATCTCGATCTTGCGCTTGTCGACGGCGCCGATGCCTGCGGCCTCGACGGCCGAAGCGATGTCGGCCGTCTTCACGGAGCCGAAGAGACGACCCTCGGCGCCGGCCTTGACGGTCAGCTTCACCTTGGTGGCCTCGAGCTTCAGCTTGAGGTCCTGAGCGTCTTCGATGGTCGCGTGCTCACGTGCGGCACGCGCGGACTTGATCTGCTCGACCTGCTTCTCGCCGCCGCGGGTCCACGCGATCGCGAAGCCCTGCGGAATGAGGAAGTTGCGGGCGTACCCGTTCTTCACCTCGACGACGTCACCGGCCGATCCGAGGCCGGAGACCTCGTGCGTCAGAATGAGTTTCGACATGGGTGACTCCTAACGGCCCGAGCCTGCGTAGGGCAGAAGAGCCATCTCGCGAGCGTTCTTCACGGCCTTCGCGATGAGGCGCTGCTCCTGAACGGAGACACCGGTGATGCGGCGGGCGCGGATCTTGCCGCGCTCGGAGACGAACTTGCGCAGGGTGGCGACGTCTTTGTAATCGATGACGCCGACTCGGACGGTCTTCGCCGGAGCGGCGTTCTTTCCGTCCTTACCCTTGCGGATCGGCTTGCGGCGGTCGCCGCTCGACTTTCCAGCCATGGTTTCTTTCCTTCAGTATTACTGGTGGTCGAGGAGGGCTGAAGGCCCGTCTCGAAACCACGCAGAAGAGTTTCTTAGAACGGGGTCTCGTCGTTGAAGCTGCCCGGCGCGTTCCACACGTCGGAGCTCGAGCCGGACCCCTGCGGGGTGGATGGCGCCCACTGGTCGTCGCTGGGTGCGCCGCCGATGCGGCCGCCGCCCGACGACTGAGCGCGCGTGACAGACGCGGTGGCGTAGCGCAGCGATGGCCCGATCTCGTCGATCTCGAGCTCGATCGAGGTGCGCTTCTCGCCTTCCTTCGTCTCGTACGAGCGCTGCTTGAGCCGCCCGGTGGCGATGACCCGCGAGCCCTTGGTCAGCGATCCCGCCACGTGCTCGGCGAAGTCGCGCCAGACGCTCGCGCGCAGGAAGAGTGCCTCGCCGTCTTTCCACTCGTTCGCCGCACGGTCGAAGGTGCGGGGAGTGGATGCGATGGTGAAGTTGGCAACGGCCAGCCCGTTCTGCGTGTAGCGCAGCTCCGGGTCGGCGGTGAGGTTGCCGACCACTGTGATGATGGTCTCGCCTGCCATGGGCTCAGGCGCTCTGCTTCGAAGGGGCCGCGGCCCCTTCGACGGGCTCAGGACGACGCTTGCGAGCCGCCTTGTCGTCCGCGCGCTTCTGGGCGGCCGCGACCTGCGCAATGGCTTCCTCGGCACGCAGCACCTTGGTGCGCATGACGGCCTCGGAAAGGTTCAGCTGGCGGTCGAGCTCCTGCGTGGAATCCGAGTTCGCCGTGAAGTCGACGACGGCGTAGATGCCCTCGGACTTCTTGTTGATCTCGTACGCCAGGCGGCGCTTGCCCCAGATGTCGACCTTGTCGATGGTTCCGCCATCCGTGCGGATCACGTTGAGGAACTTGTCAAGGCTGGGAGCAACGGTGCGCTCATCGATCTCCGGATCGAGAATGACCATCAACTCGTACTGATGCATGACTAACCCACCTCCTCTGGACTTGAACGGCTGCAGGCTTTCTGCAGCAGGAGGGTATGTGCATCGTCGTCTGCACTCGCAGGCGGATGCCTGCCGACGGACAACCTGAAGAGCATACCGGATGCCCGCCGTATCCCGCGAATCTCTCGCCGGTTGAGCCCGTCCCGCTGGTCGAGCCCGTCCCGCCGGTTGAGCCCACCCCGCCCCTCGAGCCCACCCCGCAGGTTGAACCCACCCCGCGGATTCAACCCATCGAGCCGGTTGAGCCCACACCGCGGGTTGAGCTTGTCGAAACCCGGCCTCAGGCGGTATCGGGTTTCGACAAGCTCAACCCGCGGGTAGGCGGCCTCAACTCGCGGGTGGGCGGCTTCAACCCGCGGGTAGGCGGCCTCGACCCGCGAGTAGGCGACCTCAACCCGCGGGAGGGCGGCCTCAACTCGCGCGTGGGCGGCACGACCCGCGCGTGGGCGGCACGGCCCGCGGGTGGGCGGCACCGCCCGGCGAGACCCAGGTCCGCTCGCGTTCTACCGGACCAGCCCGCGAGGTGGGCGGCACGCCCGAGCGAGACCAGCGCAGCTCGGTATCGACCGGCTCGATCGGCGGTGGCGGCCGCGCGACGTACTTACGCTGGAGGCATGACTGAACGACCCTTGCGCATCGCGGTGGTGGCGCTGCATACCTCGCCGTTCGCCGCTCCCGGGTCGGGCGACGTCGGAGGCATGAACGTGCTGGTGCGCGCGACGGCCGAGCGCATGGCATCCGAGGGCCACAGCGTCGAGGTGGTCACACGGCGGTTCACGCCGGACCTGCCGGCGGTGAGCATTCGCCCGTCGGGCGTGGTGCTGCGGCTGGTCGACGCCGGTCCCGCCGCCCTGAGGCCGAAGGGTGAGCAGGAGGCGTTCGTCGCAGCGTTCCGCGCCGGGCTGGATGCCGTCGGCGACGTCGACGTCGTGCACTCGCATCACTGGCTGGCCGGGATGGCCGGGCTGCCGTTCGCGCGCGAACGTCGCGTTCCGCACGTGCAGAGCTTTCACAGCATCGCGGCGCATCCGTCGACGGAGCTGACCGAGGGCGAGCGGCCGGAGTCTGCTGGACGTCTCGCCGGTGAGGAGCAGCTGGCGAGGACGTCGGATGCCGTCGTCGCGGTCAGCCACGCCGAGCAGCGCACGATCGTGCATCGGCTGCACGCCGACCCGGCCCACGTGCACGTCGTGCTGCCAGGAGTGGATGCGACGCTGTTCCACCGCGGTCCCCGCCGCGTGCACCCGCGGCCATACGTCGTGACCGCGGCACGCATCGAGCCGCTCAAGGGGATCGATCTGGCCATACGAACGATCGCCGCGCTTCCGGATGCCCGCCGGCCCGACCTGGTGATCGCCGGCGGTCCGACAGACGGCTACGAGCGACACGTCGAGGAGCTTCGGATGCTGGCCGCCGAGCTCGGAGTGACCGGGCGGGTGCGGTTCGCCGGGCCGCTGGCGCGCGCGGATCTCGCCGAACTGTTCGCCCAGGCGACGGCGGTGCTCGTGCCATCGCACTCGGAGACCTACGGGCTCGTCGCGCTCGAGGCCCAGGCCAGCGGTGTTCCGGTGCTGGCGTCGGCATCCGGCGGTCTGGTCGAGGCGGTGAACGCACGGACGGTGCTGCTTTCGTCCCGGGAGCCGCGGGAGTGGGCCATGCGGCTCGAAGCGCTGCTCGACGACGACGACCTATGGGCGGCGCAGTCGGCCGCGGGCATCCGTTTCGCGGCGGAGCGCTCCTGGGATCGCACCGCACACGAGACGGTGCTTGCCTACCGCGAGCTGCTCCGGAACGCCGAGCACGGAGCGTGGCGGAGCTGCGCATGAACCCGTTCGCGGGCGCGCGCCGCGTGCTGTTCGTGCACGCGCATCCCGATGACGAGACGCTCTCGTCGGGTGGCGTGATCCTGCGGCTGGTCGAGCTCGGGGTGCGGGTGACGCTGCTGACCGCGACCCGCGGTGAGCGCGGCGGCGTCGTGCCCGAGCTGCGGGAACAGGTCGGGCACGATCCGGAACTGCTCACGGGCATCCGTCTCGACGAGTTGCGCCGAGCGGTGCAGACGCTGGGTGTGGCGGATTCCTATCTTCTCGGCGAACCGCCTGCCCGTGCCGGCGGTGTGCCTCCGCGTCGCTACACGGACTCCGGCATGCGCTGGATCACGCCGACGGTCGCCGGGCCGGTCGACGATGCACCCCCGCAAGCGCTCACGCTGGCGCCCGAGCCGGAGGTGGTCGCCGACGTGCTCGCCCTCATCCGTCACGTGCGCCCCGACGTCGTCGTCAGCTACGACGACCAGGGCGGCTACGGGCATCCGGACCACCGCTGCATCCGGCGGGCCGCAGTGCGAGCGTGCCAGGCGGCCGGTGTGCCGTTCGCCGAACTCGTCACCCCGAACGCTTCGCGCGCGTTCGTGATCGATGCATCCGATCGGCTCGACGGCATCGCGGATGCCCTCCGCGCGCACGCCACCCAGCTCACGGTCGACGGCGACCACGTGGTGCACTGCGGCGGCCAGCGGGAGCCGATCGCCACGGTCGTCGGGGTGCGGCTCGTGCCCGCCGCCACCTCGTCAACATGACGGATCGCGCGCTCCCGCCGAAAGCATGACGGATTGGCATGCTCTCAGCCGAACGTCCTGTTGATGAAGTTGCTGAACCTCGGCGCAGACTACCGGTCCAGCGATCGGGGGGCGGCCCACTCCCGCAGCCGCTGCTCGGCCTCATCGGCACCGAGCAGACCCTCGTCGAGTCGCAGGTCGAGAAGGAACTTCATAGCTCTACCGACCTCGGGCCCGGGCATCAGGCCGAGGATGCGCATCACGTCAGCCCCGTCGAGTTCGGGGCGCACGGCATCCAGTTCCTCCTGCGCCTGCAGCTGAGCGATGCGGTCCTCGAGGTCGTCGTACGCGAACCCGAGCCGGTCGGCCTTGCGGCGGTTCCTGGTCGTGACGTCGGCCCGGGTCAGTTCGTGCAGTCGTTCGAGCTGGTCGCCGGCATCGCGCACATAACGGCGCACCGCCGAATCGGTCCACGCGGTGTCGGCATACCCGAAGAACCGCAGGTGCAGCTCGATGAGCCGGCTGACGGCATCCACCGTCTCGTTGTCGAACCGCAGCGCGCGCAGCCGCTTGCGTGCGAGCTTCGATCCCACGACGTCGTGGTGGTGAAAACTCACCACCCCGCCGGCCTCGAGCCGACGCGTGGCCGGCTTGCCGATGTCGTGCAGAAGGGCCGCCAGGCGCAGCACGAGGTCAGGTGCGTCGTGCGGATGCCGTTCCCGTTCGTATCCGATCACCTGGTCGACCACGGTGAGCGTGTGCCGGTACACGTCTTTGTGGTGGTGATGCTCGTCGATCTCCAGGCGTAGCGCGGGCAGCTCGGGAAGGATGCGATCGGCCAGTCCGGTCTCCACCAGCAGCTCGAGCCCGGGGCGCGGATCATCGCTCGTCAAGAGCTTCACCAGCTCGTCCCGGATGCGCTCGGCACTGACGATCTCGATGCGATCCGCCATCCCGCGCATCGCCACCACCGTGTCGTCGCTCACCGAGAACCCGAGCTGAGAGGCGAACCGGGCCGCGCGCAGCATGCGCAGCGGATCGTCGCCGAACGACACCTCCGGCGAGATCGGCGTGCGCAGCACCCCGGCCAGCAGGTCGTCGACGCCGTTCGACGGGTCGACCAATGCCACCTGCGGCACCCGCAGCGCAAGCGCGTTCACGGTGAAGTCGCGCCGCACGAGGTCGCCATCGAGGGTGTCGCCGAACTCGACCTCCGGTTTGCGGGTCTCCCCGTCGTAACTGTCGGCGCGATACGTGGTCACCTCCACGATGTCGTCGCCGAAGCGGGCACCGATCGTGCCGAACTTGCGGCCGATGTCCCACCAGGCATCCGCCAAGGGCTTCACAATCTCGATGGTGCGTTCCGGCCGAGCGTCCGTCGTGAAGTCCAGGTCGTGCACGGTGCGGCCGAGCAGGGCGTCGCGCACCGGACCGCCGACGAGTGCGAGCTCATGGCCTGCGTCCGAAAATGCTCGAGCGAGGCGCGAAACGACGGGCGACTCGGCGGTTTCGCGCAGGCGCGCGAGGGACTCGGCGACGCTCTGCATAGTGCTCGCCAGTCTACTGGCGGCCGGCCTGAGCGACTGCCCGGCCGGTCCCGGTTTCCGCCATTGGGCGCCTCAGTACAATTGCGGGCATGCTCCCCGTCGACCCCTGCGCTGCCGCATGCGGTTGACCAGCGGCGCCGTCGGGTCGCTCGACGGTGGGAGCGAGCCCGGGCGAGCGCGAAGTCGCGTGCTGAAGCTCGCCAGGGGTGCTCTGCTGGCTGCAGTCGCCGCCCTTGTGGCGACGAGCGCTATGGCGGCCGGCGGGATGCTCACCCCGGCATCCGCGCACGCGCAGAAACCGGGGAAGACGCGGTCGGCCGTGGCGGCGAGCGGCGCGTCCCCTACGGTGTCGCTCTACGCCGGGAACGCCGGAACGGAGTCGCCGGGGCAGTCCGTCACCATCACGATCAGCATCGACAACGCCTCCGCCGACGTCATCGGCCCTGGCACCGCAACCGTCTCGATCACCGAGAAGCCGCTGGGATCCCGTCACGGTCTGGATGCCTGGCTCAAGCCCGACTCCGACCACGACGCCACGACCCGCGTCATCCAGACGGCGACCACTCAGGCCGTCACCGCCGGCACGAACCAGCGCGTGGCCACTCTCACGATCCCTGAGCAGGCGGTCGGGCTCAGCGGCAACACGGCCGTGTACGGGCTCACCGCAGCAGTGACCGTCGGCTCGGGCGCCGTCGGAACCGGATACTCGACCCTCACCTACGAGGGCACCGGCGTGCAGCACCAGGTCGGTCTCGCCGTGGCCATGCCCATCACGGTGCCGCCCACCTCGTCGGGGCTGATCGCCGCCGACGATCTCGCCACCTACACCGCCCCGGACGGACTGCTCACCCGACAGCTCCAGCTCGCGCGCGACCATCCGTCGATCGCCATCGCCATCGACCCGATGATCATCGCCTCGATCCGCGTTCTCGGCACCTCCGCGCCACAGAGCGCGCAGAACTGGGTCAACGATCTGGACTCCCTGACGAACGATTCCTTCCCGCTTCAATACGGCGATGCGGATGTCGCCACGCAGCTGCAGTCCGGCGTCACCTCGCTGTTCGCCCCGACATCGTTCGGCTACGCGATGGATCCCGGCAACTTTCCCGGCCAGCTGACCGTCGGTGAGACCCCGCAGCCGATACCGACGCCGACCGACAACAACCCGTTCGTGACGCCGACCCCGACTTCCACACCCAAGCAGCCGAACGTTCCCAGCACGGCTCAGTTGCTGTCGTGGCCTTACACGTTCAGCGGCATCGCGTGGCCTGCCGATGACAGCCTGCGCGCCGGCGACCTGAATGCGCTGGCGAACGACGGCTACAAGTCCACGATCGTCTCCGGGTCGAACACGAACCAGTCCTCGCTGTCCGTCACCCCGAATGCGCCGCTGCCGGTGAAGGGTGGAACGGCGCTCGTCACCGATCAGGGCGTCAGCGACGCACTGCGCAAGGTGGTGTCGGCCATCGGAGCGGACCAGGAGAATGCTGCGCTGGCATCCGTTTCGGCCCAGCTCGCCGAGATCAGCAAGCAGGGCTCCACCGGCACGATCATCCTTGCCGGACTCGACCGCAGCTGGCCGGCGAACGAGGGGGAGGCCAGCCGCGCCCTGACCTCGGTCTTCACGCTGCCGTGGGTGACCGCGTCATCGCTGCGTGATGCGCTCACCGCACCGGTCTCGGAGGGCCTGAAGCTCGACGACGCCGTTCAGGACCCGACCACAACGGCCGCCGTGAACCAGCTCACGGGCGCAGCAGGCAACATGGATGCCTTCGCCACCGTTCTCACCGACCCCACGGCCCTCACCGGTCAGACCCGCAACGAACTGCTCTCGCTTTTGTCGGTCGGATGGCGTCAGCCCGACAACAACTGGCCCGCTGCCGTGGCCGGCTTCGTCAAACAGTCGAGTGACACGGTCAATTCGATCAAGATCGACCCCACCGGAAAGATCACGGTGGCCAGCGCGCAGAGTCTCATCCCGGTCACGGTGACGAACGGTCTCGTGCTCCCGAACGGCGTGAAGCCGGCCGTGAACGTCGTGCTGCGCGCGACGCCCTCCAACAACAGGCTCGAGGTCGACTCGGACACCGCGAAGCCCATTCCGGCGGATGCCAGTGCGAAGGTTCTCGTGCCGGTCAAGGCGAAGCTCGGCAACGGCAGCGTCAAGCTCGGCCTGCAGCTGTACAGCCCGACCGGTCTGCCGATCGGTGCACCGCAGACGGCCGCCATCGAGGTGCATGCGGACTGGGAGGGCCTGGGAGCGCTCGCTCTCGGCATCGCCGTGGTGCTGTTCTTCGGCTTCGGGCTGACCCGCAGCATCCTGCGCCGCGTGAACGAGCGCCGCACGAGAGGGTCGCAGGAGGATGCCGTCCCGCCCGCCGAATCCCACGACATCCCGCCGGTTGAGCCTGTCGAAACCGATCCCGCAGAAATCCCGCCCTTCGAGCCCCACGACATCCCGCCCGCCGAGCCCCACGACATCCCGCCCGCCGAATCCCACGCCCTCCCGCCGGTTGAGCCTGTCGAAACCGATCCCGCAGAAACCCCACCCGCCGAGCCCCACGCCCTCCCGCCGGTTGAGCCCGTCGAAACCGATCCCGCAGGAACCGACCCCGCAGAAACCGATGCCGCAGAAGCCCCACCCGACGACGAAGGGAGCCCACGTGGCTAGCGTCGGACGCGCGAGTGCCATGCTCGCTTCCGGCACGATGGTCTCGCGCGTGCTGGGCTTCGTGCGGTCGTGGGTGCTGATCCAGGCCATCGGTGTGCTCGCGATCGGAGCAAACGCATACGGCACGGCCACGCAGGTGCCGAACAGCATCTACGCGATCATCGCGCAGGGCATCCTGAGCGCCGTCCTGGTGCCGCAGATCGTGCGAGCATCCGTTCACGCCGATGGCGGTAAGGCATACATCAACAAGCTCGTCACGCTGGGCATCCTGATCTTCGCCGCTGTCGCCGTGGTCGCGACGCTGCTGGCGCCGTTCTTGGCCCAGCTGTTCGGTGCCCGGGGCTCGTACGCCGGTCTGGTGACGGCGTTCGCCTACTGGTCCCTGCCGCAGATCTTCTTCCTCGGCCTGTACACACTCCTCGGCGAAGTACTCAACGCACGCAAGTCGTTCGGGCCGTTCACCTGGGCACCCGTGTTCAACAACGTGGTCAGCATCGCGACGCTGATCGTGTTCATCCTCATGTTCGGCGCAGAGGCGCAGCACCCACGGCCCCATGCCGCGGACTGGACCTCGGGCATGATCGCCGTGCTCGGCGGCGGTGCGACCCTAGGCATCGCGGTGCAGGCGCTGGTGCTCTTCTTCTTCTGGCGACGGGTCGGCCTGAAGTTCCGGTTCGACTTCAAGTGGCGCGGCGTCGAACTCGGAACCGCCGGACGTGCAGCGGCCTGGACGCTCGCCATGCTGGTCCTCACGCAGCTGGCGGGTGTGATCGAGACGAACGTGGCGAACACCGTCGGCACCACCAGCAGCTATGCCTCTGTCGCCGCCATGACCCAGTCCTGGCTGATCTTCATGCTGCCGCACTCGATCATCGCGGTCTCGATCGTCACGGCCTTCTACACCCGCATGGCCGAGCACGCCCGGGAGGGGAACGTCACCTCGTTCCGCACCGACTTCTCGACCGCGACACGTTCGATTGCCGCGCTGATCAGCTTTTTCTCTGTCGCGATCATCGTCGCCGCGTACCCGATCGCGCGGATCTTCACCCACGATTACGACTACGCCGCTCTCGGCAACGTGCTGATCGGGTATGCCGCCGGGCTCGTGCCGT
The DNA here is from genome assembly GCF_054777235.1 of Humibacter antri. Classification (NCBI taxonomy): domain Bacteria; kingdom Bacillati; phylum Actinomycetota; class Actinomycetes; order Micrococcales; family Microbacteriaceae; genus Humibacter; species Humibacter antri. Next base: position 143,237 of record NZ_BAAHAW010000002.1, on the reverse strand, counting down.
TCTGCATCCTGTTCGTCATCCAGCGCGCGTTCTACTCCCTGGGCGACACGCGCACGCCGTTCCTCTTCACACTCGCCCAAGTGGCCGTCGTCATCACCGGTGTGCTGCTCTGCCTGCTCGTCGCCCCCCAGTACCGCGCCATGTCCATCGCATTCGCCGTGTCGCTCGCCGGCACCGTGCAGGCGATCATCGCGGCTGTGCTCCTGCGGCGAAGGATGCGCGGCGTCGACGGGCGCCGTATCCTCCGTGGCCTGTGGCGATTCCTGCTCTCCGCCGTGCTCGCCGGTGTCGTCGGGGTGTTCGTGCTCGCCCTCCTCGGTGCATACACCCGCGGATTCGCCGTGGCGGGCATCCTCCCCGCCGTGCTCTCCATCGCCGCTGTCGGGGTGGTCATGCTGGCGGTGTACTCCGGGATGCTCCGCCTTCTGCGCACCGAGGAGTTCACGATCGCGTGGAACCTGCTGCGCCGCCGCCTGCCTGGACGCTCCCTCCGCTGAGCAGCTGTCTCGACGCCGGCTGCGCGGCCGCGGAATACCGTCCGCCTACACTGTGTTGCACAGCACAGCAAGACGAGGAGCACACGTGCGTCAGATCATCATCATCGGTTCCGGCCCAGCCGGTTACACGGCCGCCATCTATGCGGCGCGTGCCAACCTCGAGCCGCTCCTGATCGCCAGTTCCGTCGAGGCCGGTGGCGAGCTGATGAACACCACGGAGGTGGAGAACTTTCCCGGGTTCCCCGACGGCATCATGGGTCCTGACCTGATGGCCAAACTGCAAGTGCAGGCGGAGAAGTTCGGCACCGAGGTGCTGTACGACGACGTCGTGTCGCTCGAGCTCGACGGCGAGGTGAAGAAGGTGCGGCTCGGCAACGGCGAGACGCACGAGGCCCGGTCGGTCATCTTCGCGACCGGTTCCGCCTACCGCAAGCTCGGGCTCGCCGAAGAGGAGCACCTGTCGGGTCACGGCCTGTCGTGGTGCGCCACCTGCGACGGATTCTTCTTTCGCGAGAAGACCATCGCGGTCGTCGGCGGTGGCGACTCCGCTGTCGAGGAGGCCACGTTCTTGACGCGATTCGCGTCGAAGGTGTACGTGATCCACCGTCGCGACCAGCTGCGGGCATCCAAGATCATGCAGAACCGCGCGTTCGAGAACGACAAGATCGAGTTCGTCTGGAACAGCGAGGTGCTCGCGATCACCGGCGACAGCGCCGTCACCGGAGTGACCCTGCGTGACACCGTCACGGGGGAGGAGCACGACCTCGCGCTCGACGGGCTGTTCGTGGCCATCGGCAATGACCCGCGCACGCACCTCGTGCACGGGCAGCTCGACCTCACCGCGGCCGGCACCATCGCCGTCGACGGTCGCAGTTCCAAGACCAACCTGCCCGGCGTTTTCGCTGCCGGCGACGTGATCGACCCGACCTACCGGCAGGCGGTCACCGCCGCGGGGAGTGGAACCGTCGCCGCCCTCGATGCCGAGCACTACCTGGCGGCACTCGACCAGAACGAACGTGAGGCGCTCAGCCTCGCCAACTGACCCAAGGCCGTTGAGCCGAACATGAGAAGTCCACCGCCTCGCGCGGCGGAACGAACCGATAGAAGGAGAACAATGTCCAGCGCCAAGTCCGTCACGGATGCCACGTTCCAGCAGGATGTGCTCGATTCCGAAAAGACCGTGCTCGTCGACTTCTGGGCCGAGTGGTGCGGCCCGTGTCGTGCGGTCGCGCCGATCCTCGACCAGATCGCAGCGGAGCACGGCGACAAGCTCGAGATCGTCAAGCTGAACGTCGACGAGAACCCGCAGACCGCGTTCAAGTACCAGATCACGTCGATTCCGGCGCTGAAGGTCTATCAGGGCGGCGAGGTCGTCAAGACCGTCGTCGGCGCCAAGCCCAAGCCCGCTCTCGAAGCCGACCTGGCCGCCTACATCAAGTAGGTCGGTCGGAGCACTCCAACGCCCGCCCGGCACCCGCCGGGCGGGCGTTCTGCATTTCCCACCGCTCTCCGCCCGAAGACGACCCACATCGGGCATCCCCTAGCATGGAATCCACGCTCAGAACGGAATGACACGTGATTCACAACGGCGGCTCGCACACAGCGGGCAACAATCTCGACCCCTGGTTCTCCTCGTACGCGCAGCGCACCGCGGGCCTTGCCGCCAGTGAGGTTCGAGCTCTGTTCGCCGTCGCCTCCCGGCCCGAAGTGGTCTCGCTGGCGGGCGGCATGCCGTATGTCTCCGCTCTTCCGGAAGACCTCGTCGTCGGTGCGATGGAACGCGTCATGCGGGAGCAGGGACCGGTCGCCCTCCAGTACGGGTCGGGCCAGGGCGTGCCGTTGCTCCGCGAGCAGATCACCGAGGTGATGGCGCTCGAGGGCATCAGCGCGAGCGCCGACGACGTGATCGTCACGACCGGATCACAGCACGGCCTCGAGCTGTTCGCGAAACTCTTCCTCGACCCGGGCGACCTCGTGCTCGCCGAGGGCCCGAGCTACGTCACCGCGCTCGTGATCTTCAAGTCGTATCAGGCGGAGGTCGACCATGTTCCGTCCGACGAGCACGGACTGATCCCGGATGCCCTGCGGCAGCACATCGCGAACGCGCGCGCCGTCGGCCGTCGCATCAAGTTCCTGTACACGATCCCCACGTTCCACAATCCCGCGGGCGTCACGCTCACGTGGGAACGGCGGCTGGAGATCCTCGAGATCTGCCGCGAGAACGGCATCCTGGTGCTCGAAGACAACCCGTACGGGCTGCTGTACTTCGAGCAGAAGCCGCCTGCCGCGATGCGCTCCATCGACGAGGAGGGTGTCGTCTATCTGGGCACGTTCTCCAAGACGCTGGCTCCGGGATTCCGGGTCGGCTGGGCGCTCGCCCCCCACGCGATCAGGGAGAAGCTCATCCTGGCCAACGAGGCCGCCGTACTCAGCCCCAGTTCGTTCACGCAGCTCGTGATCTCGCAGTATCTCAGCGAAGCGGACTGGCGCGGCCAGATCGACACCTTCCGCGGCGTCTATCGCGAGCGTAAACAAGCGATGATCTCCGCTCTCGAGGAGCACCTGCCCGAACTCGGCTGGACGAATCCGAACGGTGGATTCTACGTGTGGCTCACTCTGCCGGAATCGCTCGACTCCAAGGCGATGCTGCCGCGCGCGGTCACCGAGCTCGTCGCATACACGCCCGGCACCGCGTTCTACGCGGACGGCGACGGCGCCCGGAACATCCGCCTGTCGTTCTGCTACCCGACACCGGAAGCCATTCGTGTCGGCGTGCGCCGACTGGCCAACGTGATCAACGGCGAGCTCGACCTGCTCGACACCTTTGCGGGGACCGGGTCACTGCGCACCCAGCGCGTGGCCGCCGACACGTTCCCGCCCTCCGACCTCCGCTAGCCGAACCGCCTGAAGGGTCGCCCATGACCGACTTCGAACGATTGAACGTGCTCGTCCTCGCGGGCGGGCTCTCCCATGAACGTGACGTCTCACTGCGCTCGGGGCGCCGCGTCGCGGATGGCCTCTCCGCCCACGGCCACCGAGTCACGGTTCGAGAACCCGACGGTGAGCTGCTCTCAGCGATCGACGCGCTGGAACCTGATGTCGTCTGGCCGGCCCTCCACGGCGCCAGCGGCGAGAACGGCGCACTCCGGGCACTGCTCGCCACAGCCGGGGTTCCCTTCGTCGGGGCGGATGCCGAAGCCGCTCGCCTCGCGTGGCTCAAGCCCGTCGCGAAGACGCTGGTGGCGCGCGCGGGAGTGCAGACACCGGCATCCGTGACACTGCCGACCGAGACGTTCCGCGAACTCGGCGCGGTCAGCGTGCTCGAGGCGCTGGGCGACGCGCTCACGGCGCCACTCGTCGTCAAGCCGGCCGAGGGCGGGTCCGCCCAGGGGGTCACCTATGTGGATGACGTCGCCGACCTGCCGCGCGCTCTCGTGAACGCGTACACCTACAACGATGTCGCGCTCATCGAGCGCCGCGTCGTCGGCATCGAGGTCGCTGTGACCGTGCTCGACACCGGGGCCGGCCCGGTCGCGCTTCCCGCGGTGGAGATCGTGCCGCGAAACGGCGTCTACAGCTTCGAGGCGCGGTACAACGCGGGAGAGACGAACTTCTTCACGCCGGCACGACTGACGGATGCCGCAGCAGACCGAGTGGCCGAGGTCGCGATCACTGCACACGAGGCTCTCGGCCTGCGTCATCTGTCTCGGGTCGACCTGATCGTCGACCCAGGGGGTGTTCCCTGGTTCCTCGAGGCGAACGTGCTCCCAGGTCTGACGGAGACATCACTCGTCCCGCTTGCCATCGAGGCGGCCGGCTTCGACCTCGGCGCCGTCTATGTCGGCCTCGCAGAACAGGCGATCCGCGAAGCAACAGCTCTCACCGAGTGACGCGTAGCGCACCGCGCGGATGTTTCACGTGAAACATCCGTGACTCATCCATTGCTGCCTCGCATCACCGTGGCGCCGCCAGGCTCCCCAGGTTTCACGTGAAACATCGGCGCCTCTAGGTTTCACGTGAAACATCCGCGTCCGTACGATTCACCGCGACGCCACGCCCGTGCGATTCACCGCAACCACGATCGCGTATGCCGTGAAGGGCTCCGTCCGCGTCAGGGCCAGAGGCGTTCGCGATGCCAGGTGCCGGCGTGCTGCGCATACCGAAGCCGTAGGTGATCTCGGGTCGGAGCACCCTGCCAGAACTCGACATTCTTCGGGTGAATGCGCCACAAAGTCCAGGTGGCGGATACGAGTGTCGGATCGGCGTCGATCCTGGCGCGCTGCTCTGCGATCATCTCGGTGTGATGCTCCGGATCGGTCATCGGCGCACTCTGCAGTTCAGCGAGCGCAACCGCGCGGGCGTCCGGATGCCTCGCCAGAAAGTCCCGTGCCGCCTGCTCACGCGATCCGGCGACAGCTTCACCGCGAATCCTCACGGCACGAGCAACCGAAGCCCAATAGAACGTCATCGCACACCGTGGATCGGCCGCCAGCTGACGACTCTTCGTCGACTCCGCTCCGGTGGCCAACTCCAGTCCGAAGTCGCGGGTCACGTCCTTCAGCATCACGACACGCGAGTCCGGTGCACCGGTCTCGTCCACGGTCGACAGCGTGACCGCGAGCGGCTCCGCGGCGCCGGCGTCGATGGCATGCATCAGCCACTCGACGAAGAGATCGCGTGGATGCTCAGGTGCCGTCTCGGGATCCCACGGCGGCGCAGTTCCCGTGACGGATGGGACCGAACGAAGGCGATCGCGCAGAGTGCTCACCGCCCCGATCCTTCCACCTTTCCGATGCCCGTGCCTCTGGCGCGGCACCTGGCTCTCGCTATGCACCGGCCCTCATACGGCATCCGCCTTGGCTGGGACATTCGCGTGGTCCGGTAAACGAGTTTGCTCGCTCTCCCGCGCGGTCACAGGCGCGCAGGCGAGAATCCCGAGGGAACCACGAGCGCGAACCTGGCCTTCAGCCTGCGTACGGGCCTTCGCCGATCTCCCCGAGAATGCGGTTGAGGTCCTGCACCGAGGCGAACTCTATGGTGATCTGTCCTTTACGGGCTCCGAGCGCCACCTTCACCCGCGTGTTCAGGCGATCCCCGAGGCGGTCCGCTACCTCATCCAGGTTCGACTGTCGCTTTCCCGCCGCCGGGCGAGGCTTCACCTGCCTGGGATTCGCGCTCACGAGCGCTTCGGCTGCACGCACCGACAGATCCTCGTTCACGATCTTGTCGGCGACGCGCTGCATCGCGTCGGTGTCACCCGCGGCGAGGATCGCTCGTGCGTGGCCCGCGCTGAGTACGCCGGCCGCCACCCTCTGCTGCACCGGGGACGGCAGCTTCAGGAGTCGGATGGTGTTCGTGATCTGCGGACGCGAGCGACCGATTCGTGTTGCGAGCTCGTCCTGGGTGATGCCGAAGTCCGCCAGCAGTTGCTGGTACGCCGACGCCTCTTCCAGTGGATTCAGCTGCGACCGATGCAGGTTCTCCAGCAGGGCATCCCGAAGCATGTCTTCGTCAGCGGTGTCTTTCACCACTGCCGGAATGGTCGCGAGGCCCAGCGTCTTCGTTGCACGCAGCCGCCGCTCGCCCATGATGAGCTCGTACTTGCCGGGCAGCCCAGACAGTGGGCGCACCACGACGGGCTGGAGCACGCCGACCTCGCGGATGCTTGCGACGAGTTCGTCCATCGCCTCCCGGTCGAACTCGGTGCGAGGCTGCTGTGCGTTCGGCACGATGTCGTCGGGGGAGAGGTTCGCCAGTCGCGCTCCCGGAACGGCAAGCAGACCCCCCGTTGCGGACTCTCCTTCACCGGATGCTCCACGGTCGCGGAAGAACACGTCCACGGGTCGCCTCGTGTCGGTGTCTGCTGTAGGGATGAGCGCGCCGATTCCGCGGCCTAAGCCTGTGCGCTTCGCTGCCATCGTGCTGTGCTTCCTCTTGCCTGCCGCGTCGCGGCCTCTGTGTTCTGCTGTTCTGCTGTTCTGCTGTTCTGCTGTTCTGCTGTTCTGCTGTTCTGCTGGTTGCGCTCAACGCGGCAATCGTCGCAAGGAACTCAGCGCGGTGCGCCTCGCCTGGCGATCTCGGCCGCCGCTTCGAGATAGGAGAGAGCCCCCGGCGAACCGGCGTCGTAACTGATCACGCTCTGTCCATAGCTGGGCGCCTCCGAGATGCGGACGGATCGAGGAATCACCGCCTCCAGAACCTGTTTCGGAAAGTGGTCGCGCACCTCGTCCGCGACCTGATGGGCGAGGTTGGTGCGCGAGTCGAACATGGTGAGCAGAATCGTCGACACCTGCAGTTTCGGGTTGAGGTGCTTCTCGATCAACGAGATGTTCTTCAGCAGCTGGCCGAGTCCCTCGAGCGCGTAATACTCGCACTGAATCGGGATCAGCACCTCGGTCGCCGCGACGAACGCGTTGATCGTGAGCAGTCCGAGCGACGGCGGGCAGTCGATGAGCACGTAGTCGATGCCCTCGGGGATCTCGTCGAGAAACGTGTGAAGGGCGCGAGAGAGACGCTGCTCCCTCGCGACCATGGACACGAGCTCGATCTCCGCCCCGGCCAGATCGATCGTGGCCGGAACGCAGAACAGATCCGTCTGGTCGGGCGAGGTCTGCACGACGTCCGCCATCTCGATGTCGTTCACGACGACGTCATAGACGCTCGGGGTTCCCTCGCGATGCTCGACGCCGAGTGCAGTGGATGCATTTCCTTGCGGATCGAGGTCGATCACGAGCACGCGCGCGCCCGACCGGGCAAGAGCAGCGGCGAGATTCACCACAGTTGTGGTCTTTCCGACGCCACCCTTCTGATTCGAGATCGTGAAGATCCTGGTGCGCGAAGGCAGCGGGATCGTCGTTTCCTCGATGGCCTGGCGTCGCCGATTCAGGTCGGCGACCTCGCTTGCAAGGGGAGTCGACGTATCCACTTCTCGCGAGTACCTCCGTGTATTTCTTCTCTTCGGATGTTTCACGTGAAACTCCGGTGATCTACTTCAGGCGAGCAACGCGGATTCTGCCTGGGACGGCGGTCTCAGCGGGCGCAACCAGCCGGCATCAGAGCTATCTCACTGTAGCCCGGATGACTCTGGTCACTTCGTCGACGACTCCGGACCCGAGAATCTCCACAGACACTTCGCGGATGTGGAAACGTCGCAGTTCCTTTGCCGCAGCCGACACCTCCGCCTCTGCGTTCGCCCCCTTCATGAGAAGGAGCTCTCCACCATGGCGAACCAGGGGAGCGGTCAACGGAATCAGCTTGCGTAACGCGCTCACAGCCCGAGCCGTCACCTGGTCCAGAGGCGATTCCAGCCGCACATCCTCGGCCCGGGCCCGAAGCACTTCGACGTTCGTCAGTCGCAGCGCAGCCTTCTGTTCCTGCAGCCACGCGACGCGACGTTCCATCGGCTCGATCAGAACGAGCCGTACGTCAGGTCGCGCGATCGCCAGCACTATTCCTGGAAGCCCCGCACCGCTGCCGACATCGCCGACCGACGCGCCGGAATGCAGAAGAGGGGCCACCACGGCGCAGTTCAGTACATGACGTGTCCACAGTCGCGCAGGCTCGAGAGGGCCGATCAGCCCGCGTTCTTCTCCTTGGTGCGCGAGGGATTCAGTGAACGCGCGGGCCAGATCGATCCGGTCACCGAAGAGTTCGGCGGCAGACGCCGGCTCACGCTCGACGTCAACGGTCATGTTTCACGTGAAACGTAGGGACGATGTGCTCCAACGACAGTGCCTACGCGCGCGTGATCACGGTGTGACGCTCGGATGCCTCGCCTACCGAGTGAGACGAGAACCCGCGCTCAGAGACGACGTCGTGCACGATCTTGCGCTCGTACGACGTCATCGCGGGCAGCGCGGCCTGCGCGGCGCCCTGCTCCAGCCGCTCGATCGCGTGATCCACGAGAACAGAAAGCTCCTGCTTACGGGCGTCCCGCGAGCCGCCGATGTCCAGGATCAGGCGGGAGAAGGCACCGGTCTTCGACTGTACGGCGAGGCGCGCCAGCTCCTGGAGTGCGCTCACGGTCTCGCCGCGGCTGAGCAGGCGAAGCGCCTGCGGATCCTCCGCCGAGACCGAGACGTAGGGTCGCTCGTTCTGCACGTCGATGTCGATGTCACCGTCGAGATCACAGATGTCCAGGAGCGCCTCGATGTAGTCCGCTGCGGCATCACCCTGGGCATCCAGGCTCTGACCGTCGTCGCCGTCGGATTCCGATGCGGACGCGGACTGCGTCCCTTCGGCGTCCTCGCCGACCGCCGACCGCTCATCCGAGCCCTCGATCGCGGATGCCGCGTCGGCGTGAACCGAGGTCTCCTCTGTCATGCTCACTGCTTCTTTCCCCCGGTCTTCTTGGCTCGGCTCTTGCTCATCGGTTGCTGGCGCTGCGTGGTGATCGGTTTCGCCGGAACCTCGTCGACGACGAGTATGGGGGCTCCCTCCGGTGTCTTCAGCTTGCCCTTGCGGGCCAGTCTCGCCTCTCGCGCCTTTTCGGCCTCACTACCAGGCGTCGGCATGTTGCGGATCACAAGCCACTGCTGCGCCATGGTCCAGATGTTCGAGGTGAGCCAGTAGAACATCACGCCCAGCGGGAACGCGACACCGGAGAACAGGAAGACGAAGGGAAGCAGGTAGAGCAGGATGCGCTGCTGGCGGAACTGCGGGCTCGCCTTCGTCTCCGGCGACATGTTCTTCGAGACGATCTGGAGCTGCGTGGTGAACTGCGACGCCACCATCAGGATCACCATGGTCGCCGCGATCAGCATCACCGACAGGCTGTAATCCTTGCCTGCGATCATCAGGCTCCACTGCGATCCGAACGACGCGTTCAAAGGCGCACCGATGAATTTCGCGTCCTGGAACGACTTGAGCAGGTTCGCACCGCTCAGCAGGCCCACGCTGTCATGTCCGCTCTGCGCGTCGTTGAGAACATGGAACAGGCTGAAGAACACCGGCATCTGCAGCAGAAGCGGAAGGCAGGAGCTCAACGGGTTCGTACCGGTGCGCTTGTAGAGCTCCATGGTCTCGCGAGACATCGCCTCACGAGAGAGCTGGTCCTTCTTACCCTTGTACTTGTCCTGGATCTTCTTCAGCTGCGGCGCCACCTCGAGCATGCGGCGCTGATTCTTGATCTGCCGCACGAAGATGGGGATCAGCGCGGCACGGATGACGGCAGTCAGGCCGACGATCGAAAGAACCCAGGTGAGACCCCCACTGGGATCCAGCCCGACCGAGGTCCACAGCATGTGCCAGCCGATCAGGAGCAGCTGCACCAGCCACTCGATCGGCCAGAGGATCGTATAGATGAAGTCCACTTACTCGGTCATCCTTTTGCGTGGCCGCGCGCCACCACGAACCCGAAAGGCGTGACGGAGTAGCGGGGGGTCTTCTTGTGGGGAACGTCGTCGACGCCGCCGGCCGCCCAGGGATGACATCGCGCTATGCGCGTGATACCGAGAGCGGTGCCGACGATGACGCCGTGCTCCTGAATGGCGCCCAGCGCGTAGGCCGAACACGACGGATAGTAGCGGCACACGTCACCGTACAGAGGTGAGATCACAGCCCGATAGGCGCGCAGAAGCAGCACAGCGACGTTTCTCGGAAGTAGAAGAACGGTCGTCATCACGGCATGCATCGGGCGCCTACTTTGTCGACGGCTCGGCGGATCTCTCTTTGCAGGGTAATCCAGGATGCCTGCGCGGAGGCTGGCAGAGCCCGCACCACGATCTCGTGGCCCGGCGCCAGTTCCGGCAGCAGTTCGCGGCACACGGCCTTGAGCCTGCGACGAACCGTGTTGCGCACCACGGCGACGCCCACCGCCTTGCTCACGATGAACCCGAAGCGCACCGGCCCGGTGCGCTCTGCGTGTTCGACACCGGCGCGCACGTAGGTGATCGTGTTCGGCCCGTGCACTCGCGCTCCCTTGCGGACGGTCAGCCGATAGTCGACCCCGCTGCGGATCCGGTTCGCCTTGGCGAGCACCTTGACGTCAGGCGACTACGCGGAGAGCTCGGTGCGGCCCTTGCGACGACGGTTCGCGAGGATCGCGCGACCCGCGCGCGTACGCATCCGCAGACGGAAGCCGTGCACCTTGGCGCGACGACGGTTGTTCGGCTGGAACGTTCTCTTGCTCATCAGACAGGTCTCTCGATCGATGTTTCGGTTCTCTTCGTGAGGCAGGCCCGCAGAGACACGTCACAACATGTCTCGCGCCAGGCGCCGTGAGGAAGGAAGCTGTGCCGCGCGTTGAAGCGTGCGGTCAACCCATTAACGGTACGGGGTGGCATCCGCGAGGTCAAACCGGACGCTGACGAACCGTTGATTATCCATACCGGGAGGACTATGCCTGGAGAGGCACGCCGACAACGGTGCACATTCGGCTCGCACGATGATTTGAGCGTGCGGGCCCGATTCGTTAGCGTGACATGCGGAGTTATCCCCAGGTTGTGAGTCGACCGCCGTCGAAGCCGCGGCGGGACAGGCAGAATGCCTTTGCAGCGTTGGGGATAACGATGTGGATAAGAGCGGCCGGACCTGCTGCTTCGGCCGAAGAAGGTTCACGACGGGGTGGATCGGACTCGCAGTCGCCGCTGGTCCGTGGGAATGATCTAGGGGAACTATGGCTGACGGCGATCCGTCACTGACGAACGCTTGGCGATCGGTGCTATCGACGCTCGAAGCGGATGACCGGGTCACTCCGCAGCTCTACGGATTCCTCAGCCTCGTCGAACCCAAAGGCATCATGGCAGGCACCTTCTATCTGGAGGTGCCGAATGAGTTCACCAGGGGGATGATCGAGCAACGCTGCCGCGTTCCTCTGCTCAACTCGATCGGCCGGCTCGACGACACGCTCGCCGTATCGAACTTCGCGATCGTGGTGAACCCGAACATCACGCACGACTCGCCACAACTCGAACCCGAGCGACTCGAGTCCACCTACATCGACACCCCTGCCACCGTCAGCCAGCCGTCAGCGCCGGTGACCGACATCAGCGCGGCGCCACGCAACCCGGATACCCGGCTCAACCCGAAGTACAGCTTCGACAACTTCGTCATCGGCCAGTCCAACCGATTCGCGCACGCGGCCGCCGTCGCGGTCGCGGAGGCCCCGGCCAAGGCGTACAACCCGCTCTTCATCTACGGCGACTCCGGCCTCGGCAAGACCCACCTCTTGCACGCGATCGGGCACTATGCGATGAGCCTCTACCCGGGAATCCGGGTGCGCTACGTCAGTTCGGAAGAGTTCACGAACGACTTCATCAACTCGATCGCGAACAACCGCGGGTCGTCGTTCCAGGCTCGATACCGCAACATCGACATCCTCCTGATCGACGACATCCAGTTCCTGCAACGCGCGGTCGAGACCCAGGAGGCGTTCTTCCACACCTTCAACACGCTGCACGACCACAACAAGCAGGTGGTCATCACCAGTGACCTGCCACCCAAGCACCTGACCGGCTTCGAAGACCGAATGCTCACCAGGTTCGAGTGGGGTCTCATCACGGATGTTCAGGCACCCGACCTCGAGACCCGCATCGCCATCCTGCGTAAGAAGGCGCAGAGCGAGCGCATCCTGGTGCCCGACGACATCCTCGAGTTCATGGCGACCAAGGTGTCGAGCAACATCCGCGAGCTCGAGGGAACGCTCATCCGGGTCACCGCATTCGCGAGCTTGAACAAGACGCCGGTCGACATGAACCTGGTGCAGACGGTCCTGAAAGACCTGATCACGCTCGACGACGACAACGTCGTGGCGCCGGCGGACATCATCACCGCCACCGCCGACTACTTCAAGCTCAGCGTGGACGACCTGTACGGGTCGTCCCGGTCGCAGGCGATCGCCACCTCCCGGCAGATCGCGATGTATCTGTGCCGCGAACTCACGAACCTATCCCTGCCGAAGATCGGTCAGCTCTTCGGCAACCGCGACCACACCACCGTGATGTATGCCAACAAGAAGATCAGCGAGCTCATGAAGGAGCGGCGCTCGATCTACAACCAGGTCACCGAGCTGACGGCGCGCATCAAGCAGAACCACCGGTAACCGGGAACAGAATATTCACACTGTGGATAACCCTGGGGATAGTTAACGAATAACAGGCTCGGCGATGTGAGCGGATCGTTCGCGCTTGTGAAATCCTTGTCGTTCCACTGCCGTGCCCCACTCAGCGCGAGATGCCTTCCTCAACACTCCATGGACAACTCACACCGATGTAGTTCCCGCTGCTCGCCTACGATCCACCGACTTATCCACAGTTTCCACAACGGTTAAGCCGATTAAGAGAACAAGATCTTTAAGCAGTCGATCCGACAACCTCAACGACCCGCTCGAATGACGCTCGATGTGTTCGCCGCCGCCACGGCGCCGCTTGTCTGCCGCGCAGTAGCATGGAGCGGCACGCGCCCATCGGACGACAGGGGAGAACGACATTGAGGTTTCAAGCCAACCGCGATGTGCTGAGCGAAGCCGTCTCGTTCACCGTCAAACTTCTGCCCCAGCGCACCACGTTGCCGATTCTGAGCGGCATTCTGATCAGCACGACGGATGACGGCATCTCACTGTCCGCCTTCGACTACGAGGTTTCAGCGCACACCGAGATCTCGGCCGCCGTCGAGGAGGCCGGCACCGTTCTGGTCTCGGGACGACTGCTGGCGGAGATCGCCTCCAAACTTCCGAATGCACCCGTCACCTTTGCCACGGAAGAGAACCGCATCGTGGTCACCTGTGGCACTGCGAACTTCACGCTGCTGTCCATGCCGGTCGAGGAATATCCGACGCTGCCGCAGATCTCGGGCGAGTCCGGTGTCGTACCGGCCGACGAGTTCTCCGAAGCCGTCGCACAGGTCGCGGTGGCTGCGTCCCGCGACGACGTCACGCCGGTCATCACCGGTGTGCAACTCGAGATCGCCCAGAACCGGCTCAGCCTCGTGGCGACCGATCGATACCGCGTTGCCGTGCGCGAGATCGATTGGGACGGATCCATCGGTCAGTCCGAGCCCTCCACTGCGCTGGTTCCAGCGCGCACGCTGCAGGAGATCGGCAAGACGTTCGGGCACAACGGAAACGTCACTGTGACTCTCGTGGCCAAAGACGATCGCGAGCTCATCGCGTTCACCGCCGAGAAGAAGACTGTGACGTCCCTGCTCATCAAGGGCAACTTCCCTCCGGTGAAGCGGCTCTTCCCCGAGAGCGTCGACAACTACGCCGTGGTCAACACCGCAGACCTGATCGAGGCGACTCGTCGTGTCTCTCTTGTACTCGAACGGGAAGCGGCACTCCGGTTCACATTCAGCACGGAGGGTCTGACACTGGAGGCGATCGGATCGGAGCAGGCGCAGGCATCCGAAAGCATCGACGCCCTCCTGACCGGCGAAGACACCGTCGTCTCGCTCAAACCTCAGTTCCTGCTCGACGGCCTCGGTGCGGTGCACTCGGAATACGTGCGCGTCTCGTTCACGAAGACCGACAATCCGAACAAGCCGGGTCCCGTGCTCATCACGAGCCAGACCAGCAAGGAGCAGGCGGGAAGCGACAGCTACCGGTATCTGCTGCAGCCGAACCTGCTGTTGCGCTGACCCGTCAGGTCAGAGGTTCGACTCACACGACGAAGGGCTACTCATGCACATCGGTCTCATCGGTCTCGGCAAGATGGGCAACAACATGCGTGCCCGGCTCGAGCGCAAAGGCATCGAGGTCACCGGCTACGACACGAATCGGGATGTCTCGGACGTCGCCACGCTCGCCGATCTCGTCGTGGAGCTCCCGGCACCTCGCACCGTGTGGGTCATGGTGCCGGCTGGTGCCGTGACTGACGGCGTCGTCAACGAGCTCGCAGGACTGCTCGAGGCGGGCGACCTCGTGATCGACGGCGGCAACTCGAAGTTCACCGAGGATTTCAAGCACGCCGAATTGCTGTCGAAGACCGGCGTCGACTTCGTCGATGCCGGCGTTTCCGGCGGAGTCTGGGGACTCGACAACGGATACGGACTCATGGTGGGTGGCAGCGACGCCCAGGTGAAGCGCGTGATGCCGGTCTTCGACGCGCTGCGTCCCGACGGCCCGCGCGACGAGGGATTCGTACACGTGGGCGAGGTCGGTGCAGGCCACTACGCGAAGATGGTGCACAACGGCATCGAGTACGCGCTCATGCAGGCATACGCCGAGGGGTATGAACTGCTCGACACCCGCAAAGACATCATCAAAGACGTCACCGGCACGTTCAAGGCGTGGCAACGCGGAACCGTCGTGCGCTCGTGGCTGCTCGATCTCCTGGTGCGTGCACTCGAACAGGATCCGGAGTTCGAGCGCATCGAGGGCTACGTCGACGATTCGGGTGAGGGACGCTGGACTGTGGAGGAGGCGTTGAACAACGCGGTGCCGATGCCCACGATCAGCGCGTCGATCTTCGCTCGTTTCGTGTCCCGGCAAGAGGACTCGCCCGCGATGAAGGCGGTTGCGGCGCTGCGCAACCAGTTCGGCGGCCACGCCGTGAAGGCTGTCGACTGACTCGGCACTCTCGCTGGTCGAGGACTCGGCACTCTCGCTGGTTGAGCTTGTCGAAACCGGCACAGCATGCTGGTTTCGACCCTTCGACAAGCTCAGAGCAGGCCAAGCCCGACCAGCGGCGCATGAACGGAGTCGACGATGCGTGTGACGCACCTGTCACTGACCGACTTCCGCAATTACGAGTCCGCTGAGGTGCAGCTGGCCGCTGGACCGAACCTGTTCGTGGGCAGCAACGGTCAAGGCAAGACGAATCTGGTCGAGTCGCTCGTCTTCGTCTCCGCTGGCGGATCGCATCGCACGCCGATCGATACGGCGATGATCCGGCAGGATGCCGCGGCAGCGGTCATCCGGATTCGTCTGGAACACGACAGCCGCACAATGCTCCTTGAGTTGCAGCTGAACCGGTCGTCGGCGAACAAGGCGATGGTCAACCGCGGCTCGGCCAGGCCACGAGAGCTCGTGCGGTACCTGTCGACGGTGCTGTTCGCGCCCGAAGACTTGGCTCTGATCAGGGGCGAGCCCGCCGTGCGGCGACGGATGCTCGACACCGTGCTCGTGCAGCGCACCCCGAGACTCGCCGGTGTTCTGGCCGACTACGACCGTGTGCTGAGGCAGCGCAACACCCTTCTCAAGTCGGCACGCGCATCAGGTGTGCGCGGGTCGGCGCTGTCGACGCTGGATGTCTGGGACGAGCGGCTGGTGACCCTGGGCTCCGAGATCATCGATGAGCGTTCGATGCTGATCGACGAGCTGCGCGTGCCGGTGCGGGAGGCGTACCGGTCCATCGCAGGCGACGACCACGACCCTCGCCTGATACCGCTGCTCTCGGTGGATGGCGCGGCCCCCGACGATGACGATGACGGAGCAGCGCGGGTCGGTCGCGGAAATGTGGCGGACGGGGCGGGATCGACCCGCGATCGATTCGGGGCGGCCGTCGCAGGGTTGCGTTCGCGCGAGCTCGATCGAGGCGTCACCTTGGTCGGCCCGCATCGCGACGACGTTTCGTTCCAGCTCAACGGCCTGCCCGCGAAGGGCTACGCGAGCCACGGTGAGTCGTGGTCGTTCGCGCTGTCGCTGCGGCTGGCATCCGCCCAGTTGCTGCGGGAGCACTCGAGCTCCGGTGACCCGGTGCTGATCCTCGACGATGTGTTCGCGGAACTGGATCAGCAGCGGAGGGCGCGCCTGGCGGCATCCGTGCACGACTTCGAGCAGGTGCTCGTGACATCTGCCGTGCTCGACGACGTGCCTGCTGCGCTGCGCGCTCACACGGTGCACATCGCGGCCGGCCGGGTGATGGAGCCGGAACACGACGAGCCGGAGGATGCGCCCGCGGAGGAATCGCTGAGATGAGCGAGGCATCCGACTTCTACCGGCACCTCAAGGAATTGTTCGGCGCGGACCCCGCACACGGGCAGCGGCCAAGCGTCAGGAAGGCTCGTGCCGATCGGCCGGGAAGCCACCCGTTCGAACCGGGCAGGGAGCCGCGGGGTCTGGGCGGTGTCATCGACTCGCTCACCGACGAGCTCGGTTGGAACTCGCCGCTGGCGAAGTCGGAACTGATCGCCGCATGGACCGATGTAGTGGGTGAGGAGACTGCGAAGCACTCTGATCCGGTCGAGATCGATGGCGGTGTGCTGACCGTTCGTTGCGATTCGACGAGCTGGGCGACCCAGCTGCGGCTGATGCGCGGAGAGCTGTTGCAGCACATCGAGCGACGGTATCCAGAGGCTGGTGTGGAAAGCATTCGGTTTTTGGGCCCTGACGTCCCCACCTGGAAACGCGGCCCCAGGTCGGTTCCAGGGCGCGGTCCGCGCGACACCTACGGCTGAGCGGGCAAATCTGGTCACCGAAGCGATTTCATCGCGTCAGACGGCCGTTTCGCGCCAGATCCTCAGTCCGCTCTTGGTAGAATCAGTGGTCACGAAAAATGTGCGGTCAGGAGCCCTAACCGAATGACGACAGAACCGAATACGGCTGGAACCGACAACGATTACGGCGCGAGCCAGATTCAGGTTCTCGAAGGACTCGAAGCGGTCCGCAAGCGCCCTGGCATGTATATCGGATCCACCGGTCCGCGCGGTCTGCACCACCTCGTCACCGAGATCGTCGACAACGCGGTCGACGAGTATCTGGCGGGCTACGGCGACCACATCGACATCACGCTCACCAAGGATGGCGGTGTACGGGTCGTCGACAATGCTCGCGGCATTCCCGTGGACATCCACGAGCCGGAGGGCATCTCCACAGTTGAGCTGGTGCTCACCGTGCTGCACGCGGGTGGCAAGTTCGGCGGTGGCGCCTACGCGGTCTCCGGCGGACTGCACGGCGTCGGCTCCTCTGTGGTGAATGCGCTCTCGAGCCGGCTCGAGGTCGAGGTGAAGAACCAGGGACACGTTTGGACCCAGACCTATCACGACGGTGTTCCGGATGCCCCGCTCGAGCGAGGCGAGGCGACCACCGAGACCGGCACCACGATCACGTTCTGGCCGAGCAGTGAGACCTTCGAGACGGTCGAGTTCGACTACGACACCATTCGCACGCGGTTCCAGCAGTACGCGTTCCTCAACAAGGGACTGAAGATCTCGCTGTGGGACAAACGAGAGCGCGAGGTGCTGGACGAAGAAGGCGAGGTCGTCCCGGAGCGCAACGACACCTTCCTCTATCAGCGCGGACTTCAGGACTATGTCGAGTACCTGAACTCGGCCAAGCGCGCCGAAGTGGTCAACGACGAGATCATCTCGTTCGAGTCCGAAGACACCGAGCGCAAGATCGCACTCGAGGTCGCGATGCAGTGGACCACGGCCTACACCGAAAGCGTCCATACATACGCGAACACGATCAACACGCACGAGGGTGGAACCCACGAAGAAGGTTTCCGGGCCGCGCTGACGACGCTGGTCAACAGGTATGCGCGAGAGAAAGGCATCCTGAAGGAAAAGGACGACAATCTCTCGGGAGAAGACGTGCGGGAGGGGCTCACCGCAGTGATCTCCGTCAAGCTGGGCGAACCGCAGTTCGAAGGACAGACGAAGACCAAGCTGGGCAACACCGAGGCGAAGGCGTTCGTGCAGAAGGTGGTCGGCGACCAGCTCGGCGACTGGTTCGACCGCAATCCGAATCAGTCCAAGGAGATCATCCGCAAGGCGATCCAGGCGGCGACCGCACGGTTCGCCGCCCGGAAGGCGCGCGACACGGCCAGACGCAAGGGACTGCTCGAGGGCGGTGGGATGCCGGGAAAGCTCTCGGACTGCTCCAGCCGCAACCCCGCCGAGAGCGAGATCTTCCTCGTCGAGGGTGACTCGGCCGGCGGATCGGCGAAGCAGGGGCGCAACCCGGCGACGCAGGCCATTCTTCCGTTGCGCGGAAAGATCTTGAACGTGGAGAAGGCGCGGCTCGACCGTGCGCTCGCGAACACCGAGATCCAGGCGATGATCACCGCGTTCGGCACCAGCATCGGTGAGGACTTCAACGGGGATAAGGCCAGGTACCACAAGATCGTGCTGATGGCCGACGCGGATGTCGACGGCCAGCACATCACGACCCTGTTGCTGACCCTGCTCTTCCGCTACATGCGTCCGCTGATCGAACTGGGCTACGTCTACCTGGCCCAGCCTCCGCTGTTCCGACTCAAGTGGTCGAACGCCGAGCACCAGTTCGTGTACTCCGACCGGGAGCGGGACGCCCTGCTGGCCGATGGACAGGCGGCAGGCAAGCGCATCCCGAAAGACAACGGCATCCAGCGCTACAAAGGTCTCGGTGAGATGAGCTACCAGGAGCTCTGGGAGACCACGATGAACCCGGAGACGCGCACCCTGAAGCAGGTGACCATGGAGGATGCCGCTGCTGCAGACGAGACGTTCGCCACCTTGATGGGTGAAGACGTGGAATCGCGACGGCATTTCATCCAGAAGAACGCGAAAGACGTTCGATTCCTCGACATTTGACGTCGGATATCCGGGCCACGAGAAGAGAAGAAGAAGAAGTAGATGGCAGACGAGACCGACGGCACTGACAATCTCGGAAGCGGTATCGACGGCGGCGCGACGGAGGTCGAGCATATCGATGACGGCATCGTGCACGGCAAGATCGAGCCGGTCGAGTTGCAAGTGGAGATGCAACGCAGCTACCTCGACTACGCGATGGCAGTCATCGTCGGCCGCGCGCTACCGGAGGTGCGCGACGGGTTGAAGCCCGTGCATCGTCGTGTGATCTACGCGATGTACGACGGCGGATACCGTCCGGATCGCGCGTATTCGAAGTGCTCGCGCGTGGTCGGCGACGTGATGGGGCAGTTCCATCCGCACGGTGACACCGCCATCTACGACACCCTCGTTCGGCTCGTGCAGCCGTGGAGTCTGCGCTACCCCCTCGCACTCGGGCAGGGCAACTTCGGATCGCCGGGAAATGACGGCGCGGCCGCGATGCGGTACACCGAGACGAAGATGGCGCCCCTCGCGCTCGAGATGGTGCGCGACATCGACGAGGACACCGTCGATTTCACCGACAACTACGACGGTCGCACGCAGGAGCCGACCATCCTGCCGGCACGCTTCCCCAACCTGCTGGTGAACGGATCGGTGGGCATCGCGGTCGGCATGGCCACGAACATCCCGCCGCACAACATGCGCGAGGTGGCTGCGGGAGCGTTGTGGGCGCTGGAGCACCCGGACGCCTCGCGCGAGGAGCTGCTCGAGGCCCTGATGGAGCGCATCAAGGGCCCCGACTTCCCGACCGGTGCGCAGATTCTGGGCGTGAAGGGCATCCACGACGCATATCGCACAGGTCGCGGTTCCATCACGATGCGCTCTGTGGTGAACGTAGAGGAGATCCAGGGCCGCACGTGCCTCGTGGTCACCGAGCTTCCCTACCAGGTCAATCCGGACAACCTCGCGATCAAGATCGCGGAGTTCGTGAAGGACGGGCGCATCGCCGGTATCGCGGACATCCGCGACGAATCGAGCGGCCGCACCGGCCAGCGCCTGGTGATCGTGCTCAAGCGCGACGCCGTCGCGAAGGTCGTGCTGAACAACCTGTACAAGCACACGCAGCTGCAGGACAACTTCGGCGCGAACATGCTCGCCATCGTCGATGGCGTGCCGCGTACCCTTCCGCTCGACGGCTTCATCAGCGCGTGGGTCGATCACCAGATCGACGTGATCGTGCGGCGCACGCAGTTCCGGCTGCGCAAAGCGGAGGAAGACGCGCACATCCAGCGCGGTCTCGTGAAGGCGCTCGACGCGCTCGACGAGGTCATCGCGCTGATCCGTCGTTCGCCGAACGCCGACGAGGCGCGCTCCGGACTGATCGAACTGTTGGATGTCGACCAGGTTCAGGCCGATGCCATCCTGTCCATGCAGCTCCGTCGCCTCGCCGCCCTCGAGCGGCAGCGGATCATCGACAACCTCGCTCGTCTCGAGGCGGAGATCGCGGACTACAAGGCGATCCTGGCCGACGAGGCCCGCCAGCGGTCGATCGTGTCGGAGGAACTCACCGAGATCGTCGAAAAGTATGGCGACGAGCGGCGCACGAACATCCTCTACGGATTCGACGGCGACATGAGCGTCGAAGACCTCATTCCGGAAGAGGAGATGGTGGTCACCGTCACCCGTGGCGGCTACATCAAGCGCACCCGCAGTGACAACTACCGCTCGCAGCACCGCGGCGGCAAGGGTGTGAAGGGCGCGCAGCTGCGTGGCGAAGACGTCGTCGAGCACTTCTTCGTGACGACCACCCATCACTGGCTGCTGTTCTTCACGACCAAGGGGCGCGTATACCGGGCGAAGACGTACGAGGTGCCCGAGGCGGGTCGCGACGCGAAGGGCCAGCACGTGGCGAACCTGCTCGCCATGCAGCCGGACGAAGAGATCGCCGCGATCCTCGACATCCGGGACTACTCGGCCGCGGAGTACCTGGTGCTCGCCAGCCGAGACGGCCTGCTGAAGAAGACCGAGCTCAAGGAGTACGACACCAATCGCACCGGCGGGATCATCGCGATCCGCCTGCGCGAGGAGGATGAGCTCATCTCCGCGCTGCTCGTCGAGGAGGACTCCGACATCCTGCTGGTCTCCCGCAAGGGAATGTCACTGCGGTTCACCGCGACGAACGACGCGTTGCGTCCCATGGGACGCGCGACCTCGGGCGTGATCGGCATGCACTTCCGCGATGACGATGCGCTCCTGGATGCCACGGTGATCGCGACCTCGGGTGCGGATCGCAGCGAAGCCTCAGCTTCCGCCGATGCCGGTTACGTGTTCGTCGTGACCGAGGGCGGATACGCGAAGCGCACCGCTGTCGATCAGTACCGACGCCAGGGACGCGGTGGCCTGGGAATCAAGGTGGCCAAGCTGAGCGATGACAGAGGCGACCTCGCGGGCGCCCTGATCGTCGACGACGACGACGAGGTTCTCGTGGTTCTTGCCAGCGGCAAGGTGGTACGCTCTGCCGTGGCCGAGGTGCCGGCGAAGGGCCGTGACACCATGGGTGTCGTGTTCGCACGCTTCGCCGATGACGACAAGGTCATCGCCATCGCCAGAAACAGCGAGCGGAATCTGGACGCTCACGACGCCGAACCGGACGGGGAATCCACCGGTGAGGAGGCCGAGCAGCCCGGAAAGGACAGCACCGTAGATGAGTAGTGTGGCGGAACGATTGGCGAAGAAGACTTCCTCGTCGCGGAAGGGGTCGACGAAGCAGGTCAGACTCCGTCTCGTCTATGTCGACTTCTGGTCGGCCGTGAAGCTGTCGTTCCTGATCGGGCTGTGCCTGGCGATCATCGCGATCGTCGGTTCGTTCCTGATCTGGATCGTGCTGGACCAGACCGGCATTTTCGACAACCTGAACAGCCTGTTCAAGGACATCTCGGGCACGAGTGGAACCTCATTGAAGTCGATCCTCAGTCTCGGCACTGTGATGGGGTTCTCGATCGTCGTCGCCATCCTCGACCTGGTGATCACGACGGCACTCGGCGCGGTGTGCTCGCTGCTGTACAACCTCAGCGTGAAGATCACGGGCGGCCTGCTCATCGGCTTCACGAACAACTGACTGAGGTGAGCGCGGAGTGAGTTTGCTCGCTCCGCCGAGCCGATGGAAGTTGTTGAGCAGCGAAGCTGCGAACACAACTGACGTTCTGACGGATGCCCGCCACGATTCGCGTGATCGGAGGCGCTCCGGTAGGCTGTCATTCGGCCATTTCGATGGTCGTTCCCGGGGATATAGCTCAGGCGGTTAGAGCGCTTCGCTGATAACGAAGAGGTCCGAGGTTCAAGTCCTCGTATCCCCACGGTCGGATTCCTTCATTTCGGAATCACAACCGCCGTCGCACCACGTGACCCGGACCATAGCGTTTCGGCGGCGTGTACGGCGAAACGCGTAGCGACGCGTGCCGGGAACCGGCGCGCAAATAGGCACGGGGCCTTAGCTCAGTTGGTAGAGCGCCTGCTTTGCAAGCAGGAAGTCAGGAGTTCGATTCTCCTAGGCTCCACTTCACGATTCCGAAGCGACTCTCGCCGAGACCCGGTTCCCGCAACGTCGACAGTCGCGAGAGTCGACGGCCGAGTGTTCGGGTCCGACGAGCGTGCGTCAGCCGTGTGGAGCGAACACGCCCCCGGCGATCCAGCCGAGCGCGACACCTACGGTGGTGAAGAACCAACGGCCGAAGAGCGCGACCCACAGGCACGTGACGACCGCTGCGCAAAGGCCGACGAGTACGCCGAATCCGGCGCTCACGCCGACGAACCCGACCATCGAAGTGGCCGGCGTCAGAGGAGTGTCTGTGACCCCGTCATCCTGCGGCGGTTTGAAGATGTCCAGGTCACTTTCGCTCACCCGCGCAGTCTACGCATCCGGGGCACGGACTCCGCGCGAGCTGGTCCAGGCGCGGGACTGGCCGCGAGCGGTGTCGGGTACCGTCGAGAGTGTGCGAATCGTGGTGGTCGGCGCCGGCGTGATCGGTTCCGTCTTCGCCGCTCGCCTGCGTGATGCCGGTAACGATGTCGTGATGGTCGCCCGTGGTCGCAGGCTTGCCACGCTGACGGCCGACGGGCTGCGCGTGCGGCATGGCCGCCACGTGCTCAGACCCGAGGTCGAATTGTCGTCGGCCCCGCGAACGCTGCCGGAGGCAGCACTCATCGTCGTGGCGGTGCGTGCCAACCAACTCGATTCCGTGTTGGGTCTGCTTGAGACATCGCCTGGCGCGACCGTGTTGTTCCTGCAGCATCTCGGTGCCGCAGCGTCCAACGTGCTCGATCGAGTCGGCGCCGAGCGCACGGTCCTCGCATTTCCCGGCGTCGGCGGCCTCATCCACGAGGACGGGGTGGTGGAGTACGTCGAGATCGGGGCACAATCGACCACGTTCGACACCTTCGCGCAACGGGGCTCCGTGGTCGAGCGCATCATCGCCTCCACCGGGCTGCGCACGACACTGGAGCGGGACATCGGCGGGTGGTACGCGACCCACGAGGTATTCGTCGCGTGCATGGGTGCAGGCATCTTGAGCTGCGGCGGCAACGCTGAGGCGCTGGCACAGAACGCGGCACAGCTGCGAACGGTGGTCTCCGCGGTACGAGAAGGGTTCGCCGCACTCGACACGCAAGGTGTCCGCGTGACTCCGAACGCCATTCGCGTGTTGTTCTCAGGGGCGCCGCGATGGTTCGCTGCTGCCTACTGGCGACACGCACTGCGAGGCCCGATCGGAACGATGGCGCTCGCTCCGCACTTCCGCGCCAGTCGCAACGACGAGCTCCCGCTGCTCTGTGCGAACGTGGTCGATCGCATGGGCAAGTCGGCAACGCCTGCGCTACGAGCCTTGCTTTCCCCTTACACCGCCTGTTGACCGAGGAGTGGCTGCGGGGAACGTGCTGCCGGGGGAATGTCGGCGCTGAGGAGACTCGGGCTCACCCGGCGGACTTAAGGTGTCTGCATGGACATCCGCGTCGCTGCGTATGCCGTCATCGCCAACGGCTCCCGCGTTCTGCTCGCGCACTGGAACGAGCACGGGCGGAGCGGATGGACGCTTCCCGGGGGCGGGCTCGAGCCGGGCGAGGATCCCGCGGATGCCGCATTGCGGGAGGTCCGCGAAGAGACGGGTTACGACGCCGAGCTCGAGGAGCTGATCGGTGTGCACTCGCACGTGATCCCCGAGGACCAACGCGACACTGGGCGAGGCGCGCTCCAGGCACTCCGCATCGTGTACCGCGCCCATGTCGTCGCGGGCTCGCTCACCAACGAGGCCGACGGGTCGACGGACGAGGCGCGGTGGTTCCGACTCGACGAGATCCCAGCCCTGCGGAAGGTCTCACTCGTCGATGTCGGACTGCGTTTCGCCGGGCTGATCGAGTGACCAGCCAAGTCGAGAGACGGAACTACTCGACGAGGGGCGGCTCGGTGGCGTCGTCTTCGGCGACCCACAGCTCGTCGTCCGCGCGGAATGTCTGCCACACGGCATAGACGACGCCGATCAACGCAGCGGCCCCGAGGCCGAGCACCAGAAAGGTTCCGAATCCGGGCCCGGACTTGGCGGGCTTCGCGAGTTCGCGCTTCGTGCCCTGTAGACGCTTCACGGCGGCCTGAACCCTGGTGTCGTGCGCGACGTCGGCGACGCTGAGTGCAGTGCCGAGAACTGTGCCGACGGCCGGCACGACGGTGTTGCCGATCACGTCGCCCGCGGCGCGTGTGACCGGCCGCACGTACTGGTCGTAACCCTCGCGAACGCGCGGGGCGACCTCCTCCCGGGTGTAGTTCGCGGCTTGCTGGCCGGCCTTCTGAGCAACCGAGTTCGCGCGGCCCAGCACCTCCTGCTGCGCGTCCCAGAGATCGAGGGCTTCAGCGCGAAGCCGGTTGAGTTCCTTCTGGCGCTTGCGTGACAGACTCACGGTTCCTCCACCCGGTCGTACTTGCGGTTCCTCCATCTTGCCACCGAAACCTTCAACGGCCAGAGGGTGCCCAGAACCGCTATGCAAGAATTGGGCGCATGTCGAAGCACACTGCAGTGGCCACTCTGCACACCAATTACGGCGACATCGCCGTCAATCTGTACGGCAACCACGCACCGAAGACGGTGCGCAATTTCGTCGGGCTCGCTACCGGCGAGCAGGAGTGGACGGACCCCAGCACGGGCGAGTCGCGATCCGACAACCTTTACGACGGTGTCGTGTTCCACCGCATCATCCCCGGATTCATGATTCAGGGCGGCGACCCGCTGGGCACCGGTACCGGTGGACCGGGGTACCGCTTCGACGACGAGATCAGCCCCGACCTGGACTTCACGCAGCCGTACATGCTCGCCATGGCCAATGCGGGCATCCAGGGCGGTCGCGGTACCAACGGTTCGCAGTTCTTCATCACCGTTGGAGCGACCACTTGGCTCCAGGGCAAGCACACGATCTTCGGCGAGGTGGCCGACGACGAGTCGCGTCGCATCGTCGACAAGCTCGCCGGCGTGCCCACGGATGCCCGCGATCGGCCGCTCGACGACGTGGTCATCGAGTCGGTCTCGGTCGAGCAGGCGTAGGCCGCCGGCGCCCGCCCGCGCAGACGCGACCTTCACCGAGTACCGCGTGTCGCAACCGACCTCACCAGGGGAACCCTCTGCGCTCGTCTGCTACCGGCATCCCGACCGGCGAACGTACGTGCGCTGCCAGCGCTGCGGCCGGGCGATCTGCGGCGAATGCCAGACGCCGGCGCCGGTCGGCTTCATCTGCCCGGAGTGCATGAGACAGCAGAGGGCGACCGCGCCACGCACCAAGTCGGCGTTTCTGACTCGGTTCACCGGTCCAAGGCAGCCGACCGTCACCTATGCGATCATCGCGATCTGCATCGTGGTGTTCATCGCGCAGTGGGTCACCGGTCTGGGCAACGGGCCGGTGACGTCTTCACTCTGGTACGCCGGGATCTACGGATACCCGAATGGCGCTGTGGTGCAGACCTCGCAGGGGGCCGTCCTCGCATCGTTCGAACCGTGGCGCATGATCACGACCGCGTTCGTGCACGCGAACATCCTGCACATCGCACTCAACATGTACACGCTGTGGATCTTCGGCATCGTGCTCGAACCGATGCTCGGCCGCTTTCGATACGGCGCGCTCTTCGTACTGAGCGCGATCGCCGGATCAGTGGGCGTCTACCTGCTCGACTCTCCAGTGCAGCCGGTGGTGGGCGCATCCGGTGCCATTTTCGGCATGATGGCGGCGCTGCTGATCATCCAGCGGCACCTCGGTGGGCCCATCACTCAGCTGCTGGTGCTCGTGGGCATCAACCTCGTCATCAGCTTTCTGCCCGGGTTCAACATCGCCTGGCAGGCGCATGTCGGCGGCCTGGTCGGCGGCGCGCTGGTCGGTCTCATCTACACCCGCACGAGGGCCCGATCGCGTCGTCCGCTACAGGTCGTGCTTTTCGTCGTGCTGGCTGTGCTGCTGGTGCTCGTCGGAAGCTGGCACGTCTTCGCTGGCGCCTGACCCCGGGCCGGTGCCCGGACCTGCCCTCTATGCCGAAGTTATCCACAGGGTTACCCACAAGGGGATAATTACACCCGTGTAATGAACGAAGGTGGCCTCTGAGGTCGGCAGAGGAGGAGGCCGGTAGAAGCGTGTTAGCGCCAGCGCGTGGTCATGAGGAATCCCACGAAGGCGATCGCGAAGCCGATGAGAATGTTCCAGGCACCCAGCTGCGGGATCGGGTACTGGCTGCCACTGACGTAGAACACCACGATCCACAGCAGGCCGATGATCATGAAGCCCAGCATGACCGGCAGGAACCATACCGGGTTCGGCGCGTCGTCGTTCGACCGGGCTTCACCGGCCGGTCGGGAGGAACGCTTGGTACGGGTCTTGGAAGCCATAGTGTGACCCATTGTAGAGGCGACTGGAGAGAGAGCGTTGTGAGCCCGATCGAGTCGCCGAGCCGACCCGCGTCTTTGAGTGGCGCTGCCGCGATGCGTGGATGACGAAGAGGAGTTCGGTGGCCCGCGTCATGAAGGTGAGCACTTCTCGGCGCGCGCAGAGCGCGCGCCAGTAGACTCCGGACTCGTGACCGATCGCGACGACTCCACCGGGCGCAGGCATCCTGCGACCGGATCGAAGCGGCGTCGCAAGGTGTCCGTCGTCGGAGTGATCGGCGAGTTGCTCGTCACCGCAGGCGTGCTCGTTCTGCTCTTCATCGGGTGGCAGACGTGGTGGCAGTCGAGCGTGCTCGCTGCCCAGCAGAACAGCGCCGCTGCCCAGCAGAGCAAGAAGTTCCTCGATGAGGCCAAAGGCGCCCCCACCACGACGCCGACACCCGTCGCGACTCCGAGCGACAGCGCGGGCGGCACGAAGATGGTCGACTACGGGCCGCCACCGGTCATGAAGGCGCCGGGCGCTGCGCAGTCGTTCGCCGTGATCTACGTGCCGCGATTCGGTGCGGACTGGAAGCGGACCATTCGCGAGACGGTCGACGTGGAGTCGGTTCTGAACAGCTACAACGCCGGCGTAGGACACTACCCGGGAACGGCGATGCCGGGCGAGGTGGGCAACTTCGCCATCGCGGCGCACGATACGGGGTATGGCAACACCTTCATCGACGTTTCGAAGCTGCAGGTCGGCGATGCCATCTACATCCAGACCAAGGACGGCTACTACACGTACCGGTTCCGGAACATGGAGTACATCTCGCCCAGTACCGTGCAGGTGCTGTACTCGGTGCCGCAGGTCAAGGACGCTCGAAGCTCCGACCGTTACATCACCATGACCACGTGCAACCCGCCCTACCATGCGCAGGAACGCATCGCGGCGTTCGGTGTTTTCGAGTCGTGGCAGCCGCTTTCGGCCGGCCCGCCGGCCGCGATCGCATCCGAAGTGGGAGGCAGCTGATGTACGGCGCGCTGTGGCGAGTTCTGCCCGGACCGATCTGGCTGCGCATCCTGATTCTTGTCGTGCTCGCTGCACTCGTGCTCTATTGCCTGGTCACATGGGTGTTCCCGTGGGTGGATGGTCTTTTGCAAGGTAATGAGGAAGGGACGGTTGCGACATGACCCGAGTGCTCGTAATCGACAACTACGACAGCTTCGTCTACACGCTCAACGGATATCTGCACGAGCTGGGCGCGCAGACCGACGTCGTGCGCAATGACGCCATCGGCTCCGACGATGTGGCGCAGGTTCTGAAGGACTACGACGCCGTGCTGCTGTCGCCCGGACCAGGTACGCCGGCCGACGCGGGCGTGTCGATCGATACGGTGAAGGCGGCACTGGCATCCACAACCCCGCTGCTGGGCGTGTGTCTCGGCCATCAGGCGATCGCGGAGGCATTCGGCGCCACCGTGACGAACGCCGAGGAGCTGATGCACGGCAAGACTTCGATCGTGGAGCACGATGGCTCGTCGTTCTACGAGGGTGTGCGGCAGGGTTTCACGGCCACGCGGTACCACTCACTCGCTGTCGTCGATGACACGGTCCCTGACCAGCTCGTCGTGACTGCGCGCACTCCGGGCGGAGTGATCATGGGTCTTCGCCACCGCGACGCCCCGATCTTCGGAGTGCAGTTCCACCCAGAGTCGGTGCTCACGCAAGACGGCTACCGGATGCTCGGAAACTGGCTGGCCGTCGCCGGCCTGGAGTCCGCGAAAGAGCGGGCCCGCACGCTGGACCCCCTGCTCGCAGCCGGCTGAGCCGCCGTCCCCCCTGCCACCGTGGTGCGGCTCCGTGATGGTGGGGCGCATGCCGCCTCGGCTGCCGCATCGCCGCTTCGTCGACACTACGATTCGGAGCCGAGACTACGGTCGTTGACCGTCGTCTCGGTGCAAGGATCCTAGTGTCGGCTCGGAGATCGTAGTCTCGGCGGCTCCGCCGGCCTTCTGCGGCGGAATCCCGCACCCGCCCCCGCGTGGCCATGTGGCGCAGGGCCGGGTCGTGTCGAAGACGGTCGGGCCTGGGACAAGCCGCACGGTAGCCAACGGAAGACGCTCTTCGAGGCGGCGGCTCGTGCGCCGCCGCCGTGCGCAACCATGCGGCCAGCCAACCGCGGTGTGCCGAAGGCGCACAAAACTAACCGGTGCAGTAGGTGAACTTGATCGTCGAGCCTTGCGGGACGGGCCCGGGCGCCTGGTCCTGGTGGTTCACCGGAGCGCCGGTCTGCGTCTTGCACGACGCGTCGGCCTCGGCGTCGGGCACGAGTCCGAGCTTGGGATCTTGCAGGATGGCCGTGGCCTGCTGAACGCTCTTGCCGGTGAGGTCGGGAAGGGTCACCTGTCCGTTCGAGACCACGAAGTTGACCGTGTCGCCGTCGTGAGCAGTGGAGCCCACTGCAGGATCGGTGCTGATGACCACGTTCGCCGGCACTGTGGCGGAGTCCTGTTGGGTGATCTGCCCCATCTTGAAGCCGAGGCCTTGGAGTTCCTTCTGGGCGTCCGCGACGGACTTGCCGGCGACATCCGTCGGGACGGGCACGGGCTTGGCACCGCTGGAGACGTAGACCGTCACACTGTCGCCCTTGCTGGCGATCACCCCGGAGCCCGGGTTGGTGCCGATCACCTTGCCCTTTGCGACAGTGCTGCTCGACTCGTCGGTGAAAGTGGGGTCGAGCCGGACCTTGTGGAGGGCATCCGTCGCCTCCTTGACCGTCATGCCGGCCACAACGGGGACCTTGGCTGCGTTGTCGGCGAGTTGCTGAGTCGGGGTCTGGTTGAAGACCCACAGCAGAAGAGCGGCGATGATGACCGCGACGCTGAGCACGCCGGCCCAGATCCACAACACCGGCGGCCGGCTCTGCGTGCGCACCACCTGGTCGTCGTCGGCGAGCTGGCGCAGCGCCGCCTCGGTTGGGGTCGGGCTCGTCACCGACTCACCGAAGAGCGCCGCGTCGAACGCATCGCCGCGCTTCTTGTGTACCGGTACCTTGCCCGACGCAGCGAGCTCGAGGTCGTCCCGGAACTCGGCGGCGCTCTGGTAACGCTGGAACCGGTCCTTCGCCAGCGCACGCATCACGACCATGTCGTAGGCGGGCGACACCTTAGGGTTGATGCTGCTCGGCTTCACCGGCTGCTCGCTCACGTGTTGGTAAGCGACCGCGACGGCGGTGTCGCCGCGGAACGGCGGACGACCGGCCAGCATCTCGAAGAGCACGACGCCGGTGGAGTAGAGATCGGTGCGGGCATCCACCGTCTCGCCCTTCGCCTGCTCCGGAGAGAAGTAGCTGGCGGTGCCGAGGATGGCCGTGGTCTGGGCGACCGTCGCCGACGAGTCGCTGATGGCCCTGGCGATGCCGAAGTCCATCACCTTCACCTGGCCGGCGCGTGTGACCATGATGTTGCCGGGCTTGATGTCACGGTGCACGACACCGGCACGGTGCGAGTACTCGAGCGCGGTGAGGAGGCCGGAAGAGATGCGCGCCGCCTCAGCCGGGTCGAGCGGCCCGTTGCGCAGGATGTCGCGCAGCAGCACGCCGTCGACGTACTCCATTACGATGAACGGGGCCTGCACCTCGTTGCCCATCGCATCGCGCACGGTCTCTTCACCCGCATCGAACACGCGCACGATCGTGGGATGCGCCATGCGTGCCGCGGCCTGAGCCTCCTGCCGGAAACGAGTGCGGAACGCCGGGTCGGTCGCCAGCGACGGCTTCAACAGCTTGATGGCGACCGTGCGCCCCAAACGGATGTCGACACCCTTGTGCACATCGGCCATGCCGCCGCGCCCGATGAGTTCGGCCACACGGTATCGCCCCGCAAGCATGCGGGGTTCATCCGTGGCGGGGGTTTCGACGTCAGGCAACACTGCGAACAGTGTAATGGGGGCAGGTTGGGTCTTCCTTACACCGCGTCGAGGAGCCGGGGAACGACACGGGCATCGATCGCGGCCGCGCCGCTCAAAGGCTCAATCGGTTCGGCACCACGAGCGAGCTCGCGGTGCTCTCACCTCAATCGCCTCTACGGGGCCGGCGTGCTGGTGTCGGTTGCGGTGACCTGCAGAGGCGGCGACTGCGCGGATTCGACCGACTGACCGCAGAAGATCGTGTACGTGACGTTGTGCGGCTTCGTATCCCCGAACGTGTACTGCTGCTGCGTGCTCGTGGTCGGCCCGACGCCGGCGCCGTCGACGTAGAGTTGGCGGCCGGTCAGCGTCTGTCCCGCTGGGCACTGCGCGGAGCCGAAGTTGAAGGTGGCCGGGGTTCCCTTGGTGGCCGATCCACCGACGAGGGTGACCTTGTCCGTCGGTGCCGACGGCGGTGTCACCGGGCCGTAGATGCTCAGAGTGATCGTCTGGGTGAACGGCACATTCCCGGTCGGGTTGACCCCGTTCACCACATTGACCTTGTCGCTCGACGGTGCCGCTCCCGTGATGTTCTGCTGGAACTGCGAGTATCCCAGCGCCTTGAGAGCGTTCACTGCATCGTCGTACGACTTGCCCTTGTAGTCGGCTGCATTGATCTGCGCACTGGTGGGCTGCGACTTCGTCGGCGTCGTCTTGGGTGTGCTCGACGTCGGCGGAGCCGAGGTGTGCGTGCTCGTGGTCGTGGCCGCGGGGTTGCCGTGGTGCTGCGTGAGCAGCGCGATCAGCGTGGCGATGAGGATGATGGCCAAGAGAGCGATGAGCGCGATCAGCGGCCACGTCCACGGGCTGCGCTTCTTCTTGGTCTGTTCCGGCTCTTCTTCGGTCTCCGTCGCCGAGAGAAGCGTGGTCGCCTGCGTGTCGCCGGCTGCGGCGGCAGCTCCGCCCGGAAGGAGAAGCGTGTTGAACCGGGTCGTTTCCGTTCCTTCGCCGAGCACCGCCGGCACGGCAGCAGCAGCAGCCTGGAGGTCGCCCCGACGCAGCGCGGTCGCCGCGCGTGCGAGGTGGGCGGCGGACGACGGGCGCTCCGCGGGGTTCTTAGCGATGCATGCGTAAACCAGGTTGCGCACCGGCTCGCTGACCGTTACAGGCAGCGGTGGCGGCTGCTCGTTGATCTGCGCCATCGCGATCGCCACCTGCGATTCGCCGGTGAACGGACGACGACCGGCAAGGCATTCGTAGGCGACGATGCCGAGCGAGTAGATATCGGTGGTCGGCGACGCAGGATGTCCGGAGGCCTGCTCCGGCGACAGGTACTGCACCGTGCCCATCACCTGACCGGTCGCGGTGAGTGGAACCTGGTCGGCGATGCGGGCGATGCCGAAGTCGGTGATCTTGACCCGGCCATCCGGCGTGATGAGCAGATTGCCCGGTTTGATGTCGCGGTGCACCAGACCGGCCGCGTGCGCGGCGTGAAGCGCCGCAGCGGTCTGCGCCACGATGTCGAGCACCTTGTCGGTGGACAGTGTGTGCTCGCGCTCCAGGATGGTCGACAGCGCCTCGCCCGGCACGAGCTCCATCACGAGATAGGCGCTGCCGTCCTCCTCGCCGTAGTCGAAGACGTTTGCAATGCCCTCGTGGTTGACGAGCGCCGCGTGCCTTGCTTCCGATCGGAAGCGCTCGAGGAACGTCGGGTCGCCGAGGTATTCATCCTTGAGGATCTTGATGGCGACCTGGCGACCGATGACGAGGTCGGTGGCCTGCCACACCTCGCCCATGCCGCCGACTGCGATCCGCGACTGGAGTTCATATCGTCCGCCGAACGTGAGCCCTGCCGTGGGTCTCATTTGCCAAGCACCGCCTCAAGTACCTTCTTCGCGATCGGAGCCGCGACGGAGTTTCCGTCGCCGTTCTGACCTAGTCCGCCACCATTGTCGACCACGACCGCCACGGCGAACTGAGGATCATTCGCAGGGGCGAACCCGGTGAACCACAGCGTGTAGGGGTCTTTACTGCCGTTCTGCGCGGTACCGGTCTTACCGCCGACTTTGACCCCGTCTATTCTTGCATTGCTCGCGACCCCTTCCGAGACGTCCTTGACCATGGTCTGAGCGATGTCGTCGGCCGTGTCTTTACTGGTCGCGCGCCCGAACTGGGTGGCCTTGAACGACTCCCGGGCCTGCAGGTCGGGGGTGAGCACCGACTCGATGAGGCTCGGCTTCATCACCACACCGCCGTTGGAGATCGCCGCGGAGTTCATCGCCAGCTGCAGCGCAGTCGCCTTGTCGTCTTTCTGTCCGAATCCACTCATCGCGGTGTACGCGAGGTTGTCATAGCCGGGGTATTCGCTGGGCGAGGTGCGCATCGGCACCATGAAGCTCTGATTGAAGCCGTACTTCTCCGCCTGCGCCTTGATGGCATCCGATCCCAGCTTCATCGCGAGCTCCGCGTACGGGATGTTGCAGGAGAGGATCAGAGCGGTCTCGAGCGAGACGGTGTCGCCGGGGCCGCAGGAGCTGAACGTGTCGTTGTAGATCTTGGTGTCGGTGCCGGGAAGCGTCAGGCTCGAGGGGTTGGGCATCTGCGAGTCGAGCGTGAAGTTGCCGCTTTCGATCGCGGCCGACAGCACGACCGGTTTGAAGGTGGACCCTGGCGGGTTCAGCTCGTTGATCGACTTGTTCACGAGCGGATTGCCTGGTGCGCTGAGCAGCTGCTGGTAGGTGGCATCCACTTGCTTGACGTCGTGCACCGCCAGCGTGTTGGGATCGAAGTCGGGCTTGGAGACCATGGCGAGGATGCGGCCGGTCTTCGGTTGCAGCAGCACGACGGCACCCTGTTGCGAGCCGAGTGCATCGAACGCTGCCTTCTGGGCGACCGGGTCGATCGTCAATTCCACCGAGTTGCCCTGCGGATGCTTGCCGGTCACGAGATTCTGCAGCTGGCTGAAGAAGTCGTCGTTCGACGTTCCGCTCAGCTCGCTGTTCATCGCACCCTCGACACCGGTCGGCGCACCGCTGATCGGGAAGAAGCCGGTGACCGAGGAGTACAGGGGTCCCTGGGGGTACTGACGCTGGTAGTTGTAGGAGTCGTTGCTCGGCATCGACTGCGCCACAGGCTGACCCGCCACGAGGATCGAACCCCGCTGCACTTTGTAACTGTCGTCGAGGGTTCGCGTGTTGCGGGCATCCGCGTTGAGACTGTCGGCCGCCCCGACCTGGATGATCGATGTCGAGACGAACAACGCCAGGAACATGCACAGCACCACGATGCTGACCCGCTTGATCTCCTTGTTCATGAGGTCATGCCCCCCACATCGAGGCGGGCTGCGGTGTTCCCAGCGCGCCCGATCGCGGCGTCCTCGTCGTCGAACTCACGACCCGTGGGCCCTTCCTCCTCGTCCTTCCGATCGAACGCGCTGAGCGCGTCCTCGCTCCGTCTCGATGTGTGCGCCATGACCTCACACCACCAGCCTGGGTTGATTGCGGACGGTGTCGGAGAGGCGCAGCAGCAGGGCGGCGATGATCCAGTTGGCGACCAGTGAAGAACCTCCCGCAGCGAGGAACGGCGTGGTGAGTCCTGTTTCGGGGATGACCCTGGTGATGCCGCCGATCACGATGAAGACCTGAAGGGCCAACGTGAAGGCGAGGCCGACGCTGAGAAGCTTGCCGAAGTCATCCTGGCTGCCGAAACCGATGCGGAACCCGCGCGAGACGAACAGCAGGTAGAGACAGAGGATGGCGAACAGCCCGATGAGGCCGAGCTCCTCGCCCAGGCTGGCGATGATGTAGTCGCTCTCGGCCAGCGGCGTGATGTTGGGCTGTCCCTGGCCGAGTCCCGTGCCGAGCAGTCCGCCGTGGGCGAGCCCGAAGATGCCCTGCACCAGCTGGTAGCTGCCCCCGGTGGCGTTGTAGACATGATCGTTGAACGGGTTCAGCCAGTTCTGGAACCGACCCTGAACGTAGTCGAGGATGCGGCTGGCGACGAACGCGCCGCCGACGAAGAGTACGAGACCCATGACGACCCAGCCGATTCGCGCGGTCGCGACGTACAGCATCACGAGGAACAAGCCGAAGTAGAGCAGGCCGGTGCCGAGGTCGTGCTGGAACACGATCACGGCCATCGAGATGGCCCAGAGCACGAGGATCGGACCGAGGTCGCGCAGCCGGGGAAACCGGATGCCGAACACCTTCTTGCCCACCATCGACAGAGAGTCGCGCGCCTGCACGAGATAGCCGGCGAAAAAGATCGCCAACGTGATCTTGGCGATCTCGCCCGGCTGAAAGCTGAACGGCCCGATGCCGATCCATACCCGGGCGCCGTTCACATCGCGTCCGATCAGCGGCAGCATGGGCAGGATGAGCAGCACGAGCGAACTGACGCCGAAGACGTAGATGTAGCGCTGCAGCACGCGATGGTTGCGGATGACGACGATGACACCCATGGCGCAGATGACGGCGATGGCGGTCCACACGATCTGGCGCACGGCAGCAGACTCCCAGCCGGAAGCACCCCTTGCGATGTCGATGCGGTAGATCTCGGCGATGCCGACCCCGTTGAGAAGGGTCGCGATCGGAAGAATGAAGGGGTCGGCATCTTGCGCCAGGTACCGCATGACGACGTGCATCCCCACCACGAGCGCCGAGAGCCCGGCGCCCAGGTAGATGAGCGTGAAGTCGAGGTGCCCGAGCGCGCCCAGCTCGACGAGAGCGATCGCCACGGCGTTGATCGCGCACGCGAAGATCAGCAGGCCGAGTTCGACGTTGCGCAGCTTCTTGGGCAGGCGGATGCGCCGCACCCGCGCGGTGGTAGCGCCGGAGCGGGCGGTGCGAGCCGTCGCGCTAGCCGGAGCTGTCACTGGAAAGCTGCCTCACGATGCGCGTGGCGTCGGCCAAGGACGACGCGTTGATGGTGTCTTCGACCTGTTGCTTCTCGTAGGCGCTCAGGCCGTCGACCAGGATGTCGGTCTTGGTGTGCACGTGTGAGAGCGCGATGGGTCCGAGGTTCTGCTGCACACCCTGGAAGATGGCGACCTTGCCCTGCGACTCGCCCACGAAGTAGCGGGACTGGGTCCACTCGTAGCCGAGGATTCCGGCGAGAACGATGGCGACCAGCAGGAGGATGCCGCTGAGCATCCAGGTGAGCCTGCGCCGCCGCACCCTGCGCTGATCCTCCTCGATGAGCTCGTCGAGGTAGTCATCGGTCTGCGCTTCGAAGTGCGTGGGGCCCGTCGCCTGCCGGGGCGGATGCAAGCGCAGTGCGGGCAGGCGAAGCGCGCGGGTGTGCGCGGAGGGCTCCTGCTCGAAGTGCACGGGGGCGGATGCCGAGCCCACTGTGACCGGTTCCCGCACACCGTCGACCGCGCGGTCGATGTCGACGATGACGACGGTGACGTTGTCGGGGGCGCCGGCATCCAGGCTCGCCCGAACCAGGCGATCGGCGGCCGCCTTCGGGGAGTCGACGTGCGCGAGCACGGCCTGGATGACCTCCTGCTTGACAACGCCGCTCAGCCCGTCCGAGCAGATCAGCCATCGGTCGCCCGGCAGCGTCTCGACCGTCCAGGTATCGATCTCTGGAGAGGAATCGACGTCGCCGAGCACGCGCATGAGCACGGAGCGCCGGGGGTGGGTGAGTGCCTCCTCTTCGGTGATGCGCCCGGTGTCGACGAGTCGCTGCACGAACGTGTGGTCGACGGTGACCTGCTTCAGCTCGCCGTCACGCATGAGGTAGATGCGTGAATCGCCGATGTGGGCGAGGGCGACCTTGCCGTCGACGCGGATGAGCGCGCTGACCGTTGTGCCCATTCCGGTGAGCTCCGGATGCTCGAACACGGTCTCGGCGAGCAGCCCGTTGGCCGCCAGCAGTGCGGACTGCAGCGCTACCTGGGCGTCCTCCGCTGTCGGGTAGTCGTGGTCGATCTCCTTGATGCGATTGGTCGCGATCGCCGACGCCACATCGCCGCCGGCATGACCGCCCATGCCGTCCGCCACCAGGAAGAGAGAGGCTCCGACATAGCCGGAGTCCTGGTTGTTCGAGCGCACCTTGCCCACGTGCGACGCCGCAGCGGCCCTGATCGAGGACACCACCCGCTACCGCCGCAGCTCGAACGTCGTCGTGCCGATCTTGACGGGAGCGTCGAGGGGAACCTGGGTGGGAACGGTCACGCGCTGTCCATCGAGGAACGTGCCGTTCGTGGAGTCGAGGTCTTGAATCATCCACTCGTTGTTCCACAGCATCAGACGTGCGTGATGGGTGGATGTGTAGTCGTCGCGGATGACCAACCCCGACTCGCCGGAGCGGCCGATGGTGATCGGCTCGGTGCCGAGCGCCACCTCGGTGCCGCGTCGCGGCCCGGACGTGATGACGAGCTTGTTGGCGGTGAGCACGGTGGCCATCGGGCGGTTGGGGAAACTTGTGCGACCGGTGAATGCGCCGGTCGGTTCGTCCCGCCGGTTGGACGGGGGCCGTTGCTGCTCGACCGACCCCGTGTTCGGGCGGGCGAGGCCGGCCAAAGGATGATCCGGAGTGGCGATCGAACCGGCACCGACGATGCCTGCTGCCGGCGTCGGGATGGATGCCGGGGCGGGGCGCGCGGAGGCGACGTTCGCGAACGGGCTGGGCTGGGCATCCGCCTGCAATTTGCGCACTCGCTGACCGAACAGGTCGCTGCGCAGGGCGTAGACGATGGCGAACACGAAGAGCCACAGCAGCAGGAGGAATCCGATGCGCAGCACCAAAAGGGTGAGCGTGCTGACGGTCATCGCTGCCAGAACCCGTCGATGTCGTTTCGGCGGGTGACGTCGTCGGGCTCGCGCGCTGAGGGGCGGCGAGCGGACGCCTGCGGCAGCACTCGGAAGACGATGCGTGTGCGTCCGATGGTGATGACGGAGTCGGGCTCGAGCACGGCCTTCTTGACCGGCTCGCCGTTGAGCTGCGATCCATTCGTGGAGCCCAGGTCGCGCACCTGGGCGTGCGAGCCGTCCCACGCGATCTCGATGTGCTTGCGGGAGGTGCCGCTGTCATCCACCGTGATGTCGGCCTCGCGTCCGCGGCCGACGACGGTGCGGCCCTTCGTCAGTGGGTAGCGTTTGCCCGCGATGTCGAGCACCGGCACCCAGGCGACGTCGCCCTTCACGTTCTGCGACTCGACGCGCAGGATGCCCGTGGACAGCGAGTCGTCTGGCTGCATGGTGACCGAGATGCCACCGGCGAACTGGTAGTGCTGCTTGCGCGCGTGCTGCTGCACGAAATCGGTGAGCTCATCGGTGAGCGCTGGGCCCATGGCTCTCATGCGCTTGTAGTCGCCTGGTGCGAGGCTCAGGACGAAGTCGTTCGGGGCCAGGATGCGGTCGCGCGTGACCACGGCCGCCTTCGTGTCGAGTTCGTGGCGAAGAGCACTGGTGAGTTCGACAGGCTGCAGCCCGGATCGGAAGGTCTTCGCGAACGCACCATTGACGGCGCGTTCGAGGCCCTTCTCGAAACTGTCCAGAATGCCCACAGGTCTCCCGATCTGCCCGACGACTATGTGCATGTTAGCCGCAGACCGTGTGAAGGGCCCCGGGCACGGCTGCGGTGCGGCGGGGGTTGGTCTCGTGTCGCGGTGGGGATCGGTGTTGGTCGCGGTGGGATCGGGTGCGGCGGTTGGCGCTGAGCGCGTTGCATCCGGCGTCAACATGACTGATCGCGCTCTCCTGCCGAGAACATGCCAGACCGGCATGCTTTCGGCAGGATGTCATGCCGAGTGTCTGCGATCTGTCACGCGGGACGCGAAATGGCGCGACCAGACAGCGCATGCTAATCTCGCTGGGTTGGTACGGAAGTGCCGACGATCGGCGCGAGTGGCGGAATAGGCAGACGCGCACGGTTCAGGTCCGTGTGCCCGAGAGGGCGTGGGGGTTCAACTCCCCCCTCGCGCACGAAACGAGAAAGACCCCGGGAAACCGGGGTCTTTCTCGTTTCGCACGCGAGGGCGGACGCGAAGCCGCACTTGGGGGTGGGCCCCCATCGCCGGCGGCTCCGCGCGCCGCGCAGCGGCCTGTGGAGGGGCGATAGGGACAACTCCCCTCTCGCGCACGATACAAGGAATGACCCCGGGAATCCGGGGGTCATTCCTTGTATCGAACCGAAGGGACCACGAGAACGTGCCAGACCCTGGGGTGGGCTTCGCTATGCACCGACGCCGTGCGGCACAGTCACGGTGGATCCGGGCAGGAGGGACTGGAGCGGGGCGACTGGCGCAGCGAACTCGGTGTTGACGGTGACCCAGCGCTGCAGACGCGGACCAACCCAGAACAGGTAGATTCCGAACGTCACAATCGATAGCAGCAGCCACTTGATCCAATGGCCGAAGAGCCCGACCGCGGAGCCGGTGAAGACGAGCTGTTGCCCGTCGATGTAGGTGTGCTTCGCCCGCCACCGCTCCTTGAGCACAAGAGCGAACGGATAGCAGATGCCTAGCGTGATCACCGTGAGGAAGAAGCCGAGGATGATCGTGCCCACGTACGTCGCGGCGCCTCCGTCGAATGTGAATCGTTTTTGCTGGGACATTCGAAGTCCTTCCTATCGGTGGTTTCGCGGAGCCCTTTGCGCCGGATCGTCACGACCATACGGCGGCCACGTTCCGCGCTCCGCTCCCCAAAGGAGGGGTCGCGTGACGACCGCAATAGGGGGTCAGCGCCGTCACACCCGCGCGATCGTGATGCCCGCGCTCGCCGTCTGCGCAGCATCCATCGCGACGAGCGCGTCGATGGCACCCTCGAGGTCGGTGGTCGAACCGATGAGCCGGGCGGGGTCGAAGCGCCCGTCGGCGATCATCCTGAGCATCTCCGGGTAATCGCGGGCACTCATGCCGTGCGATCCGGCGACGGTGAGCTCCCACGCGATCACCCGATCCCACGGCAGAGGCGCGGCGGCATCGTCGCCGAGCATCAGGCCGATCTGCACGTGCGTGCCACGGCGGCGCAGGCTTCGCACAGCGGATGCCGCGGTGCCGGCCGAGCCCAGCGCGTCGACGGTCACGTGGGCGCCGCCGTTCGTCGCCTCGATGACCGCTTGCTCGAGTGGGCCGCCGGCAGAGCGGATGCCGTGAGTCGCGCCGAGCTCGCGCGCCCGGCTGAGTGCGGCATCCGACACGTCGACCGCCGTGACTGTGGCGCCGAGCGCGGCAGCGATCATCACGGCCGAGAGTCCGACGCCGCCGCAGCCGACGACGGCCACCTCGTCGCCGGTACGCACCCGGGCGACGGCGGTCAGCGCGCGGAAGGCGGTCGCGAAGCGGCAGCCGAGGGAAGCGGCGGCATCCGTGGTGACGGCGTTCGGCAACGCGACCAGGTTGGTGTCTGCGGCGGTGACGACCACGTACTCGGCGAACGATCCGGCGCGGGTGAAGCCGGGCTGCGTCTGGTTCGGGCACACCTGGGCGTCGCCATGCAGGCACCATTCGCAATGGCCGCAGCCGTTGACGAAGGGCGCGGTCACGCGATGGCCGGGCGCGAAGCCGGTGACATCCGAGCCGACGCGCGCGACGACCCCAGCGAACTCGTGGCCCGGGATCATCGGCAACGGCACCGGGTCATGCCCGCGCCAGGCGTGCCAGTCGGAGCGGCAGACGCCGGTCGCTTCGACCTGCACGAGCGCACCGTCGAGTGGGCATTCGGGAACCGCCACCTCGCGGATGCCCGGCCGCCCGCCCACCTCGTCGTACACGACCGCGCGCATCGTCTCCGTCACCCGCTCATTCTCGTCGCGTGGTTCGCGCGCTCGTCGCCGCACCCTTTCGATCGGTTCGCCCGCCGTCGCCGGCCTCCACTACCGTCGACGCATGCAGGACATCCTCACCACGACCGCCTTCGTCGCAGCGACGGTCTCGACCGGGCTGCTCGCCGGCGTGTTCCAGCTCTACGCCTTCGCCGTGATGCCCGGTCTCCGCCGCGTGGACGATCGCACGTTCGTCACGGCGTTCGCGGCGCTCGACCGGGCGATCGTGAATCCGTGGTTCCTGCTGGTGATCTTCTTCGGGGCGCCGGTGCTGTGCGCGCTCGCCGCCGTCGCCGCGTGGGGCGAGGCGGGCGGCGTCTGGGCGACCGGCGCGCTTGCCGGCACCGCGGCATCCGTGATCATCACGGTCGCGGTGCACCTGCCGGTGAACAACGCGCTCAAGTCCGCCGCGGCGGCATCTGCAGTGGACGCCGCGTCGGTACGCCGTCGGTTCGGTGAGGCACGGTGGGCCGCGTGGAACGTGGCGCGCGCCGTGCTCAGCACGGCCAGTGCGGTCGGGCTCGGAATCGGCTTGGCGCAGTGAGCGGTCGTCGCCGGGCGGGCACGGGGAAGTATCCCGGCGATTGCGCCACTTTGCAGTGATTGCGCCCGAAATCGTGGCGCAGTCACGACAATGTGGCGCAATCAAGCAACGCTGAAGTTGGGAGGCAGCAGTGCGTGCGTTCGTGATCACGGGGCCCGGCAAGGCCGAGGTGGCCGACGTGCCGGAGCCGGTCGCGGCGCCCGGCGAGGTGGTCGTCGACGTGCGGCGGGCGGGCGTCTGCGGCACCGACGTCGAGTTCTACACCGGCAACATGGCGTACCTGCACGACGGCAACGCGAGGTATCCGGTGCGGATCGGGCACGAGTGGGTGGGCGTGGTCACCGGGCTCGGGCCAGGAGCGGATGCCTCGTGGCTGGGCCGCCGCGTTATCGGAGACACCATGCTCGGCTGCGGGCACTGCCGCTTGTGCCGCAGCGGCCGGCAGCACGTGTGCGCCGAGCGCGAGGAGGTGGGCATCCGGCGCGGACGTGCGGGTGCGCTGGCCGAGCGGATCGCGGTGCCGGCGACCTCGCTGCACGCACTGCCCGACTCGGTCGACGACGTGCTCGGCGCCCTCGTCGAGCCTGCCGGCAACGCGCTGCGCGCCACGCAGGCTGCGCTCGCACTCGCCTCCGGCGGTAAGGCCGAACGCGTGCTCGTCGCCGGACCGGGAACCATCGGGCTGCTCGCCGCGATGTTCGTGCGCGCGGCGGAACGAGACGTTCACCTCGTCGGGGTGTCGCAGGCATCCGTCGACTTCGCCCACTCCTTGGGCTTCACGGCATGGCTCGGCTGGGATTCCATGCCCGACACTCCTTTCGACGCCGTGATCGACGCGGCGACGGATGCCTCCACCGCATCCCGTGCCGTCGACCTCGTGCAGCCGGGCGGTCACGTGGTGTACATCGGAATCGCGTCGAGCCCG
This sequence comes from Humibacter antri, assembly GCF_054777235.1. Lineage (NCBI taxonomy): Bacteria > Bacillati > Actinomycetota > Actinomycetes > Micrococcales > Microbacteriaceae > Humibacter > Humibacter antri. Next base: position 101,279 of record NZ_BAAHAW010000002.1, on the reverse strand, counting down.
AGCACGGTCGACACGCGAACGCTGCTGCTGAAGGATGTCACGGCCACCGGCGTCCTCAGCGCGTCACCGGGGCTGGATGCCGCGATCGCCGCATTCGCCTCGGGTGCCGTCGATGGCCGCCCGCTGGTCGCCGCCACGGTGAGTCTCGACCACGTGGAGGCGGTGCTGGCCGGCCGGCATCCCGCAGACGCCGGGCCCGGCCCGAAGGTGCACGTCGACCCGCGGCTGTGATTCCCGCCGGTTGAGCTTGTCGGAACCCGCCCGTGCCGTGAGGGCGGTTTCGTCGGGCTCAACCGGCGGGTTTCGACGGGCTCAACCGGCGGTAGTCGGGGTGGGCGTCGACGTGCCCATGTGCATCATGTGGTTCTTGTGCTGCCGCGCCTTCGTCGGCTCCGCCTTGCCGCCCTGCGGTGTGGCATCCGGCCCGGTGACGGGCCCGCACCGGGTCTGCGTGTCGATGCAGGCTGCGGTGTCGGCGTTCATGCGCTGCTGCGTCCATCCGTTCATGAAGTCGGCGTGGCCGGTCGTGGCCGGTCCCCGGTTGTTCGGGCCGATCGAGAGTGTGATGCCGCTGCCGCTGTGCGTCGGGTAGTACACGTGGAACACGATCTGCGGAATCTGAACCGGATGCGACGAAGGGCACGCGCCGTTCGAGGCCGCGTACACCACGTTCTGCTGGCCCTTGCCGTTCAGGCTGTGGCCATCCCAGCAGTTCGGGAACGTGACCACCAGGCGCACGTAGTGTCCGGCTGTGCAGTCGTGCGGTGCATTAGAAGCAGGCATCGCCTTCTCGTTCTTTCCTTGCGTGCACGTCCAGTCGATGATCTTGTCGCTCTGCGGCGTCGTGGCCTTCTCGTCGCCGGCGATCATCGTCATGCCCTGCGGCATGGCCTGCACGTGCTTCGCGGAAGCCGCAGGAGCCCGCCAGTAAATCAGCGCGCTCGAGGGCTTCAGTGCCGTGCCGTTCTGGTACAGCACCGGAAGCCAATAGGCGGAGGAGTCGGCCGTGGTGGTGCACGATGTCGACTTGCCGACGAGGTCGGACGTCACGGTCGAAGCGGTCGGCTGGGTGAAGCCGAAGAAGTCGTGCTGCATGGATGCCCCGGTCATGCCGGGCATCATGATCGGGTCGTCGGGCGCCTCCTTCGTCATCGGGCAGCGGTCGGTGAAGATACCGGGGTTCCTGCCGCCGGTCGGAAAGCCCGCTGTGTTCACGGATGCCGCACCCTGCGTCGTCAGCGGATGCGACGCGGATGCCGAGCTGATCGCCAGTGTCGTCGCCGACGATGCTCCCGCGATGGCCAGGCTGCCGACCACGGCGACCGCGACGATCAGCGGGATGCGCCAGTTCCGGCGCTGCCGTCCGGACGGCGAGCCCTGCTGCGGGTCGGACGGCGAGCGCTGCTGCGGACCGGTCGGTGGGATGTCACCTGGTGTGTTCGTCACGCTGCCAGGCAACACCGCGCACGTTCGCTGCACCCCCCGCGAATGTCAGGATTCGGTAAGGCGTTGCTGGATGCGCCCCGCCGGTTCAGCTTGGGCCCCCAACGCCGGAGGCTCCGCGCGCCGCGCAGCGACGGGTGGAGGGGCGTTAGGGGAGCGGAGCCGGTCCGCTTGTGCGGTGGTTTCGACAAGCTCAACCAGCGACAAGCTCAACCAGCGACAAGCGAGAAGCGAGAAGCGAGAAGCGAGAAGCGAGACGCGGGGTGCGGGACGCGGGGTGCGGGAAGTGGGACGCGGGGTGCGGGAACTCGCCGGCGTCAGCGCTCCTTCAGGTGCTCCGTGAGGTAGGCATCCAGTCCCTCGATCGGGATGCGCTCCTGGCCCATGCTGTCGCGGTCGCGCACCGTGACCGCGTTGTCGTCGAGCGAGTCGAAGTCGACCGTCACGCAGTACGGCGTGCCGATCTCGTCTTGCCGTCGGTAGCGGCGGCCGATGGCGCCGGAGTCGTCGAACTCGACGTTGCGGTGCCGGCGCAGGTCGGAGGCGAGCCCCCGCGCCAGTGGCGAAAGCCTCTCGTTGCGCGACAGAGGCAGCACGGCCGCCTTCACGGGCGCCAGGCGCGGGTCGAGCTTGAGCACGGTACGGATGTCGGTGCCGCCCTTCGCATTCGGCGCCTCCTCCTGGTGGTAGGCATCCACCAGGAACGCCATCAGCGACCGGGTCAGGCCGAACGCCGGCTCGATCACGTAGGGCACGAACCGCTCATTGCGGCCCTGATCGAAGAACGACAGGTCTTTGCCGGAGTGCTCCGCGTGCGTGGAGAGATCGAAGTCGGTGCGGTTGGCCACACCCATCAGCTCGCCCCAGTCGCCGCCGGTGAAGCCGAACCGGTACTCGATGTCGATCGTGCGCTTCGAGTAGTGCGACAGCTTGTCTTTCGGATGCTCGAACCGCCGCAGGTTCATCGGGTCGACTCCGAGGTCGGTGTACCAGTCCCAGGCGTTGTCGATCCAGTAGTCGAACCACTTCTCGTCGTCGCCCGCCTCCACGAAGAACTCGAGCTCCATCTGCTCGAACTCGCGCGTGCGGAAGATGAAGTTGCCCGGGGTGATCTCGTTGCGGAAGCTCTTGCCGATCTGGCCGATGCCGAACGGCGGCTTCATGCGCGATGACTGCACCACGTTCGCGAAGTTCACGAAGATGCCCTGCGCGGTCTCGGGGCGCAGGTACTGCAGACCCGATTCATCCTTCACGGGGCCCAGGTACGTCTCGAGCATCATGTTGAAGTCGCGCGGCGGGGTCCACTGGCCACGGGTGCCGCAGTTCGGGCAGACGATGTCGCCCATTCCGTTCTCGGGTGCGCGGCCCTTCTTCGCCTCGAACGCCTCGATCAGGTGGTCTTCGCGAAAGCGCTTGTGGCAGTGCAGGCACTCCACGAGCGGGTCGTTGAAGACGCCGACGTGACCGGATGCCACCCACACCTGCCTGGGCAGGATCACGCTGGAGTCCAGGCCGACCACATCGTCGCGACCGGTGACCATGGTCTGCCACCACTGCCGCTTGATGTTCTCCTTCAGCTCGACGCCGAGGGGGCCGTAGTCCCACGCCGAACGCGATCCGCCGTAGATCTCACCCGACTGGAAGACGAACCCGCGGTGGCGGGCGAGGGCGATGACGGCATCGAGCGCGTTCTGATCGGGCATGGATGTGCCTTTCACGGCTGGCGGAGCGGGGAGGACATCCAGTTTACGGGCGCCCGTGGGCGCGGTGATGTGGATCGCTCGGGCCTGCCCCGCGACACGAGCTTGCAGCGAGCCATTCAGGACAAGCTCGACGTCGGCGGACACTGGAGGTCATTACACGGCATCCTGGAGCAGGGCGCATTCCGCTGATCGGGGCGCGGGTAGAGAAGAGGCGACGGTGGCAGCATCCACGGTGGGGCTGGTCGGGGCGGGCGGCATCTCGCAGGTTCATCTGCAGGGATGGCTCAGACTCGGCTTCTCTGTTGTCGTCTTCTCCACGGACGGCAAGGCGGGCGCCCTGACCGACCTTTACGGCGGACGCGCGGTGACCTCCATGAGCGAACTGCTGGAAGCCGTTGAGATCGTCGATATCGCCACGCCGACGTCCACGCATCGCGAGCTTGTCGAGCAAGCCGCGTCGGCGGGTAAGCATGTGGTGTGTGAGAAGCCGTTGGCGCTCACCATCCCGGATTGCGCGGCGATGATCGCGGCATGCGAGCGCGCCGGGGTGCGCCTGTTCCCCGCCCACGTCGTGCGCTACTTCCCCGCCTACGCCGCCACGCGCGAGTCCGTGGCGAACGGCCGGATCGGCACTCCCGCGGTGCAGCGGTTCTTTCGTATCGGGGCGGCACCGACGAGTGCGTGGTATCGGGATCGGTCCAGGTCGGGTGGCATCGCCATGGACCAGATGATCCATGACTTCGACCAGGCGCGATGGTCGGCGGGCGAGGTGGAGACGGTGCATGCGACGCAGCGTGGCGATGAATCGCACGGCACGCTGACGGTGCAGGCGATACTGCGACATCGCTCGGGCGCGCTCTCTCACGTCAACGGCGTGTGGGGTGGCACCGCACTCGCCTTCCACACCGGCTTCTCCGTCGCCGGTTCGGGCGGGATGCTCGAGCACGACTCGCTCCAGCATCCCGTTCTGCGTGTGAACGGTCCGCTTCTTGCCGAAGGCGCCGGCTATCTGCCGCCCTTCGACGCTGCAGCGAGCCCTTACACGGCCGAGCTCGCGGACTTCGCCCGCGCCATTCGCGACGGAGACGAAGCACGAGTGACGGCGGCGGACGGGCTGGAAGCGGTGCGCATAGCCACTGCCGTGAACCTTTCGATCGATGAGAACGCCGAGATCGCGATGGAGGATGTGCGGTGAGAGTCGGAATCATCTCGTTCGCCCACACGCACGCGGCCTCGTATGCGGCCATCCTCCGTGACCGCAGCGACGTCGAGTGCCGGGTGACGGATCCCGGTCATGTCTCTCGGCCCGAAGGGGAGTCGGGTGGCCGGGAACTCGCCGAAGCGATCGGCGTCGGTTACCTCGACACGATCGACGAGTTGCTGGCCTGGCGGCCGGATGCCGTCATCGTGTGTTCGGAGAATGCGAGGCATGTCGGCGACGTGGAACGAGCCGCGGCGGCGGGCGCACACATCCTCTGCGAGAAGCCCCTTGCCACCACGGGAGAGGATGCACGGCGCATCGTCGACGCGTGCGAGCGAGCAGGTGTGCTTCTGATGACGGCCTTTCCCGTGCGCTTCACGCCGCAGTTCGCCGAACTGCGGCGTCTTCTGGGCCGTGCTGCGTTAGGTGAGGTCTTGACGATCAGCGGCGCGAACAACGGCCGGCTGCCCGTGGAGAGGGCATGGTTCACCGACCCCGTTCTCGCAGGCGGCGGCGCGATCGCCGACCACACGGTGCACATCGCCGACCTGATCTTCGGGCTTTTCCCCGAGGCGCGCGCCGAGGAGGTTTTCGCCGTTGAGAACCGGCTGCTGCACCCCGAGCGCGATGTCGAGACCGCGGGCCTCGTATCCATCAGGTACTCCAACGGTGTCACGGCCGTGATCGACTGCAGCTGGTCGGTGCCGGAGCACTACCCGACCTGGGGCGGTTTGACGATGCGGATCGTCGCGGAACGCGGTACGGCGGAACTTGCGCCGTTCGCCGAACGCGTCGACGGGTTCGGCGAGTCGGACCGCGCGCCGATCTGGCTCCCCCACGGCGCCGACCTCGATGCCTCGATGCTCGACGAGTTCCTCAGCGCCGTCGCCGAAGGCCGGCCGCCCGTGCCGAGCGGCTGGGACGGGATGCGGGCGGTGGAAGTGGTGCTGGCCGCATACGAATCGATCGCCACCGGCAAACCTGCTGCTGTGCGTGCGCTGTGACCATTGACAGCCCGGACAGCCGGGACAGCCGAGCCGGCCGGGCCAGGCGTGACAGCGAGGGGAGTCGCCGCATCGTGATCGCCGGCGCCTCCGGGATGATCGGGGGCGCGCTGGCGACGTGGTTGCAGGCATCCGGTGACGACGTCGTGCGGCTGGTGCGCAGGCCGCCGCGCGGCGACGGCGAGGTGCGGTGGGATCCGGCCGCGGGCATCCTGGACGCTTCTGTGCTGAGTGGCGCCGACGCGGTCGTGAGCCTGTCGGGAGCGCCGACGAGCCGGTTGCCGTGGACACCTGCATATAAGAAGGTCATCCTCGAGTCGCGGCTGGATGTCACGCGCACGATCGTCGACGCGATCCATGGGGCGGAGCGGGCGCCGTCCGTTTTCGTGAGCGCGTCGGCCGTGGGGTTCTACGGAGACCGCGGCGACGAGGACCTGACCGAGAGCTCGCCGCGCGGCGACGGCTTCCTCTCCGCCGTGGTGGATGCGTGGGAGGCGGAGGCGTCGCGGGCATCCGATGTCACGCGTGTCGCCTTCGTGCGCACCGGGCTCGTCGTCGGCCCGTCGGGCGCCATGCCGCCGCTGCGCCTGCTCGCGCGCGCCGGCCTTGCCGGTCCGATCGGCAGTGGACGGCAGTGGTGGCCGTGGATCAGCCTGCACGACGAGGTGGCAGCGATCGATCACATCATCGGTTCCGGCCTGGGCGGTGGCGGGCTCAGCGGCCCGGTGAACCTCGCCGGTCCGACCCCAGCCACCGAGGCGGAGTTCATGCGCACGCTGGCGCGACGGATGCATCGTCCGTATGGGATGCCCGCTCCCGCGTTCGCGCTCCGCCTGGCGCTGCAGGATGCCGCCCAGGAGCTGATGCTCAGCAGCCAGCGGATGCTCCCGACCGCGCTCCTGAACGACGGCTTCCGGTTCCGCGACGAGACCGTGGACGCCGCGATCGTCGCCCTTACCGTCGGTTGAGCTTGTCGAAACCAAGACGATTGCCCCCTTCCCGCTGGTTGAGCCTGTCGAAACCAGCTCGATAGCCCCCTCCCGCCGGTTGAGCGTGTCGAAACGTCGGGCGGGCATTCTCCCGGTGAGCTAGTGTCCTGCGCCGGTAGTTCGTTGGAGTAGTCGTTTGAGGGAGTCGAGGATCTGGTCGGCGGGCTTGGTCCAGATGAAGGGCTTCGGGTTCTGGTTCCATGCCTTGACCCAGGCGCGGATGTCGTTCTCGAGCGCTCGGATGCTGCGGTGATCTGAGCGTTGCAGGAGGTCGGCGGTGACGTACGCGAAGAAGCGTTCGACCTGGTTGATCCAGGACGAGTACGTCGGGGTGAAATGCATGTGGAACCGGGGATGCGCTTTGAGCCAGGTGACGATGCTCGGGCTCTTGTGGGTGCTGTAGTTGTCGCAGACCAGATGCACCTCGAGGTGTTCGGGGACTTCGGCGTCGATCTTGGCCAGGAATTTGCGGAACTCGATCGCCCGGTGTCGACGGTGGATGCTGGAGATCACGGTCCCGTCGGCGGTGTTGAACGCGGCGAACAGGCTGGTGGTGCCGTGCCGGACGTAGTCGTGGGTGCGTTTCTCCGGCATGCCCGGCATCATCGGGAACGCCGGCTGTGATCGTGCCAGCGCCTGCACCTGCGATTTCTCGTCGACACAGTAGACGACGGCCGCTTCGGGCGGGTCCAGGTAGAGGCCGACCACGTCGTAGACCTTGTCCACGAACTGCGGGTCGTTGGAGAGCTTGAACCCGTCCTCCCGGTGCGGTTTCAGTTCGAACGCCTTCCAGATCCGTCCGATCGTGGACTTCGACAGGCCGGAGCGCTCGGCCATCTTCGCCCGCGACCAGTGCGTCGCATTCGCCGGTGTCGATTCCAGCGTCGCCACCACCACGTCTTCGACTTGCTCGGCGGTGATCGTCGCCGGGCGTCCCGGGCGCGGCTCATCGACCAGCCCATCAAGACGCGCCTCCAGGAACCGGGCACGCCACTTGCTGACCGTGTTCGTCGAACAGCCCACCCGCGCGGCCACAGACTTGTTGTCCAGGCCCTCGCCGCAGCCCAGCACGATCCGAGATCGTAACGCCAACGCCTGCGAGGACTTCGCCCGCCGGGACCAACGCAGCAACTGTTCCCGCTCCTCGTCACTCAGAATCAGAGCGGTCTTCGGGCGTCCCGTTCTCGGCATACCCCATTCTACAACTTAACCAGAGAATTTCAGGCGCAGAACACTAGGGCCGGGCGCGATCGTGTGCTGCAGTTGCGGGGGTGTGGCGGGGTGCACACGCAGAACACGAGGCACAGCCGACCGAGACGAGCGTGATGTGGAATCCCTACGTCATTGCTTGGATGCGGCTGCGTCGTCCGATATCTTCTGCATCTGCGATGTCAACTGTGCCACGTCTGCTTGCCCTGAGAGGAAGGCGTTCCAGACCACGAGCTGATCGGTGTTCAGCCCATAGAGTGAGCCGAATTCCCAGTCGAACGTGTTCTCGCCCGCGGCGTCCATCATCTTCGTGACGGACTGCAAGGCGGTCGACCCGAATCCGTCGGCGGGCACCGTGCCCTTGACGATCGTCGGCGACAACTTCGTCTTTGCGAAATTGGTAGCGGCCTTCTTCGAAAGAAGTGCTCGCAGGATTTCCTTACCCGCAGCGACGTTCTTCCCCTTTGATGGCACGATGAAGGGCGCGGCAGCCGTGGCGTGCAATGCCGAGTGGGGTAGCTTCGAGTGCTCGGTCACGGTGGGGGTCGGGGCTCCGGTCATCTTGAATCCCGGCTTCGTCGCCTTTTTCATCTCGTTCTCGATCCAGTTGCCCGACGCGTACAAGATCGCCTGCTGGTCGTCGCTCCACTTCGCCTGCGCGGCCGTGAACTGCGTTCCGGCACCTCCGGGCACGAAGTACCCAGCTTGCACAATCTGCTCAAGCTTCGTGAACACGTCCTGGATCGGCTTCTGCGACCAGGCCTTGGGCTGGAGCGTGTTGACCGCGTTCAACACGTCCAATCCGCCTTCCTTGATGGCGGAGTCGAGTGCGAGTGTCAAGTAGTAGGTGGCTGCTTCCTTGCCCCACACGAAGAGGTACTTGTTCTTCGCCTTGGCTTTCGCACCCAGGTCTAGCGCTTCATCCCAGGTCTTCGGCGGGGTCCAACCGTTCTCTTCGAACAGGCTTGCCGAGTACCAGATCCCGAACATGGCCATGACGTAGTTGATCGCGACGAACTTGCCGCCGAAGGTGCCTGGCGTCTTCACATGCGGGTAAAGCGTGTCGGCGATCTTCTCGCCTTCGTAGTTCTCCGCCTCGAACACGTCGTCGAGGGTCTCAAGACTCGTCAAGATCGTGTTGAACGCGATTTGGTTCGCCCCGTCGTTCTGCACCAGATCGGGCGGGTTCCCGCCGACGAAACGCGGCTGGAGCGCCTGGGCAATGTTCGTTTCAGGAGTGATGGTGCTCTTGGTCGCCCACTTTTTGTCGACCTCGTTCGAGGCGAACGTGACGTAGTCGTAGCCATAGCCCCCGTTGAAGATCACAGCCTCGACGACCGAGCCCTTCTTGATGCCGAACGGGTCTGTGGCCGACTTCGCCTCGCTGGGCGCGCCGCTTCCGCTACTGGAACAAGACGACAGCGTCACGGCTATCGGCACGGCGACGGCCGCTGCCGCGGCGCCGCGTAGAAACATGCGCCGGTCGAACACTCTGTTGTCAGTAGTCATGCGCTTTTGTTGCCTTTCGATGTCTTGAATCGGTAAGGGCTGAATCAGGTTCGCCGTGGCACCTGAATCGGTGGCCGTTCGAGAGCAGACCTCGGTTGCACCGCACCCAGAAGGGCCTGGCGTATCTCAGTAACGCGGGCTCGGCGACACCCGACCCGCACGTGACGCGCGGGCACCCGCAACAGTGGCTATGAAAGTCATTGCCACTGGAACGCGCACTTGTGAAGATTATTGACAAGCCATGCCGGGCGCAAGACAGCGACTTGACTTATCTGGAAGGTCCGGGAAGTGCTGCGCGTGCCTCAGATGTGGATGTCCGCGTAGCCGATGAGCTTCCCTGACACTGTGAGCGGGAGCCATCGAGGCGTCGCGCCGGGAGATCACGAAGAAGCTGGCCCGCGAGTATCTGAGAGCAGGCAAGGTCGAGAAGGGTCGGTTGCTGGATGATCTAACGCGTGCGACGGGCTGGACTCGGGATCATGCCAGCAGGGCGATCCGAGCCGCGAACGCGCGGAAAGGTGCCACGCAGCAGCAACAACGCAAGCCGCGGCCATGGAAGTACTCGTACGACGCGCTCGCGGTGCTGCACGAGGTCTGGCGGCTGACGTCCGGCCACCCAGGCGGGCGCCCGTCAGGGCAGCGTGCGGGAGCGAACCAGGATGATTGGCTCCAACTCACCCGGCACATAGGGTGGTGGGATGTCCCGCGACGATGCCGAGTTGGTGCACCCCGAGACGGCCGCCGAGTGGCGCGAGTGGCTGCTGCGACACCACGACGATTCGAGCGGCGTCTGGCTGGTCTTCTGGCGATCGGTCACCGGCCGGCCCGCGATGAGCTATCAAGACGCCGTCGTCGAGGCGCTCGCCTTCGGTTGGATCGACAGCCAGGCGAAGACGCTCGACGAGGAGCGCTCGGCCATGTGGTACTCGCCCAGGCGGCCCGGATCGCCGTGGTCGGGCAGCAACAAGCTGCGGGTAGCCCGGCTCGAGGCCGAGGGACGCATGACGGATGCCGGCCGCCGCCAGGTCGAGATCGCCAAGTCCGACGGAACCTGGACGATCCTCGACGGCCCAGAAGCTCTCATCGTGCCCGACGACCTCGCCGCCGCCCTGGATGAGCGCCAGGTGCGCGCCGCCTGGGATGCTCTCACTCCCAGCGTGCGCCGCGCCGCTCTCACGAAGCTCGCGCTGGCGAAGCGAGCCGAGACGCGGGCGCGCCACGTCGAGCGGGTCGTGACCGAGCTGCGTGAGGGCTGAGGTCGGCACAGGTCGGCCCAGGTCAGCCCAGCCCGACCGCGGGCGCCAGCGTCGATGTCATCGCGGCCTGCGCGGGGCATCCGCCGAGGATGCGCGCGAGCGCGTCGTGCTCCGCCGGTGCCACCCAGAGGTGGTACGCCGCCTTCACCGAGACCTGGCGGGCGGCGTAGTCGCACCAGAATCCGCGGTTCGGCGGCAGCCAGGTGGCGGCATCCCCGTCGCCCTTGCTCTCGTTGGTCGGACCGTCGACAGCGAGCAGGTTGAGCGGATCGTTCGCGAGCGTCTCGCGCTGCTGCTGGCTGAGCTGCTGGGCACCGGTCTGCCACGCGTTCGACAGTGGCACGACGTGGTCGATCTGCACCAGAACGGATGTCTGCACACCCCGCACGAAGTGGATCGTCTTGCCGGTGTACGGATCGCTCAGCACGCCCGTCTCGACGGTGCAGGCGCCGCGTTTGGTGACATCCGTGAGGTCGCGCGCGAGCACGTCGTCGCGGGTGTCGCAGCGGTTGTGATCCATGTCTTTCCACGCCGCACCGAAGTCGCCGACGCGGTCGTACCCAGTGCGCGGCGCCCTGCCTTTCACGGGGATGGTCGCCAACACGGCGAGGGCAGTTCCGGCGCCCGGGCTGGTGGGGAGGGCAGTCGTTGTGGTGGAGCCGGCGTCCGCGCCGGAGAATGGCGACGCATCCGCTCCGCATCCAGCGAGCAGGATGCCCGAAGCTGCGATGCACAGCGCCGCAAGTACTCGACGTACGAGGCGTGACCGCGAGTGGGCGTCGACAGACATGCGGGTCTTTCGTCAGGATCGGCGTGGCGGATCACCCGACCGTAGCGCACGCCGCGGACAGAGCACGGCGCCGGCGGGGCTGTGCGCGCCATCCGCACGGCGCCGGCGTCTTCACCCGAGCCAGGCATCCGTAGTCCAGCCGGAAAAACGTGCGCTCCACGCTACGCCGCTGAGGGTTCCTCGTAAAGAAGCAATGTTTGTGCCGGGTTTCGACTGGCTCAACCCACGGGAGGGGGCGAAACCGGCGGGAAGGCCGTTAGTCTGCGAGCATGCCGACGCACATCCTCGCCATCGACCAGGGAACGACGAGCACTCGGGCCATCGTGTTCGATCATGCGGGGAGTGTGGTCGCGGTCGGGCAGCTCGAGCACCGGCAGATCTTTCCGCACGCAGGCTGGGTCGAGCACGACCCGATGGAGATCTGGCGCAACACCCGCGAGGTCGTCGGCGTGGCGCTCGGCAAGGCGAATATCACGCGGCACGAGCTGGCCGCTGTGGGCATCACGAACCAGCGCGAGACCGCGGTCGTGTGGGACAAGCACACGGGCAAGCCGGTGTACAACGCCATCGTCTGGCAAGACACCCGCACCCAGCCGATCGTCGACCGCCTGGCCGCCGATGGCGGCACGGATCGGTTCTCGGATGCCGTCGGCCTACCTCTGGCCACCTACTTCGCCGGCACGAAGATCGCCTGGATCCTGGAGAACATAGACGGCGCACGGGAGAGGGCGGAGCGGGGTGACCTGCTGTTCGGCACCACCGATACCTGGGTGCTGTGGAACCTCACCGGCGGCAAGCATGGCGGCGTGCACGCGACGGATGTCACGAACGCCTCCCGCACCCTCTTCATGGACCTGAAGACGCTCGACTGGCGTGACGACATCCTCGACGCGTTCGGTGTTCCGCGGTCGATGCTTCCGCAGATCCGGTCGTCCAGCGAGGTGTATGGCGAGGCAGAGTCGCACAGCCTGCTGCGCGAGGCGCCGATCGCGGGCATTCTCGGCGATCAGCAGGCTGCGACGTTCGGCCAGGCCGCGTTCGGGGCCGGCGAGTCCAAGAACACGTATGGCACGGGCAACTTCGTCATCGTGAACACGGGCGAAGAGATCGTGCACAGCCGCAACGGGCTGATCACGACACTCGCCTACCGGCTCGGCGACGAGGCTCCGCGGTACGCGCTGGAGGGATCCATCGCCGTCACCGGCTCGCTCGTTCAGTGGCTGCGCGACAACTTGGGGCTCATCAGCGACGCGAAGCAGGTGGAGAAGCTGGCGGCATCCGTCGACGACAACGGCGGCGCCTACATCGTGCCGGCGTTCTCCGGACTCTTCGCCCCATACTGGCGGTCGGATGCCCGCGGCGCGATCGTCGGACTCACCCGCTTCGTGAACAAGGCCCACCTGGCCAGGGCGGCCCTTGAGTCGACCGCCTACCAGACCCGCGACGTGCTCGAGGCGGTGGAGCAGGACACCGGCACGCGGCTTGCCGAGCTCAAGGTGGACGGCGGAATGACCTCGAACGACCTGCTGATGCAGTTCCAGGCGGATGTTCTGGGCATCCCGGTCGTGCGCCCGACGGTCGCGGAGACCACGGCTCTGGGCGCCGCGTATGCCGCCGGTCTCGCTGTCGGCTTCTGGAAGGACCGCGACGAGCTGCGCGCGAACTGGCAGGAGGGCGCCAGGTGGGAACCGACATCCGATCGTGCCGACGTCGAGCGGCTCTACCGCACCTGGAAGAAGGCCGTCACGAAGACGTTCGACTGGGTCGACGACGCGTGAGCCCCGCGCCCGAGCCTGGCGCGCCGATAGGGTGACCGGATGACGCGGGCTGGATGCCCCGGGCAGGAGGCACTGTGGCTTGGTTTCAGGGATTCGCGATCTCGTGGGTGTTGCTGCTTTACGCCCTGTTCATCGCTCTCGGCGTCTGGGTCGCGTTCCTGGTGATCCGCGCGGCCGTGCGCAGCGCCATGGATGACCACTACCGCAAGGTGCAATGGTACGAGCAGACCGGCCTGTGGTACTCGGCGCGACCGCCGAAGGGTCTGCCCGGAGCGGCGCCGCTCAGCCGCGCCGACGAGAAGAATCTGCCGAAGCCCGCGCGCCCCGAATAGGGCGGTCGGGGCGGCACGTGGGAGCCGGATGATGGCATCCGTTCACACGGTGCTCACGCTGCCCGGGTATCATCGCGTCACCGGCAGCAGTGACAAAAGAAGTGATCGCCCTGATACGAGTACTCAGCTACAACCTCCGTAAGAATCGCGCGACGGGCGAGCTGATCGATCTTGCGGAATCCACCGCGGTCGATGTGATGTGTCTGCAGGAGGCCGACACCACGGTGCTGCCGAACGAGGTCGGCACGCTGATGCTCGCGGACTCCACGAAGCGCAATCGGCTGGGCCTGGCGGTCTACTACCGCCAGGACCGCTTCCGGCTTCGCGGGACGGACACCTACGAGTTGAAGAAGTCACTGCACGACCGAGTGCTCGCCCCGGCGCACGAGCGCCTCGTCGGCACCCTGCTCGAGGATGCCGTCACTCGCAACGAGGTGGTCGTCGCGTCGTTCCACGCGGCTCCGCTGACCGCGCTGAACTCATTGCGCCGCACGCAGATCCGCGCGGCGCACGCCGAGTTGCTCCGTCTCGGACACGGCGCCCCGACGCTCATGGTCGGCGACTACAACTACCCGTTCTTCACGCAGTCGCTGGGGGAGCGGGTCAAGGCATCCGGCTACGACATGGCGCTCAGCGACCGAAAGACGTACACCCGCTACAAGTTCTTCAAGGGTCACTTCGATTTCGTGACGTCGGCCGGACTCGAGGTGCGCACCGTGGAGACGTTGCCGCGCGGCGACTCCGACCACCTGCCGATCGTGGTCTCCGCCGACTATGGGGCCGCCGCGGCCGCTTGATCCGCCGCCTGGTCAGGCGCGGGGACCGCACCGACGACGGTTCGGGCGTCCGCGCCACTCTGCAGCGATTGCGCCAGAAGACCTGGCGCGGTCACTACAGACTGGCGCAATTGGGCGCGCGGGCGAACGCCGCGGGGGAACGGGCAGACTGGGGGGATGGGCGGGCTGAGGGCGGCACCGCCGTGGCATACCGCGAAAGCTACGATTCAAGGGTGACCGCGCTCGCCGAACTGTCCTCCACTGAACTGCGCGAACTGCACTCGCAGCTCGCCGCCGAGTACGACGCGCTTGTGAAGCGCGGGCTCTCACTCGACATCACGCGTGGCAAGCCGTCGCCGGAGCAGCTCGACCTCTCCAACGAGCTGCTCTCGCTTCCGGGTGCCGACGATTTCCGTGACGAGTCGGGCGCAGACCTGCGCAACTACGCCAACCCGAAGGGGCTTCCCGAACTCCGGTCCCTCTTCTCCGATGTGCTGAAGGTGCCGGTTCCGCAGCTTCTGGCTCTGGGCAACTCCAGCCTGACCGTGATGCACGACGTCGTCGTGCACGCCATGCTGCACGGGCTGCCGCAGAGTTCGCGACCGTGGTCGCGCGAAGACACCATCAGCTTCCTGTGCCCGGTGCCCGGCTACGACCGCCACTTCACGATCACCGAGCACCTGGGCATCCGGATGATCCCTGTTGCGATGACGGATGACGGACCCGATGTCGCCGAGGTCGAGCGGTTGCTGGCGGAGGACCCGACGATCCGCGGCATGTGGTGTGTGCCCGTGCACTCGAACCCGTCGGGCGCGATCTACAGCGAAGACGTCGCCCGCGCCCTCATGTCGTTGTCGGCGGCGCCGGACTTCCGCATCTTCTGGGACAACGCGTACGCCGTTCACCACCTCACCGACGACGTGCCCGAGCCGATCGACATCCTGTCGCTCGCGGCGGAGGCGGGCAATCCCGACCGCGTGTTCGTGTTCGCGTCCACCTCGAAGGTCACGTTCGCCGGCGCCGGGGTCGCGTTCTTCGGCTCATCGCCGCAGAACGTGTCGTGGTATCTGAGCCACGCGGCCGCCCAGTCGATCGGGCCGGACAAGATCAACCAGCTGCGCCACGTGCGCTTCTTGAAAGACGCCGCAGGCCTCGAAGCGCACATGCGCCGGCACCGCGAACTCGTCGCGCCGAAGTTCGAGGCGGTCTACGAGGTCTTCGAACGACGGCTCGCACCGTACGACGCCGGCATCTGGACCACGCCGACCGGCGGCTACTTTGTGAGTCTGGACGTGCGCGACGGATGCGCCGAGCGAGCAATCGCGCTCGCCGCGCAGGCGGGTATCGCGGTGACGCCGGCCGGTTCGACGTATCCGTATAAGAAGGACCTGAGGGACGCGAACATCCGCATCGCACCCACGATGCCTCCGCTGTCGGAACTCGTCGCCGCGCTCGAGGGCCTGTGCACGGCGATCCTGCTCGCCGAGACGGAGCGCCTGCTCGCCGAGTGAGGCGCGGGCCGCCGCCCGTCGGTTGAGCGCGCACCGTGGGTTGAGTCTGGAACCGTCGGTTGAGCTCGTCGAAACCCATAACGTTCTGGGCCCGGTTTCGACAAGCTCAACCAGCGGATGCTCAGCTCAACCGGCGGATGGTCGGCTCAACCGGCGGATGGTCGGCTCAACCGGCGGATGCGGCGGTGGCCTCGGGCTCGGGAGCTGGGACTTCCGGCACCGGTGCCTGACGCCCGGGCAGGGCGAGTGCGAGCACCACGGCGAGGGCCGTGAAACCGATCGACCACCAGAACGCCTGGTCGTACGCGGTCGCGACGCCCGACGTGCCCTGCGCCGCGTGCACGGTCAGGCCGGACTGCAGGATCGCGGCCAGCACTGCTGTGCCGAACGAACCGCCGAGCTGCTGTGCCGTGCGCGTGATGATGCTCGAATGCGGGATGTCCGCAGACGCCAGGCCCTGGAACGACGCCACCATGAGCGGCATCACGATGGCACCGAGGCCGAATCCGCGAACGAACAACACGGCCATCAGCAGCCACTCGTTCGTCGTCGATGTGCTGAACGCGAACGGCACGGTCGCGGCACCGACGATGGCGAAGCCGGCGACCGCCACTCCCCGGGCGCCGATCGTGTCGCTGAGGCGCCCGGCGAGAGAGCGGCTCGCCAGCGTGCCGAGTCCCTGCGGCACGAGGAACAGCCCGGCGGCGAGAACGTCGAGTCCGCGCAACTGCTGCAGGTAGAGAGGAAGCAGCAGCATGATCCCGTATGCCGCGATTCCGGAGAGGAACAGCAGCGCCGATGCCGACCACACCGACCTGTGACGGAGCAGACGGATGTCGACCAGTGCGCGGTCGCCACGCTTGAGTGCGTACACCACGAACGTCACCAGCAGCACGGCGCCGATCGCGAGCGGAAGCCAGGCATCCGTCGCCCCGAATCCGTCGCTGCCCGCCGAGTTGGAGAGCCCGAGCAGGAGGGCGACCAGAGCGGGGAGCAGCAGCACCATGCCGATGACATCGAGCTTTGGACGGGATGTCGCGCGCACGTCGCGGGGGAGCATTCGCCAGGCCAGGAACAGGCCGACGACGCAGAACGGAACGTTGACCCAGAAGATCCAGCGCCAGTCGAGCCAGTTCAGGATGATGCCGCCGACGGCCGGCCCGAGAATCGGGCCGAGCATGGCAGGGAGTCCGACTGCAGCGGCGACGCGTCCTAGGTTCTTGCCGGCCGCCGACTGCATCACGATCGTCTGCATCAAGGGCAGCATGAGGCCGCCGCCGACGCCCTGCACGATGCGGAAAGCGATGAGGCTCTCTGCGTTCCACGACAGGCTGCAGAGCACGGAGCCGAGCAGGAAGAGGGTGAGGGCGAACATCCAGGCCCGCTTGCCGCCGAGCAGCTTCTGCACCCACGCGCTCAGCGGAACCGTGGCCGCGAGAGCGAGCACGTACCCCGTGGTCACCCACTGGATCGTCGAGACCGGAACGTGCAGATCTTTCGAGAGCGAGTGCAGCGCGACGCTCATGATCGTCGTGTCGAACACGACGGCCAGGACGCCGACGACCAGCGTCGTCGTGGTGCGCTTGACGGATGGATCCACCGCGGGCGCGGTGCGGGTCTTGCTCACAACGGCTCCTTAATTTAGATACACAACTGTATCTAAAGAGGGAGAATACACGCCTGCGATAAGATACACAAGTGAATCTTGAGTCGGAGGCCCCCAGCATCCGCCGGCGAGGCGCCGAGCTGGAGGGCGCGCTACTCGACGCGGCGTGGGACGAGCTGACCGAGAAGGGCTACAACGGGCTGACGTTCGACGCGGTCGCCGAGCGAGCACGTACCAGCCGACCGGTGATCTACCGTCGCTGGCCCGACCGGGAATCGCTCGTTCTCGCGGCCATCCGCCACCACTACGACAAGGACGTCATCGAGATCCCCGACACCGGGACGCTCGCAGGGGACCTGCGCGGGCTGCTGCGTGTCGCGAGCGAGCGACGGGTGGAGATGGTCGTGATGCTGAGTGCGCAGCTCGCCGGTCTGTTCGGCGAGTCGGGAATGTCGCTCTCGGAAGTGCGGGAGCGGCTCGTCGGCCAGAGGACGGTGTGGAGCAGCGTGATCCTCGCCCGCGCCCAGGACCGTGGCGAGATCGATCTGGATGCCGTTCCCGAGCGGGTGCAGAATCTCCCGTTCGACTTGATGCGGCACGAACTGCTCATGACGCACGCTCAGTTGACCGACGAGTTCATCGACAACACGGTCGATGGCATCTTCGTTCCGTTGGTCGACCACTACATGGGTCGGCCCTCGGCGGGTTGAGCAGCCGACGAAGGTGGCGTAGCGAAACCCCGCCGACGAGGTCGCTGGGCTTCTCTTCGCCGCGCCCTCGGCGCTGCAACTCAACCCGTGAGCACCGTCGTGCATCCAGATGCAACCTCGTGCCGAGTCGGTGAACCTCCGGCAGACTTGCACGGTGCCCCGATCAGCGACCTTGAACCGGCCGCTGGCGCTGCTCGCCGCCGTCGGGCTCTCGATGGAGAACCTCGACGGCACGATCATCCAGACCGCCGCGCCCTCCATGGCGCACGACTTCGGCGTGCACGCGGTCGACCTCAACATCGCGATGACCGCGTACCTGCTCACGGTCGCGGTGTGTGTTCCGATGAGCGGATGGCTGGCCGACCGGTTCGGGGAGCGCAAGATCTTCGCGACCGCGCTCGCGGTCTTCACAGTGGCATCCGCGCTCTGCGCGCTCTCCGGCAACCTCCCGGAGCTCACGGCGGCGCGTGTGCTGCAGGGTGTCGGCGGCGCCATGATGGTTCCCGTCGGGCGCCTCGCGGTGTTGCGTGGACTCGACCGGCGCGACCTGCTGGATGCCATGGCCTACCTCACCTGGCCGGGGCTCGTCGCGCCCGTGGTCGCCCCCGCATTGGGCGGCGTGCTGACCGACACGGTCGGATGGCCGTGGATCTTCCTCATCAACATCCCGTTCGGTCTCGCCGCGTTCGTCGTCGCGCTGAAGATCGTGCCGAACACGCCGGCACCCGAGGCGCGCCGACTCGACTGGGCCGGATTCGGATTCGCCGGCGTCGCGCTGGCCGCGCTCGTGCTCGGCATGGAAGAGGTCGGATCGGGCTCGACCGACTGGGTGTGGGCGGTGGCCTACCTGGTGATCGCCGCCGGAGCGGGTGCTGCCGGAGTGACGTGGATGCGACGTGGCAGGCATCCGCTGCTCGACTTCTCTGCGCTTCGCATCGGTACGTTCCGTGTGGGGAATGTAGGAGGAGGCGTGTACCGGCTGATCATCAGCGCGGCGCCGTTCCTGTTCACGCTGTTGTTCCAGGTGGGATTCGGATGGAGCGCGGCGCAGGCCGGCCTGCTGGTCGGTGCCGTCTTCGTCGGCAACATCGCCATCAAACCGGTGACGACGCCGCTGATCCGGCGGTTCGGGTTCAAGCGCGTCATCGTCGGCAGCAACCTGCTCGGCGCCCTCGTCTACGTGGCGTGCGTGTTCATCGACCCGACGACGCCGCTGTGGGCGATCGCTGTGCTGCTCTTCCTGAGCGGGGTGTTCCGCTCGATCGGCTTCAGCGGCTACAACTCGCTGCAGTTCGCCGATGTGCCCAGTGAGATCATGAGCTCGGCGAACACGCTGGCCTCGACGATGCAGCAGGTCGCGGTCGGCGTCGGCATCGCGGTGGCCGCGCTCATCGTGCGGCTCACGACGGCGGCCGCCTCGGCATGGGGACCCTCGGATGCCTGGCTCGGCTACCGCTGGGCGCTTGCCGTCGTTGCGCTGCTGCTGGTCTTTCCCATAGTGGAGGCCGCGTTGCTGCCGCGGCACGCCGGTGAGCACGCCGCCCGCCGGTGAGCGCGCCGCGCGCCGGTGAGCAGCGGCCCGGGCGCGGTGAGGCGCCAGAATAGTCGGGTGCCCGAACGAATGCCGTCCGAACCCATGCCGCCGGAGCGTATTCTCACAGTGTCCGACGTCGCGTTCGTGCGGCAAGGGCGCGACATCCTCTCCGGAATCTCGCTCGACGTCGATCGGGGGCAGCACTGGGCTCTGATCGGCGCGAACGGGGCAGGCAAGTCGACGCTGCTCAGCCTGCTGGGCGCCGTGCAGCATCCGACCGCGGGAAGCGTCGAGGTACTCGGCCGCCGGCTCGGCCGCGTCGATCTGCGCGAGCTGCGGTCGCTGATCGGGCACGTCAACCCTCGGCACGAGGTGCGCTCACCGCTGACCGTGCGCGAGGTCGTCGCCACCGGCGCCACGGGCACGCAAGAGCTCATGATTCGGTGGCAGCCGACGCAGGCCGAGCGCATCCGCATCGACGGGCTCATCGAGTTGATGGGCATGACGGCGAGGCGGGATGCGCGATGGCCGAACCTGTCGCAGGGCGAGCGGGGCCGCACGCTGATCGCCCGCGCGCTCATGCCCGACCCGCATCTGCTGCTGCTCGATGAGCCGACGACCGGGCTCGACATCGCGGCCCGTGAGCACTTGCTCGACCGGGTCGACGAGCTGAGGGCCAGGCATCCGGATCTCGCCAGCGTGCTCGTCACCCACCACCTCGAGGAGCTGCCGGCGTCGACCACGCACGCCATGCTGCTGCGCGACGGCCGAGTGCTCGCTCAGGGCGACGCGGATGCCGTGCTCACCGGCTCACTCGTCAGCGACGCACTCGACTACCCGCTGACGATCACGCGCGTCGAGGGCCGCTGGAGCGTGCGAACCGACAAGGTCGCCCGCGACCGGCCTTGAGCCCGCACGCCGACGGCGACCGCGTAGCGGCCTACAACCACGACGTGCACGAGCGGTAAAGGCTGGCAGACCACGGTGCGGGCGGGGGCACTGTATCGACGAGCCACCACGGCGGGTGCGAGCGAGCATTGTGTTGACGAGTGACCACGGAGAGTGCGAACGAGCACTGTGTTGACGAGTGACCACGAAGCGGGCGTCGCTTGCGTGGTGGTTCATGGGCGCCGTGCTCTCTCGTCGGTCGCGTGCAGGGTCGTCGATCGCGTGCAGGGTCGCCGACCGCAAAACGGTACACCTTGCCGCTATAGCGACGCGAGCGCGAGGCCGGCCGCGGCGGCGAGCACGGTGAGCACGAGCATCCCGAGGCTGTTGACGACGGATGCCACGCCCTTGCGCTCGATGAGCAGCCGCGCGGTCTCGAAACTGGCGGTGGAGAACGTCGTGTAGCCGCCCAGGAATCCGGTGCCCAGAATGATGCTCAGATAGCTCGGCATCGCGTGGAACGCCATGAGCCCGGTGAGGAATCCGAGCAGCAGCGAACCGCTCACGTTGATGATCAGCGTTCCGGCCGGAACGACCCAGCGCAGCCGGGTGCGCAGCACGCCGTCGAGAACGAAGCGGGCGACGGCACCGACGCCTCCGCTCACCGCGAGGAGCGCGGCGAGCTGGGGCGAGTGAACGAGCCACGACGGGGTCACGACGCGTCCTCGGGCGAACCGGACGCCCGTGGCCGGCTCACATACGTGCCGAGCGCGATGCCGGCGAGCGAGGCGCCCAGCCCGACCACGAGCGTCACCAGAGAGTACGACACGGAGAACCACGGATTCGCTGCAGTTCCAAGTCCGACCGTCTCGACCGCGAGTGAGCTGTAGGTGGTGAAGCCGCCCATGAAACCGGTGCCGATGAGCAGCCTCAGCAAGCGTCCGCGTCTCGACTCGGCTCCGCGACGGGCGAGACCGCTGAGCAGCAGACCGAGCAGGAACGCGCCGACGACGTTCACCAGAAGCGTCGAGAGCGGAATGCCGCCGTAGAGCAGCCCGCGGAGCGCCGGAATCGGAAGCGGCGGAATCACGAGTGAGAGCAGATAGCGGGCGAGCGTGCCGAGGCCTCCGCCGACGAAGACGACGAGCATCGCCAGCGGATTCAGGTGCAGCGGGCGGGGCCTCCGCGCGTTCGCGCCCTCCTGCCCGGAGGTCACGATGCCACGGCGATCAGCACGTGCGGTCGGCGAAGTCCGGTGGTCACGAAGCGTCGGACGACGGCGCGTGCCGAGCCGGGTCGTGGCCCTCGACGGTGTGCGCCACGGGGATCACGATCACCGGGCGGGCCTGGTTGTGCGCAAGGCTCACGGCGATCGATCCGGCCAGGAACTCCTCGAGGCTGGCACGGAATCCGGGCTTGCGGGTGCCGACGGCGATCGCGCGCGCTTCTCGCTCCTCGGCCAGTCGGGCGAGCTCGATCGCCGGGTCACCCGCGCGGGCGACGAACTCGAGGTGTGCATCCGGAACCAGCGAATGGATGCGGGCGACGAGGTCGGGATCGAACGTCTCCTCCTGCGTGTCGGCCACGTCGGGATCCAGCGGCATCGAGAGCACGGAACCGTCGGGCAGCGTACTGATCGAGTAGCGCAGCGGCTCGACCGTGGCGAACACGATGGGAGTGCCGAGTTGAGCGGCCAGCGCCGCCGCCTCGGTGATGACGACATCGGGTACATCGGCCACGACGCCGACGACCAGCGGAAGGGAGGATGCCGCGCCTTCGGCCTGCGAACCTGCTGCGTCGGTCATGCTGGCACTATACCGAGGGCCCCGCTTCGAGCTCCGCGCGCGCCGCCGTCGCTGGGCGCGTCGCCGCTGTCATGACGCGCATCAGCAGTGCGCGGTCGCCCCGCAGCTCGAACTCGAGATCGGAGGGCACCCAGGCGAGCGTGGCGACGAGGTGCGCGATGGACTCGCCCGACAGCGGCCAGACGCAGCGGTCGGCACCCTCGTCGAGGAGGCCGGCTCCCCAGCCGCCGAGCCGGGCCCGGACATCCTCGATGCGTGCGTGCAGCACGACGTCGAGCCGCAGCGGAGCCCGCACAGAACGGATGCCGGCGCGCACGTACTCGGCCGCGTCGCCGCCGGGAACGGGGCGCGGTTCGAAGCGCACCCGCGTGCCGAAGATGTTCTCGATGCGGTCGAGGCGAAAGGTGCGCCAGTCTTCGCGGTCGCGGTCCCATGCCAACAGGAACCAGCTGCGGCCCTGCGACACGACGGCATGCGGCTCAACGCTACGGATGGACTCGCTGCCGTCGCCCGCCTGGTAGGCGAATCGGATGCGTTCGGCGTCGCGGCAGGCGAGCGCGAGGGTGCCGATCCGGCCGGCCGAGACCGGTACGCCTCCCGACGATGAGGTGCGCAGGGCGGCCGCGAGGGCATCCGTTCTGGTGCGCAGTGCGGGTGGCAGCAGTTGCTCGAACTTGGCCATGGCGCTCAGGGTCGTGTGCTCGCCGTCGACGAGTCCCTGAGCGGCGGCCGAGCGCAGGCCGACGGCGATGGTGACCGCCTCGTCTTCGGTGAGCAGCAGCGGCGGAAGTCGGGTCCCGGCCTCCAGGCGGTATCCGCCTGCGGCGCCGCGCACGGCGTCGACGCGATAACCCAGGTCGCGCAGTCGCTCGATGTCGCGTCGCAGCGTGCGCTCGGTGACGGCCAGTCGATCCGCGAGCTCGGGCCCCTGCCACTGCCGATGCGTCTGCAGCAGAGAGAGCAGTTCGAGCACGCGGGATGCGGTGGCGGCCATATCGGCATTCTTCTCGCATTCAGGACAGAAATTGACCTGATCGGCGAATAGCGTTGCATCCATCACCATCACGGAAGGCCGGATGCTCCGGCCGCAACAGAAGGGAACCGACCATGGACTGGAAGATCGAGCTCGTCTTCGTGCCCGTCTCCGACGTCGACCGTGCCAAGCACTTCTACGGCGACCAGCTCGGCTGGCAGGTCGACTATGACGTGACGGTCAGCGACGAGATCCGGTTCGTGCAGATCACGCCGCAGGGCTCGGCCTGTTCGATCGCATTCGGCAAGGGCCTCACCGACATGCCGGTCGGCAGCCAGCGCAGTGTGCAGATCGTGATCGCCGACGCGGACGCCGCGCGCGAACACCTGCTGAAGAACGGCGTCGACGCCGGGGAGGTCGACGAGCAGTCCTGGGGCCGCTTCGTCACGTTCAGCGACCCTGACGGCAACCGCTGGACCCTGCAGCAGCTTCCGAAGCGCGACTGAGGGCGTTCTCCCGCCGGTCGAGCTCGTCGAAACCGCCGCACGGCGACGCAGGTTTCGGCGGGCTCTACCAGCGGATGGTCGCTGGGGGTCTGCCGCAAGCCCCCGACCGTGCCGGACCCCGGTGGTAGCTTGCCCCTGTGTCCCGTATCGTGGCGGCAGCGCCTGCCGTGCCCGCCCACCGCTACTCTCAGGCGGAGATCACCCGGGTACTCGAACCTCTGCTCACCCACGATCCCTCGCGCGCAGCGCTGCTGCGCCGCATCCATGCTTCGGCGGGGGTGCAGACTCGCAACCTCGTGATGGAGCTCGATCAGTACGCGACTCTCGACTCGTTCCACGAGGCGAACGACCTCTTCATCGCGGCGGGCACCGATCTGGCGGAGCGGGCGACGACGGATGCCCTCGCCGCTGCGGGCATCCGCGCCGACGAGGTGGACTTCGTGCTGTTCACGTCGGTGACGGGAGTCGCCGCGCCGTCCATCGACGCGCAACTCGCGACCAGGGTGGGGATGCGCCCCGATGTGAAGCGGTTGCCGTCGTTCGGGCTCGGGTGTGTCGCTGGGGCCGCAGGCCTCGCGAGGGTGCACGACTACCTGGTCGGGCATCCGCACGACGTCGCCGTGCTCGTCTCGGTCGAGTTGTGCTCGTTGACAGTGCAGCACGGCGACGACTCTATGGCGAACATCGTGGCCAGCGGACTGTTCGGCGACGGTGCCGCTGCCGTCGTCGTGGTGGGGGACGACTTCGCTCGCGACCGCGGGCTGCCCGGCCCCGACGTCGTGGGCACGCGCAGCAGCCTGTATCCGCAGACCGAAGACGTGATCGGGTGGGACATAGGCGGCACGGGATTCCGCATCGTCCTCAGCGCCGGCGTGCCTGAGGTGATCGGCCGCCACTTCGCGAACGACGTGCACGCGCTGCTCGGTGGGCACGGGTTGACGGTCGCCGATGTGACGACGTGGCTGGCGCATCCGGGCGGACCGAAGGTGCTGGAGGCGTTCGCACAGGCGCTGGGGCTCGCGGATGCCGCGCTCGAGCCGAGTTGGCGGGCGCTCGCGGCGGCCGGCAATCAGTCATCGGCCGCCGTGCTGGGCATTCTGGCCGAGACGTTGCGGAACCCGGTTCCGGGTGAGACAGGCTTGCTCTTCGCGCTCGGCCCCGGGGTCACCGCGGAACTGGTGCTGCTGCACTGGGCGGTGGACGAACCGAGCACGGTGTCCGCGTCGTACACCGGGATCGGCGCGTGAGCTGGTACTTGGCGCTCGTGCTCCTGGTCGGACTGGAGCGGCTCGCCGAGCTTGTCGTCTCTGCACGCAACGCCCGCTGGTCGCTCGCCCATGGCGGCCGCGAGGTCGCCCGTGCACAGCTGCCGCCGATGATCGCACTGCACATCGCACTGCTGATCGGATGTCTGCTCGAGGCGTGGCTCGCGGGAGCATTCCTGCCCTGGCTGGGGTATCCGATGCTCGTACTGCTCGTGGTCGCGAACGCGCTGCGCTGGTGGTGCATCGCCACGCTCGGCAGGCAGTGGAGCGTGCGCGTCATCGTGATACCTGGAGCGGGAGCCGTGCGGGAAGGGCCTTACCGGTGGCTGCGGCATCCGAACTACCTGGCCGTCGTCCTCGACGGCATTGCGCTGCCCTTGGTCTACGCCGGCTGGATCACGGCGATCGCGTTCGCGGTGCTGAACGGGGTGCTGCTCTGGGGCTTTCGCATTCCGGCGGAGGAGCGCGCGCTGGCGCAGCTGCACGCGCACGTCATGCCGGACGGCGTCTAGCGTGCGTCGCGACGGGTCGTTCCCATCGAGGAGTGTGCTCCGGTGACGCCCGACGCGCAGCTGGCGATCGTCGGCGGAGGCCCGGTGGGGCTCGCTACCGCGCTGTTCGCCGCCGAGGCGGGCCTCGAGCCGATCGTGATCGAGCCACGGGAGACGCCGATCGACAAGGCGTGCGGCGAGGGGCTCATGCCTGGCGCCTGGCGCCTGCTCAGCGAGCTCGGGGTTGAGCCGCCGGGCGCCGAACTGCGCGGGGTGGCGTACATCCAGGGGCGCGCCCGCGCGGAGCACCGCTTTCAGAGCGGGCCCGGCCGGGGTGTGGCGCGAACGACGCTGCACGCGGCGATCGCCGCGCGAGTCGCGGAGCGGGGCATCCGCGTGATCCGAGCGCGAGTGGATGCCGTCGGTCTGCACGACATGCACGTCACGATCTCCGGACCCGGCCTCGGCCCGTTCACGGCCGGTCACCTCGTCGGTGCGGATGGCCTGCACTCCCGCGTGCGCGAGCTGGCGGGGCTGGCGTCGCGGCCGCAACGGGCATCCGCTCGGCGATTCGGGCTGCGCAGGCACTTCGCGATCGCGCCGTGGAACGACCTCATCGAGGTGCGCTGGACACCGAACGGCGAGTTCTACGTGACGCCGCTCGGTCCCGAGCTGGTGGGCGTCGCCCTTCTCGGCCGCCGGGGTGCCGACTTCGCGGCGGCGCTCGCCGACGAGCCGGAACTCGCCGAGCTGCTGCATGCGGATGTCTGCGGCGACTCGCGAGCGCAGCTCGGGCAGGTGCGCGGCGCCGGGCCGCTGCTGCAGCGCACCCGTGCGCGAACGGCGGGACGCATCCTGCTGGTCGGGGATGCTTCCGGGTACGTCGACGCGCTGACCGGAGAGGGTCTGCGCCTCGGCATCGCGCAGGCTAAGGCGGCGGTGGCGGCGATCGCTGCCGACGATCCGATGCCTTACGAGCGCAGCTGGAGCGCGATCACGCGAGACTTCCGGGTGCTCACCCGTGGCCTGGTTGCGGCGGGGCGATCACCGCTTCGTCGTGCCATCGTGCCTGCCGCCGTGCGGATGCCGCGCCTGTACGGCGGCATCGTCGAACGCCTCGCGCGCTAGGTGCCCCAGTGCCCCAGTGCCCCCATCCCGAGAACAGGCAGGAAGGCGCTTGCCACGCGAAAACAGGCAGGATGTGCCTGTTCTGCGTCGACATGCCTGTATTCCACAGCGGCCCACGGGTTCGAATGGCCAGTGACCGGACACCGGACGGCCGAGTCGATGGTTCGCGCGGAGGCGCGATCAGCGCAGCAGTAGTTCGCGCAGCTGGTCGGCCGAATGCACGACGGACATCGCGCCGACGGCCTCGACCGGGGAGCCGTAGCCCCACTCCACGATGACCGAAGGGATGTCGTTCGCCTCGGCCCCGAGCACGTCGTGTCCGCGGTCGCCGACCATCACGAGGTTGCTCGTGTCGCGGCCGTTGGCCGCGAGCTGCTCGCGAACCCAGCGGATGACGTCCGCCTTCGTGCTGTTGTGTGCAGTGTCGGGAGAGCCACCCACCACGTCGAAGTACTCCAGCAGACCGAAGTGCTCGAGTATGCGCGTGGCGCGGCCAACGGGCTTGCTCGTCGCAAGGGCGATCGGGATGCCGGCGTCACGAAGTGCGCGCAACAGGCCGAGCATGCCGGGGAAGACGGCGTTGCCGTGCAAGTCCGTGAAGTCGGCGCGGGCGCGGTAGGCCGCGGTGGCGGCTTCCGCCTCGCGTTCGTCGAGACCGAGGGCGCGCATCGTCTCGTGCAGCGGGGGACCCACATGCACGGTGAGGGAGTCGGGGTCGGCGACCGGATGGCCGATCTCCTCGAGGGCCCCAGCCAGGGACTGGGTGATGCCGGGGGCGGAGTCGGTCAGGGTGCCGTCGAGGTCGAACAGCACAGCAGACCACGTTCGCGTGATCTCGGGGGTGTGTTCGCTCATGATCGAAGTCGGGATACTCATGGCCCGGCCATGCTACGACCTTTTCTCGAGCGCCGCCTGCACGCCCGCTGCGGTGCTCCGGCCGGGGCCTGACATTCGAATTCGCCTGAGTTCGCGAGTGGAATCGCGCATCGAGCGATTCGCGACGGCCCGGATAATGCGCCCTTCCCCGTCGGCGATAATGCACGACACCGCATTCGCCAACCGGCTATTCACGTGTCGGACTTTCGCTCGGGCAATGCAATTGCGTATGTTTATCGCATGGCGAAGAAAACCACAGTGGTCCTGGTAGACGACATCGACGGCGTGGAAATCGAAAACGGAAAGGGAGAGACCATCTTTTTCGCTCTCGACGGCGTCTCCTATGAGATCGACCTCAATGATGCCAATGCGCGTGAGCTTCGCGACGCATTCCGACGCTTCCAAGACGCAGGCCGCCGGTCGTTCCACGGCGGTCGCTCGGCCTCCGCTTCCAGTCGCTCCTCCCGCAACTCGAAGGAAGATCTCGGCGCGGCCCGTGAATGGCTGCGCTCACACGGGCATAAGGTCTCCGACCGCGGTCGCATTCCGGCCGCACTGCTCGAGGAATACCGCGCGAATTCGTGACTCGAAGGTGACGATTGCTGTGGCGATATCCGCTGCAGCAATCGTCGCTCCGCGCGAAAAGCTGACTCGGCCGGACCGAGTCGGTCGCAGAACAGCCGTCTGGTCTCAGAACAGTCGACTGAGCGAGTCGTCGATGCCGCGCATCTCGTCGTAGTCGAGAACGACGCAACGGATGCCGCGATCCTCCGCGAGCGTGCGCGCCTGCGGTTTGATCTCCTGCGCGGCGAATACACCCGATACGGGCGCGAGAAGTGGATCCCGGTTCATCAGCTCGAGGTAACGCGTCAGCTGTTCGACGCCGTCGATGTCTCCGCGGCGCTTCAATTCGACCGCGACGGCGCGTCCTTCGGCGTCGCGCGCGAGGATGTCCACCGGCCCGATCGCCGTCATGTACTCCCGGCGAACGAGCGTGTGGCCGTCGCCGAGTCGATCGATCTGCTCGGCCAGCAGCTTCTGCAGATGCGCCTCGACTCCGTCCTTCTGCAGCCCCGGGTCGATCCCGAGCTCATGAGCGGAGTCGTGCAGCAGCTCGTGCACGCTCACGATGAGACGGTCGGAGGTCTTGGAGTGCGTGACCGTCCAGATCTCGGTGGCACCGGCATCCGCTTGGCTTTCGTCGGGCTCCGAAACCCTGAGCGTGCACGGCGGGCTCATCCAGTTGAGCGGCTTGTACGACCCGCCGTCGGAATGGACCAGCACGCTCCCGTCGGCCTTGAGCACGAGCAACCGCGTCGCCAGCGGAAGATGTGCGCTGAGGCGCCCTGCATAGTCCACCGAGCACCGGGCAACAACCAACCGCACCAGTCGAGGCTATGGCATCGAAGGCTCGCGGTGCCGCAGGGCGGGCGCGCACACGAACGCGGCGACGAGCAGCACGAGCACGACGTACAAGGCGTTCAGGATGCCGAACTGCTGGCCGAGGAATCCGATCACCGGCGGGCCCGCGAGGAACGCGAGGTAGCCGATCATCGCGACGGCCGAGACCCGCGCCGTGGCGTTCCGTTCGTCGTCCGCGGCGGCGGACATGCCCAGCGGGAAGCCGAGGGAGGCGCCCATGCCCCACAGCACGACGCCGGCGACGTATGCCAATGGCGAGGGCGCGAGGATGAACAGCAACAGGCCGGCCACGCCGAGCGCCGCCGTGACGCGGATCGCCCACACGCGTCCGATGCGGTCGACGACCGGCCCGCCGACGACGCGGCCGACCGTCATGGCCGCGACGAACACGTCGAGCACGAGCGCGCCGCCTGCGTTGTCGAGTCCGTGGCCGTCGACGGAGGCGAGCGCGATCCAGTCGTTCGCCGATCCTTCGGTGAACGCCATGCCGAGCATGACCACCCCGATCAGCACGAGCCGCCAGTCAGCCCACACCGTGAGCTGCGACTTCACGGTCTCACGGAAGGTGCGTCGGCGCGGTGCGGCGGCGATCGCCGGATCGTCGAAGGAGTCGAGGGATGCCTGCGCTGCGGCATCCCGATCCACGACATCCTGCGTGTTCGGGATGTAGCGCACCGCGATGACGCCTGCCGCGATGCAGATGACGGCCATCACGGCGAAGTGCCAGAAGACGGAGATGCCGAGCGCGGCGCATGCGGCGCCGATGCCTGCCCCAGCGACGGTGCCGATGCTGAAACATGCGTGCATGAACGGCATGATCGTGCGGCCGATGCGCTTTTCGACGGCCGCGGCGGAGACGTTCATCATCACGTCGACCGCCCCGTTGCCCAGACCGAGCAGCGCGAGTCCGAGCACGACGACCGGGAACGAGTTCAGCACTGCGGCGCCGAGGCCGACGACGGCGAGGCCGAACGACGCGGCGACGACGACGATGGCGATGCCCCGCCGGGTGCCCACGCGCGCCTGCAGAGGGGGGGCGACGACGAGACCCACGATCGCGCCGATCGAGACGCCGAGCAGGATCAGGCCGACGACATCCGTCTGCAGATGCAGCGAGTCCCGCACGCCAGGCACCCGCGACACCCAGCTGGAGAGGAAGAGCCCGCTGACGATGAAGATGACGAAGAGCGCGTTGCGCCACGCCCGCAACTCGGGTGCGACACGGGGACGGGAGCTGGTGATGTCGGTGCGCGTTGCCATGGGATTCGATCTGGGAGGCGCCGCGTGAGGGTCGCGCGGCGAAAGAGAGGAGATGAAGACGACGGAGAGGGTCGAGACGAAGGTCTGGCCGAGGACTGGGCCCCAGGCGGGTCGAATCGATTCGAGTCCGTCCTTCGCCTAAGCTAGCGAATCGGATGCCGGCCCGTCAAGGAGGCGGCATCCGCGTGGTCCGCGCACCGCACGGCGCGGGGCCATGGCGTATCGTGCCGGCAGCCGCCGGGAGAAGGGAGCGGGATGCCCGACCACGATTCCGTGAAGCCCGTGCGCGACTCCGCGCGTCCCGTGCGCGACTCGCCCCGGCCCACCCTCGCCGACGTCGCTGCGAAGGCCGGCGTCTCCGCCTCGACGGCGTCTCTCGCGTTCAGCGGATCAGGCCCGGTCGCCGAGGCCACAAGGGATCGCGTGCTCGCCGCCGCACGCGAAATGCACTACGCGGGCCCCGACCCGAGGGCGCGGTCGCTGCGGCGCGGCCGCTCCGGCATCATCGGGGTGGTCATCGAGGAACGGGTGCGCGAGGCGTTCCGCGATCCGATCCAGATCGCGCAGTTCGACGGCATCGCCGAGGAGATCGGGCACATCGACGCCGCGCTGCTCATCCTGGCCGCGGCAGGGCCGGCCCAGCAGTTCGCCGGCGTCAAGTCCATGCCGACGCAGCCCGCGCATCAGGTCACCGTCGAAGACGCTCCGATCGACGCGGCCGTGCTGATGGGATGCACGCCGCGCCTCGCCGACAGCATCTCGGCGCTGCGCAACCGGGGTCTGCCGGTTGTGGCGATCGAGGGGTTCCCGGCTGAGGGCATCCTCGTCATCGAGCAGGACAACCGAGATGCGACTGAGCGCGGTGCCCGCCATCTGCAGCAGCTCGGCCACGAACGCGTCGCCATCATCACGCTGCCGCTGGATGTCACGCATCACCGAGGCCGCGTCACCGACGAGCTGCTCGCCATCAGCTCGTCCGCGACGGCGCTGCAGAGGCTCGAGGGCGCCAGGCTGGTATTTCCGGATGCCGTCGCCTACGCCGCGGCAGGCAGTTATGTCGACGAGGGGCGCAGGGCCGCCCGCGAGCTGCTGTCATTGCCCGATGGGGAACGGCCGACGGCGATCATCGCACAGAGCGACCTGCTCGCCGTCGGCGTGATCCGTGCGGCCGAGGAGTTCGGCATCGTCGTGCCCGATCAGTTGAGCGTGATCGGATTCGACGGCGTGCGCGTCGACGGGTTGTGGCCTTACGAGCTGACCACGCTCGAGCAGCCCGCGTACGAGAAGGGTCGCGCCGCGGGGCACGCTATCGTGCGGATGCTCGAGGGCGAGCAGGCGGAGCCCGTCGCGTTCACCTCGGTGCTGCGCGTCGGGAACACGACGGCGCGCGTGCCCTAGCGGTGGCGCCCCATGGTTGGTGCCGGCAATACTTGCCCGAGCGCCCGCCCGCTCAACCGCGCACAGCACCCACCACCATCCATCGGCCGCGGTGGGCGCGCACGCCGAGCGTCACGGCGCGGGCGCCGAGGTAGCCGAGCACGAACGCGAGAGTCAGCGACGACAACGAGGTCGCGTCGCCGGCGCCAGGGGCGACGGCCGCCCACGCGAGCGGCACGAACACCAGGAGGTTGACCAGGCCGGTGGCCGCGAGGTAACGGGCATCCCCTGCGCCGATCAGCACGCCGTCGAGCACGAACACGTAGCCGCCCAGCGGTGTAGTCGCACCGAGAATCGCCAGCGGGACCGGCAGCATCCGCAGCACGTCGGGGTCGCTCGTGAACACCCAGCCGAGCACCGGGCTCGCGATGACGAGCAGAGCACCGAGCACCGCCCCTCCGCCGACGCCCCACCACAGACACCGGCGCAGCACGGCACGCACCGCCTGCACGTCGCCCATGCCCAGCGACCGTCCGATCAGTGCCTGCGCTGCGATGGCCAGCGCGTCGAGCGCGAGGGCCACCGCGTTGTAGACCGCCATGGTGACCTGCCAGGCGGCGAGGGCATCCGACGAGATGCCGGTCGCCAGGAACACCGCCAGCATGATCGCCACGCGCAGACTCGCGGTGCGCAAGAACAGCCACCAGCCCGGGCCGGTGAGCCCGCGGATGCCTGCAACTCGCGGTCCGAGCCGCGCGCCGGCGCGGCGACCGTGTCGCACCGCCACCGCGATGTAGAGCACAGCCATGCCCCACTGCGCTATCACCGTTCCCACGGCCGACCCGACCACGCCGAGCCCGGCGCCGTAGATGAACAGGGCGTTGAAGCCAATGTTCGCCGCGAACCCGCCAGACGCCACCGAGAGCGGCGTGCGCGTGTCCTGCAGTCCGCGCAGCAGCCCGGCCGCCGCGTAGACGATCAGCATGGCCGGAAGCCCCGCCATCGACACCGCGAGATATGCGGATGCCTGCCAAGCGACATCCGGCTGCGCACCGAACAGCGCGACGAGCTGGGGCGTTGCGAGAGCTCCAGCAGCGGCGAGCACGACTCCGATGCCCGCGGCCAGCCACAGGCCGTCGATGCCGGCCTCGAGCGCCTCGCGCTCATGGCCCGCACCGAGGCGACGAGCGACGGCGGGCGTGGTGCCGTAGGCCAGGAACACCATGAGCCCGACGATCGTCTGCAGCACGGCGCCGGCGATGCCGAGGGCGGCCAGCGGAGTCGCGCCGAGGTGCCCGACGAGTGCCGAGTCCGCCAGAAGGAATAGCGGCTCGGCCACGAGAGCGCCGAACGCCGGCACCGCGAGCCGCAGGATCTCGCGGTCGGCGGCGCGTTGGAGCATCCTTCGACAGTAGCCGCGGGTGTTCGTGCGATCGTGCTCGGCGGCCGTGCCCGCGCCCCGCCTGTGGCCGCGCCCGCGAGCCGGTCGATCGCAGGCAAATCGGTCGGGAACAGGCAGGATCTGCCTGTTTTCACGCGGAAGCCGCTTTCCCGCCTGTTTTCGGGCGGGGGAGGACGGAGTGGAGGTTTGAGTGGAGGACGGGCGGAAGAGGGGGTGGAGTACGGGGGCGGAGGTTTGGGTGGAAGGTGGTGGTGAGGCGCACGAGGCGGATCGACTGGAGGCCGTATGGATTCCGTTAGGAAGTTTCACAAATTTGTGAAACTAGCGTAGCGTCACGCTCATGACCTCAGTGATAGAGACTCGCGGGCTGCAGAAGCGGTTCGGTCGGGTCCACGCTCTCGACGGGCTCGACCTCACAGTGGGTGAAGGCGAGGTGCACGGATTCCTCGGGCCGAACGGCGCGGGGAAGACGACGACGATCCGCGTGCTCCTCGGGCTGATCCACGCCTCGGGCGGGTCGGTCCAGGTGTTCGGCGAAGACCCGTGGGGAAAGGCGGCCCGGCTGCACGAGCGCATCGCGTACGTGCCGGGCGACGTGGCCCTGTGGCCCAACCTGAGCGGCGGCGAGATCATCGACCTCATCGCCCGCCTGCGGGGCACGAACACGAAGTCCACCGACTACCTCGCGCGCCGTGACCGGCTGGTCGAGGCGTTCCAGCTAGACCCGCGCAAGAAGTCCCGCACGTACTCGAAGGGCAACCGGCAGAAGGTGGCGCTCGTCGCGGCGTTCGCGACCCCCGCGCAGCTCTACATCCTCGACGAGCCCACCAGTGGACTCGACCCGGTGATGGAAGCGGTGTTCTCCGAGCAGGTCGCGCGCATCGCGAAAGACGACGGTGCGAGCATCCTGCTCTCCAGCCACATCCTCTCCGAGGTCGAGGCGCTCTGCGATGGCGTGACGATCATCCGCGCGGGCAAGGCGGTCGAATCCGGCACCCTCGCCGACATGCGTCACCTCACCCGCACCGAGATCTCGTTCGCCGCCGACGGCATCGACCCGGCCGTGATCGAGTCGATCCCGGCAGCGCACGACGTGAGGGTCGCGTCCGGTCGCATCCGCTTCACGGCCGACAGCGCGGCCGTGGCCTCCGTGCTTCCGAGGCTCGGTCAGCTCGACGTGCAGTCGCTGACGGTCACACCGCCGTCGCTGGAGGAGCTGTTCCTGAGGCACTACGGTGACGAGATCGCGGCGGCCGACAGCTCTTTGGAGGCCGTGCGATGACCGCGCTCGGAACTCTCGTGCGGTTCCGCCTCAGGCGGGACCGCGTCGTCGGCACGACGTGGGTTCTCGTGGTAGCCCTCAGCATCCTGTTCGTCGTGGCCGCGCTCGCGTCCACCTACGGCACGCTGCGGCTGCGTCTCGGTGTGATCGCGGTGCTCACCGCGAATCCCACGCTGCTGGCGGTACGCGGCGCACCGGACGGCGCCTCCGCCGGATCGTTCTTCATGACCGAGATCGGCGCGTTCATGATGCTCCTGGTCGCATTCATGAACACGTTCACGGCCGTTCGGCACACCCGCGCCGACGAGGAGCAGGGCCGGAGCGACCTGATCGTCGCCACCCGCGCCGGGCGGGTGTCGAGCACCTGGGCGACGATCGTGCACGCGATCGTGCTCAACATCGTGATGGGGCTGCTGTCGGCCCTGGTCGCGATGCTGTCCGGCTTCGACGGTTACGGGTCGCTCGTCTTCGGCTGGGCGCTGGCCAGCACCGGCATCGCGTTCTTCGGCATCGGCCTGCTCTCCGCACAGATCTTCTCCACGTCGCGGGCGGCCAACGGCTGGGCGATCGCTGCGATCGCGGTGTTCTGGGTGCTGAATGCGGCGGCGGATGCCGGCGGCAAAGCATCCGCAGACCACCTGCACGTCACGCCGTCGCCCGCCGTGTGGTTCACACCGGTCGGCTGGGGGCTGCGCATCCGCCCGTTCACGCAGAACTACTGGTGGATCGGATTGCTCAGCATCGCGCTCGCCGCTGTTCTCATCGCGGTCTCGTTCTGGCTGCAGGCCATTCGCGACACCTCTTCTGGTCTGGTCGCGCCGCGGAGGGGCAGGGCGTGGGCGTCGGCCGCGCTTCGAGGAACATTCGGACTGGCGTGGCGGCTCCAGCGCGGATCGATCATCGGCTGGGGGATCGCCGCAGTCGTCGGGGGGCTCCTGATCGCAGGGCTCGGCAAGACGCTCAACGATGCCGTCGCCGCCAATCCCGAGATCGAGACGTCGTTGAAGAAGATCGGAGGCGGCTCAGGATCGGTGCTCGAGGTGTTCCTCGGCGTGATGGC
This sequence comes from Humibacter antri, assembly GCF_054777235.1. Classification (NCBI taxonomy): domain Bacteria; kingdom Bacillati; phylum Actinomycetota; class Actinomycetes; order Micrococcales; family Microbacteriaceae; genus Humibacter; species Humibacter antri. The sequence continues at coordinate 66,193 of NZ_BAAHAW010000002.1, read as the reverse complement.
AGCGTTGATCGGGCTTCTGGTGGCGGGTGCCGCCGTGCAGACGGTCATCCGGCTGCGCCAGGAGGAGGCGGCCACCAATGCCGAGACCGTGCTCGCGACGCCCGTGAGCAGGTTGCGCTGGTACCTGTCGTTCGTGATCCTCGCGGCGGTGGCGTCCGCGGTCATCCTGGCCCTGGCGGGTGCGGTGATGGGCGGGGCGCTCTCCGGCATCGACAAGCGGCTGGCCGGCGACGCGATCGTGCTGGCGCTCGCCCAGTTGCCCGCCGTCGTCGTGTATCTGGGGGTGACCGCGTTCGTGTTCGGCGTCTTCCCACGGGCGACCGCCGCGGTAGGTTGGGCCGCGTTCGGCATCGGCGTGGTGCTCGGCGAATTCGGTGCCCTGCTCGGAATGCCGGACTGGGTTCGGCAGATCGCGCCGACGGATCACACGCCAACGCTCCCGCTCGGCAACACGGACTGGAGCGGAACGTGGATCATGGCCGTGATCGCCATCGTCCTGGTCGCCGCAGGAGCCTGGGCGTTCCGCCGTCGCGGCATCGTGTCCGCGAACTGACCCGAACCAGCGCAATCGAGAGATGGAGGTGCATGTGGCACGGGACGAGGCGAAGCTGGCCGACTACGCGGAGCGCGGGGCCGCGCTCCTGACAGCCGCAGGATTTCCGCGCATGCCGAGCCGAGTGCTCTTCACACTGACCGTTGCGGAGTCCGCGTTGACGGCTGCGGAGCTCTCCGAACGACTCGACGTGAGCGCCGCGGCGATCTCCGGTGCCGTTCGCTACCTGCAGAGCCTTGCGATGGTGCGCCGGGTCTCCCAGCCGGGGAGCCGGCGCGATGTCTACGAGCTTCCCGACAATCCGTGGTATTCGGCCGGCATGTCGGAGGAGCGCTTCTACAGCGCCCTGTTCAACCTCGCGGAGGGCATGCCCGAGGCGGCAGGCGGCCGCGATACGGCCGTCGGAGCGCGCATCGCCGAGATGACGGACTTTCTGAAGTTCATCAGGAAGCGCCTGCCCGAGCTGCTCGACGAGTGGGCTCAGTCGCGGCGATAGGAGGACCCCGCACGTTCGGCCAAGCCTCCGTCACTCGCCTAGTCTTGATGACATGACTGACGCGGCGCAGAGGCCGGCCGAGACGCCGGACGAGGGGGCATCCGTGCTCGCCTCCGGCATCCTGACCGACGAGTTGGATGCTGGCACCCGGCCCCAGGACGACCTGTTCCGGCACGTGAACGGCAAGTGGACGACACGCACCGACATTCCGTCCGACAAGGCCAGGTGGGGCTCCTTCATGATCCTCGCCGAGGAGTCGGAGAATGCCGTACGGGAGATCATCGACGAGTCGCAGCATGCCCAGGAGGGCACGGAGGCGCGCAAGTTCGGCGACCTGTTCACCAGCTTCATGGACACCGAGCGCATCGAGAAGCTCGGTGTCTCGCCCGTGGAGTCGCGACTGGCGCTGGCCGGCAACATCCGCTCCATCCCCGGTCTGCTCGAGGCCGTCGGGCGACTGGAGAAGAGCGGGCTGAGCGGCTTCTACCAGCTGTTCGTCGACAACGACCCCGGTGACCCCGAGCGTTACCTCGTGTTCGTCGAGCAGAGCGGCATCTCACTGCCCGACGAGAGCTACTACCGTGAACCGAAGTTCGCGTCGGTGCGCGCCGCGTTCCTTGCGCACGTGCAGCGCATGTTCGAACTCGCGGGCGTCTCCGAGGCGCCGCGCCGTGCGCAGAACGTGTTCGACCTCGAGACCGACATCGCGAAGGCGCACTGGGACAACGTCGCCAGTCGCGACAGCGAGAAGACGTACAACCTCTACAACTGGAAGGACGCGGCGTCCCTGGCCAGCGGCGTCGACCTCGGCGTCTGGCTGAAGGCGGTCGGAGCCCCGAGTCGCGCCTTCGACGAGGTGGTGTTGCGCCAGCCGAGCTTCACCGCAGGACTCGGATCGCTGCTGCGTGAGCAGCGGCTGTCTCAGTGGCGCGACTGGCTGCGCTGGCGGGTGCTGCACGACGCCGCCTCCTACCTGAGCGGCGACTTCGTCGCTGCGAACTTCGACTTCTACGGTCGCACTCTCACCGGCACGCCGAAGATCCGCGAGCGGTGGAAGCGTGGCGTGTCGCTGGTGGAGGGTGCGATGGGCGAGGCCGTCGGCCGCGTCTACGTCGAGCGCAACTTTCCGCCGGAGTCGAAGCGGCGCATGGACATCCTCGTCGGCAATCTCGTCGCCGCCTACCGGCAGTCGATCCGCACGCTGGACTGGATGGGCGAGAAGACCCGCAACCGGGCGCTCGACAAGCTCTCGAAGTTCACGCCGAAGATCGGATATCCGGCCAAGTGGCGGGACTACTCCAGCCTGCTGATCGATCCGACCGATCTGATGGGCAACGTGCGGCGCGCTGCAGAGTTCGAGTTCCGGCGCGAGCTCGACAAGATCGGCAAGCCGATCGACCGTGACGAGTGGTTCATGACGCCGCAGACGATCAACGCGTATTACAACCCCGGCTTCAACGAGATCGTGTTTCCGGCCGCCATGCTGCAGTACCCGTTCTTCGATCCGAACCGGGATGACGCCTCCAACTACGGTGCGATCGGCGCGGTGATCGGCCACGAGATCGGGCACGGATTCGACGACCAGGGTTCGAAGTTCGACGGAAACGGCAAGCTCGCCGATTGGTGGACCACCGACGACCGCCGCGCGTTCGAGAAGCGCACCAGGGCTTTGATCGCGCAGTACAACGCGCTCGCTCCCGCCCAGGTGCCGCAGTACCACGTGAACGGCGCGCTCACGATCGGCGAGAACATCGGCGACCTCGGCGGACTCGGCATCGCCTGGAAGTCGTACCTGCTGTCGCTGAACGGTGCCGAACCGCCCGTGATCGACGGCCTGACCGGCGCCGAGCGGTTCTTTCTCTCGTGGGCGCAGGCGTGGCAGCAGAAGGGTCGCGACGAGGAGGTCATCCGTCTGCTCGCGATCGACCCGCACTCGCCGAACGAGTTCCGCTGCAACCAGATCGTGCGCAACATCGACGCGTTCTACGACGCCTTCGGCGTGCAGCCGACGGACGCCCTGTGGCTCGCCCCTGAGCACCGCGTGCGCATCTGGTGACGCGCGGTTCAGGCGCCCGCGGCGTGGTTTGATGTAAGCACGCCCGAATGCCGCGACGGGGGACGCGGCATCCATCCCAGCAGCACGAAGCTTCGAGGACCGAACAAGACCGTGAGCGCCCCCGTCCAAGGCTCAGAACGCCGATCCAGGCATGCGGGCTGGCGGCGTGGCAAACACCGCGGACGCGAGCCAGGTGACAGCTTCGTCAAGGGCTTCGCGGCGCTCGGAGAGCTCGCGCTCGCCGGTGTGCAAGTATCTGCGAGGGCCATCGATCTCACGACCGGCGCCGTGCTGTTCTCGGTCGACGACCACGTGGTCATGCCGACCGCGTCGATCGGCAAGGTGTTGCTGCTCATCGAGGTGGCGGCGAGGCTCGAGGCTCGCGACACGAGCGCCCTCAGCCTCGTGGACCGGCTGCAGACGGATGCCGTAGGCGACTCGGGCATCTGGCAGCACCTGGTCGCGCCCTCGCTCCCGCTGGCGGACCTCGCCGCGCTCGTCGGTGCGGCCAGTGACAACCTCGCCACCAACGTGCTGTTGCGCCGGGTCGGGCTCGAGTCGGTGAGCGCGCGAACCGAGCAGCTGGCGCTGCGCCAGACCGCAATGCTCGATCTCGTGCGCGATCACCGGGGACCGGATGACGCCCCGCAGCTCTCGGTGGGAAGCGCGAAGGAGCTCACGTGGCTGTTCGCGTCGCTCGCCAGGGGCGAGGTCGTGGATGCCGGCACGAGCAAGCGCGTCGTCGGGTGGCTCTCGCTCAATCACGACCTCTCGATGGTGGCGAGCGCGTTCGGGCTCGATCCGCTTGCACACCGTGGCCCCGACCACGGCCTGCTGCTGATGAACAAGACGGGCACTGATACCGGTGTGCGCAGCGAGGTCGGCGTGCTGCGCGGTCCGCGTGCGGGCGTGGCGTACGTGGTGTCGACATCCTTCGACGACAGTGAACTGTCGGCGCGGCTCGGAGTGCTGGACGGCATGCGCGCGGTCGGCCGGGACCTCCTCGAGTATGTGCACTGACGACTGAGGCGAGAGCCAAGCGAGCTTGCTCGCTTGGCCGAGCCGAGGGAGTCGGTCGAGCGGCGCAGCCGCGACTACTGACGGCTGACCCGGCCGAGCCGAAGGAGTCGGTCGAGCGGCGCAGCCGCGACTACCGACGGCTGGACCGACGGAATCGCTGGAGCCGGTCGAGCGGTGCGGCCGCGACTACTGACGGCTGGCTTGGCCCGCGACGACTGACGGCTGGACCGACGGAATCGCTGGAGTCCGTCGAGCGCCGCAGTCGCGACTGACGGCTGGACCCGGCCGATCCGAGGGGCTGCTTGAGCCCGAAGCACGAACCCCGACCCTGCTTCGCTGCGTGTGCGCTGCGCGGTCGCTGCATGGCGGATGGGCACGTGCTGCCGGCGCCGACGACTGCGCAACTGTGCCCTTGCGCCACATCATGTGTTCACTTTGTAAAGATTTGGCACAACACTGGCCCAATCCGTTGCGGGGGGTCTGAACACTCGTCTACGGTTCAGGACATTGCAACCGTGCAAAGGGGCCGACAACCCCGGGCACAGGACCCGAAAGGCAACTTCCATGGCAACCAAGAGGATCATCGGAGCGCTGGTCGCGGCAGCAGCGGTCGCGCTCCTGACCGCAGGCTGTGTGAACCAGTCGACGACCGGGGGATCCACCTCCACCACCAGCAAGGTCAACCTGCCGATCCAGACGTCGATCGACGTCTCCAAGAACGCTGTGCTTCCCGCCGGCGACGGCAAAGCGAAGTGCGACAGCAACCTGACGCTCGCCTACATCGGTGCGGAGACGGGCCCGAACGCTCAGCTCGGCATCAACATCTTCAACGGTGTTCAGCTGGCGATCGACCAGCACAACAAGGCGAACCCGGGCTGCCAGGTGCAGTTCAAGAAGTTCGACACCGAGGGCGACCCGGGCAAGGCACCGGGTGTCGTCACTCAGGCTGTCAATGAATCCGACATCATCGGCGTCGTCGGTCTTCCGTTCTCGGGCGAGTCGAAGGCGACCGGCGGCATCTTCGAGCAGGCCGGTCTCGTGCACATCACACCGTCGGCCACGAACCCGACGCTGACGCAGAACGGCTGGAAGACGTTCTTCCGGGCGCTGGGCAACGACAACGTGCAGGGTCCCGCGGCGGCGACGTTCGCGACCGACAAGCTCAAGGCCAAGAAGGTCTACGTCGTTCAGGATGACTCCGACTACGGCATCGGCCTCTCCACGGCCATCCAGAAGGCGCTCGGCTCTTCTGTCGCAGGCACCGACAAGGTGACAACGGGCCAGAAGGACTTCTCGGCCACGGTCAGCAAGATCATCAACGCGAAGCCCGACGCGGTGTTCTACTCCGGCTACTACGCCGAAGGTGCGCCGTTCGACCAGCAGCTGGTGAACAAGGGGTTCAAGGGCGTCTTCATCGGCCCGGACGGCGTGAAGGACGACCAGTTCATCAAGCTCGCGGGCAACGCGTCCGAGAACGCCTACTTCACGTGCCCGTGCATCCCCGGCGAGCTCATCAAGAGCTTCTCGGATGCCTACCAGTCGGCGTTCAACATGGCACCGGGTACCTACTCCGTAGAGGGTTATGACTCGGCGACGGTTCTGCTCTCCGGAATCGACAAGGGCAACGTCGACCGTTCGAAGCTGCTCAGCTGGGTGACCAGCTACGACGCCGACGGCCTGAGCAAGCACCTCAAGTGGGACTCCACGGGTGAGCTCGCGAAGTCCGCGGTGTTCGGGTACAAGGTCGACAACGGCAAGATCGTGTCGGTCGGAGCGATCGGCTAGCCCAGCCGCTCACGTGAAGGCCGCGTCGTGGGGTGTTTCCAATCCGCCCCGCGGCGCGGCCGTGCTTGACCCGAAACAGTCGAACCCCGACGACGTTGTCAGGATTCGACACGGCACCGGAAGAACCACATGCTTGCCACCCTCCTCGCCCTGCCGGCGGCTTTGCCGGCATCCATCCACGCCGACAACAGCTGGATCAACTTCGACGTCAACTCACTCGTTCAGAACTTCTGGCCCGCGACATTCGACGGTCTCACCTTCGGCGCCATCTACGCGCTGGTGGCTCTCGGCTACACACTCGTCTACGGCGTTCTGAACCTCATCAACTTCGCCCACTCCGAGGTGTTCATCATGGGGTGTTACGGCGTCGTCGCGACGCTGACCTCGCTCGGCTTCGGGCCGAACCCGCCGAACCTCTCGATCTGGGCGATCGTCGCGAACCTCCTGCTGGCGATGATCGTCGGCATGGTGTTCTCGGTCGTGACGGCCTTCATCATCGAGCGTGTCGCCTACCGGCCGTTGCGGCGGCGCGGTGCGTCGAGGCTGGCGTTCCTGATCACCGCGATCGGTGCATCGTTCTCGATCCAATACATCATCTTCCTGGTGCGCGGTTCGAACGCTGAGCCGGCTGTGACGATGTTCATCCCGACGCCCGTGTTCCAGGTGTTCGGCGCGATCATCGACAGTCAGCAGCTCACGATCATCATCGCCGCCGTGGTCATGATGGTGGCCACCGACCAGTACATCCGGCGCTCCCGGGTGGGTCGCGGAATCCGTGCCGTCGCACAGGATCCCGACACGGCAACGCTGATGGGCGTCAACAAGGACCGCATCATCGTCACCACGTTCGTGATCGGCGGCATCCTCGCCGGTGCCGCCGCACTGTTCTACGTGATGAAGGTGCCGAGCGGCGTCATCTACAACGGCGGTTTCGTGCTCGGCATCAAGGCGTTCGCCGCCGCGGTGCTGGGCGGGATCGGCAACGTGCGGGGCGCGCTGCTCGGCGGTCTGCTGATCGGCGTGATCGGCAACTACGGCCAACTGCTGCTCGGTGACTCGCAGTGGACCGACGTGGTCGCGTTCATCGTGCTGGTGCTCGTGCTGCTGGTGCGGCCGTCCGGCCTGCTCGGACAGTCCCTCGGAAGGAGCCGCGCATGAGCGCCATCGGGGGCGGTGCGCCCATGCCCTCCGCCCGCACGACGCAGAAGCTCGACGCGGACGAGTCGTTCGGCACGCGCAGGCAGCTCCTGGGCGGCTGGCGCCGCCGATGGAACCGCATGGCGCGCTGGCAACAGTGGTTGTTCCTCGCCATCGTGCTCGCTGCTGTCTACTACCTGCCGGTCGCCAACCCGTGGCTGATCACGACGGAGCCGGGCAACGACTTCCCGATCTCGTGCTTCCAGATGGCCGTGTACGCGCTGGTCGCGGTCGGCCTGAACGTCGTGATCGGATTCGCCGGCCTGCTCGACCTCGGATACATCGCGTTCTTTGCGATCGGGTCGTACACGGCGGCGTTCTTCACCTCGCCGGACTCCACGGCCATCCACATCCCCTACCTGTGGACGCTGCCGCTCGCGATCGGCATCGCGATGGTGTTCGGTGTTGCGCTCGGCCTGCCCACGCTGAGGTTGCGCGGCGACTATCTGGCGATCGTGACGCTCGGATTCGGTGAGATCATCCGCATCCTCGCCACGATCATCCCGGCTGCCCGCGGGCAGGTGGGCTTCCAGGAGGTCGGGCACCCGCCGGGGACGGATGCCCAGGGTCACGCGGTCTTCTCGGCGTCGAACGGTACGCCGTGGTACTGGCTGGCCGTGACGGTGATCGTGATCATCCTCATGTTCGTCGGCAATCTGGAGCGCAGCCGGGTCGGTCGCGCCTGGATCGCCATCCGCGAAGACGAGGACGCCGCCGAGATCATGGGCGTTCCGACGTTCAAGTTCAAGCTGTGGGCGTTCGCGATCGGCGCGGGCATCGGAGGCCTCTCCGGGGCGCTCTTCGCAGGTCAGGTGAGCTTCGTCAACAACCAGAAGTTCGATGTGGCCACGTCGATCCTGTTCGTCGCAGCGGTCGTGCTCGGGGGCTCAGGCAACAAGGTCGGTGCCATTCTGGGCGGGGCGATCGTGGCGTACATCCCGCTGAGGTTCACCGCGATCGCCGACTGGAAGTACCTCATCTTCGGCGTACTGCTGATCGTCATGATGATCTTCCGCCCGCAGGGTCTGATCGCGGCGAAGTCCCACCTGCTCACGTACTCGCGCGTGGTTGCCGACCGGGTGAGAGAGCTCAAGGCGGCACGCACGAAACCCGGAGACGGCGCGAAGCCCGGCGACGAATCGGAGGCGGCGGCCGTCTGGCGTTCCCGCCCAGAGCGCGCTCCGGCCACGGGCGTCGTGCCCACCGACACCAGGGACGGAGGCGCCGAATGAACGAGAAGAACGACCAGTCGCGCAACGAGCGACCGGAACGCGTCCCCGTCGAGCACGACCCGAACCTCGGAGCACTCCCCGAGCCGGTGCCGAACGCGGGTCCCGACGATGCCGACCTGAGCGACATCGGGCCCGATCCATCACCGGAGGCCGACGCCGACGTCCCCGACGAGGGGGAGAACGCGGCGACGCTCGCCGAGGCCGGTGTGGATGCGGAGGTCGCCGAGGCGGCGGCACCCGACCGCGAGATCGCCGTCGAAGTGGGCGAGAAGCTTGTCGAAGTGAAGGCCGTCACCGTCAAGTTCGGCGGTCTGACCGCCCTGGACGACGTGACATTTCACATCAACCGCGGCGAGATCCTCGGGCTGATCGGACCTAACGGGGCGGGTAAGACCACGGCGTTCAACGCCATGACGGGCGTCTACCGGCCCACGAGCGGCGACGTTCTCATGGAGGGCGTGTCGATCAAGGGCAAGAAGCAGCACAAGATCACCAGGGCGGGCCTCGCGCGCACATTCCAGAACATCCGCCTGTTCGGCGAGATGACGGCGCTGGAGAACGTCGTGGTGGGACTGGATGCCCGCCACCGCACGAGCGTGCCCGGCGCCCTGGTGCGGAGCCCGCGGCACTACCGCGAGGAGAAGTCGTCGGTCGAGCGGGGTCTCGCCCTGCTCGAGTTCGTCGGCATCGCGGACGCCGCCGACACCCTCTCGCGTCATCTGCCGTACGGCAGCCAGCGAAGACTGGAGATTGCGCGGGCGCTGGCGACGGACCCGAAGGTGCTCTGCCTGGATGAGCCGGCCGCCGGCTTCAACCCGGCGGAGAAGGAACAGCTGATGGAGCTGATCCGCACCATTCGCGCCGACGGCTACACGGTGCTGCTCATCGAGCACGACATGAAGCTCGTGATGGGCGTCTGCGACCGCATCGTGGTGCTGGAGTTCGGAAAGAAGATCGCGGACGGATCGCCTGCCGAGGTGCGCAGCGACCCTCGCGTGATCTCCGCCTACCTGGGAGAGCCCGATGACGACGCTGCTTGAACTGACTGACGTCGTGGTCGGCTACGGCCGCATCGAGGCGCTGCACGGCCTGTCGTTCACCGTCGAAGAGGGCGAGATCGTCTCACTCATCGGCGCGAACGGCGCGGGCAAGACCACGACGATGAAGGCCATCTCCGGCCTGCTGAACCTGACCAAGGGGTCCATCCGGTTCGACGGCGAGGACATCACGAAGACCAAGGCGCACATCAGGGTGGCGAACGGCATCTCGCAGTCGCCGGAAGGCCGCGGGATCTTTCCCGGGATGACAGTGCTCGAGAACCTCGACATGGGCACGTACGCGCGCAAGGATCGCACCGGGGTCAAGGCGGACCTGGACCGCGTTTTCGCGCTCTTCCCGAGACTGGAGGAACGCAAGACGCAGGCCGGCGGAACGATGTCCGGCGGCGAGCAGCAGATGCTCGCCATCGGGCGGGCCCTGATGGGCCGTCCTCGGCTGCTCCTGCTGGATGAGCCGTCGATGGGACTCGCGCCGCAGTTCATCAGGCAGATCTTTCGGATCATCACCGAGATCAATGAGCAGGGCACCACGATCCTGCTCGTGGAGCAGAACGCGAATCAGGCGCTCGCCCGCGCCCACCGCGCGTTCGTGCTGGAGACCGGAACGATCACACACAGCGGAACGGGCCGGGAACTGCTGACGGACTCGGCGATCAAGGAGGCGTACCTGGGCGTCGCATGACCGCCACGGTTGTTCAGGAACGCGTCCTCCGCAGCGCAGTCGAACTCGGCATCCGCTCGGTATCGGTTCACGAGGCGCGGGAAGAGCGTCCCCGCGATGGGTGCCTTTCACAGCGCACGATGCGCCGGACAACGAACGATGGGCCGGATCGATGCCGCCCATTCGTCCGACGCATCGTGCGCTCGCCGGCCGATCGTGCCATCGGCCGGCCGGTTACGTCACTGCGGCGCGACGGGTGAAACCACGGTGAGCAGGTGCACCTTGTCGTTCTGGCACGCGGTGAGGTCGGCATCCTTCACGAAGACCGACTTCGTCGAGTGCGGCGGATAGACGCGAAGTCCGTCGGCGGCCAGCGGCTGGCACTGACTCGAGTCGTAGTTGCCGGCTTGCACGATGCGCAGATTCGCGGCCACGGCCGAGCCGGGCTGCAGCGTGTTCTGCACGATCGGCTTGGACTGGTCCCAGTCGGCCGCGGCGCCGAGCTGAGTGCCGTTGCCCTTGCCCACGAACGAGACGCCGGGAAACCCGTGAAGTCCGCATGGCTTCGACGACGTGTTCGTGAACACGATGGGCACGTAGTCGCTGCCGGCGGTACCGCTGAACGAGCCGAGGGTGACGGAGAGGTCGCTCACCGAGCAGGTCGCGAGGGCGCCGGAAGTCTGGGTCGGCCTCGGAGTGCCGCTCCCGCTCGGGGCTGGGCTGGATGTCGTGACGGTCGGGCTCGATGTCGGCGTCACCTTGCCGCTCTGCGCGAAGACGAGCGAGGCGACCACCACGAGCAGCACCACGACCACGACCGCCAGCACGATGATGGCGACGGTACGCCCGCGGATGCCCCGCTTCGGTCCTTCCGGACCGCCGGATCCGCCCGCACCTCCCGCGCCCGGATCTTCACCGAACGGCTCGGGGAACCCCTGCTGATCGCTCATCCACCCATGGTGCACCGGATGCCGGTCACGGCCCGGGCAGACACACCCCGGTCCCGGCGCGCCCGAGTTGCTCGGCCGTCAGGCGCTGACGGTCTGGGCGGCCATGAACTCGCGGTCCAGCAGGCCGAAGATGGCGACGTCGCGCCACTCACCGTCCACGTGGTCGCGGTCGCGCAGCAGGGCCTCGCGAGACATCCCGAGAATCTCGCACAGTCGAGCGGATGCCTCGTTCGCGGCATCCAACTCCGCATAGACGCGGTGCGCGCCCAACTCGTCGAACGCCACCTTCAGCAGCGCGTTGGCGGCCTCCGTGGCGAAACCACGACCGTGTACGGCCGGATGGAAGACCCAGCCGATCTCGACCTGGGCATCCTTCGCGCTCTTCACGAACAGGCTGACGTCGCCGATCACGCGGTGGTCATCCGAGCCGTCGGTGGCGCACAACTCGACCGCGAAGATGAGACCGTCGCCGTCGTGGGCCAGCCGCTCGAGAGCGATGCGCTTCTCGAGGTTCTTCGCCGGCTCGTCGTGGTCGTGCACCTCCCAGCGCAGGTAGCGCACGACGTCGGTGCGTTTCTGGTAGTTCTCGCTGCGATTCTCCAGATCGCTCTTCGTCAGCGGGCGTAGCCGCAGCCGATCCGTGGAGATCTCACGCGTCTGGAACGGCAGAGCCAGCAGGCCGGCATCGGTCGTCGTCTCGGAAGTCATCTGGAGTTCCGTTCCCTCGTCGTCTCTGACAGCGGTTCGTCGCCCGGCGACGGCGTTCCGCGGGTTGTTCGTTCTGTCGAGCTTCGTGTTGCCCGGGCCTGTTCCGGTGAGCCCAATTCCGGTGAGCCCAATCCCGGTGGGCCCAGTTCCTGTGAGCTCAGTTCCGGTGAGTGCGGTAATGGCATCCGTGTCGCGCGGATCAGGATGCCTCGCCCGTCTCAGCAACGATACGCAGGGTCGGCCGTGCTTCCGAATCGAGACCGAAGACGGCGTTCACTCCGGCGATGAAGGCATCTGCGTCGCCGTCGCGCGACAGTTCGCGCGCCCGCGTGGACGGCGTGTGCAGCAGCACTCCGACCAGATGGCGCAGCGCCGCCTCGGCCTGCTCGGCCTGCTCCGGCGATTCGCTACGCCTTCTGACGCGCTCGATCTCCGCCTCCAACACACCGAACACGTGCGCGCGCAGAGCGACCACGGCGGGCTCGGCTTCGCGCTCGTCGCCCTTGGCCGCGAACTCGGCAGCGGCGTCGCCGACGATCGTGCGGGCACGCTCCGTGGCCGTGAAGTCCTCCAGCGGTGCGTGCAGCCCGATCGTCTCGAGGTCGAGCAGCTCGGTGCCGGTCACCCAGGCGACGTCGCGGTCGACGTTGCGCGGCAGGCCGAGATCGATCACGAGGCGGTGCACGACGGAGTCCGGTCGATGGCTCGCCCGCTCGACGAGCGCGCGATCGAGCAGCACCGTCGGAGCGGCGCTGCACGTGACGACGAGCTCGGATGCCGCCACCGCCTCGAGAAGTCCGTCGCGGTCCACCGCATCGACATCGTGCTTCACCGCGAACGCCTGCGCGCGTCCGGTGCGCGACCATACCCGCACGTTCTCGGCACCGCGGTCACGGAGCGCCTTGAGCGTCGTAGCCGCGTAGTTGCCGGTGCCGACGAGCAGGATGTTCGCACTCGCCCAGTCCGCGATCCGGCTGCTCGCCAGTTCCAGCGCGAGCCGCACGATGGATCGACCCGCGGAGCCGACCTTGGAGCCGTTCTTCACCTCACGCGAGACGCGTGACGCGTTCTGGAAGAGCCGCTCGAGCTCGGTGGTCGCGCTACCGTGCCTGCGGGCCTTCTCGAGCGCTCGGCGCACCTGGCCCGCGATCTCACCCTCGCCCACGACCAGCGACTCGAGACCACTCGCCACCGAGAAGAGGTGGTCGGCGACGCCGTGGTCGCGTACGACGGCGGTGGATGCCTGCAGTTCGTCGGGCGTGACGCCGGTGGCGGCGCCGATGGTGGTCAGCGCGAGGCGGGCGGCATCGGCGGCTGCGGCATCCGTCACGTCGAGGTAGGCCTCGAACCGGTTGCAGGTGGCCAGCACGACGGACCCCGCGAAGGCATCCGAGCGCGCTCGCAGCGCCGCGTCGACGTCACCCGCGTGTCGTTCGAGCCGCTCGAGCAATTCGAATTCGGCGGTGCGATGGCTCGCGGTGAAGCAGAGAAGCACGCGTTCGATGGTACGCCGGTGTGTCTGTGCGTTCGTGCGAGGGCTGCAAGCGGCTCCGGCCGCTTCCTTCTCGCTTGTCTGCGCCAGGTTGCAGTCATTGCGCCAGAAGACGTGGCGCAATCACCGCAAAGTGGCGCAGACACGAGCGGTTGGGTGCGCGGGCGGCACGGGCGAGACGCTCAGCGGGCGGTGCGAGAATCGAGCGTGTGACGTCACCCGAACCGGCCACGCAGAGCACGCCGAGCACACAGCACACGCCGGCCACGCGGCACACGCCGAGCGCCCAGGCGGCCCAGCCTTCGGAGGCGCCCGCGTCTTCTCGGGAGCTCGGGGCGGAGCATCCGCTTGTCGCAGGGCGCACGTCCAGATCGCCGCTCCTCACGGCATACTCCGGGCGCCGACCGGCCGTGCTGCCGGTGTGGTTCATGCGGCAGGCGGGCCGTTCGCTGCCCGAATACCGCGAGCTTCGCATCGGGACGAGCATGCTGCATGCCTGCCTCGACCCCGCCCTCGCCAGCGAGATCACGCTGCAGCCCGTGCGCAGACACCGGGTCGATGCGGCCATCTTCTTCAGCGACATCGTCGTTCCGCTGAAGCTCGCAGGCCTCGACATCGACATCGTGCCGGGCAAGGGGCCGGTGCTCGAGGCGCCGGTGCGCACGGCGGCAGACATCGCGGCGCTGCCCGCTCTCGATCCGGATGCGCTCGCTCCCGTGGTCGAGGGCGTACGGCAGACGGTCAGCGGCCTGGCCGCGCTCGGGCACGTTCCCCTGATCGGCTTCGCCGGCGCGCCGTTCACGCTCGCCGCGTACCTCGTCGAGGGCGGTCCGTCGAAGGACCACATTCGCGCTCGCACGCTCATGCACGCGGAACCGGACGCCTGGCACGCCCTGATGGCGTGGGCTGCGGATGTGACCGGCACGTTCCTGCGCGCACAGGTGCTTGCGGGCGCGAGCGCCGCCCAGCTGTTCGACTCGTGGGCGGGCGCGCTCTCGCTGGAGGACTACACGCGGCACGTCGCACCGGCATCCGCTCGGGCGCTGTCGCACGTGCGTGATCTCTCGTACCCCGATCCGGACGAGCCGACAGGCGAGGCGACGGGCGGGCCCGCAAAGCGCAACGTGCCGATCGTGCACTTCGGAGTCGGCACCAGCGAGCTGCTACGAGCGATGCACGACATCGGAACCGACGTGGTCGGCGTCGACTACCGGGTGCCGCTCGATGAGGCGAGCAGGAGGCTCGGCAACATCGTTCCGCTTCAGGGCAACATCGATCCCGCCTATCTGGATGCCCCGTGGCCGGTCATCGAGGCGCACGTGCGCGACGTGGTCGAGCGAGGCCGCAGTGCGCCGTCCCACGTGGTCAACCTGGGCCACGGGGTGCCGCCCGGGACGGACCCCGCCGTTCTGACACGCATCGTCGAGCTCGTGCACGGACTGCCCGCATGAGCCGACGGCATGGTCGCCCGGCCACGGCTCAGACCCGCATCCGGCTCACGTCGCGAAGTCGGCCCTCAAGCGCGGCCCGAAAGGGTGGACTTCACGACGTGAACGACGAGGGCGGGGCGTTGCGGTTGGGGGGCTCGGGGCCTGTGAACGGGAGGCGAGACATCCATGGCGGACGATGAGGCGCGCAAGGTGCGCGAAGCCTTCGAACGCGCGATCACCGACCACCCGACTCGTGTGGTCGTGATCGGCGGAGGCGCCGCCGGGCTGGTCGCGGCGCGCGAGATCGCGCGTCCCGGCTTCGACGTCACAGTGCTGGAAGAGCGGCAGGAACTCGGCGGAAGCGTCGCGCGGCACGAGGTCGCGGGTATCCGATTGGATGCCGGTGCAGAGAGCTTCGCCACTCGCGGTGGACATGTGGCCGAGCTGCTCGACGAGCTCGGTCTCGCCGATGCCGTCGCGACGCCCCTTGCCGCCGGCGCTTGGCTCCAACTCCCCGGACGCGCCGTGCCTATGCCCAAGGCCGGGCTTCTGGGCATCCCGAGCTCGCCGCTGGCCAGCGACGTGATCGCCGCGATCGGCTGGGGCGGCGCGTTCCGCGCGTACCTGGACCGACTGATCCCCGTGCTCAAGATCGGCGAGGAGCGCAATCTCGGCCGGCTCGTGCGGAGGCGCATGGGGGAGGCGGTGCTGCAGAACCTGGTCGCACCGGTGACCACGGGCGTGTATTCGGCCTCGCCCGACGAGCTCGACGTCGCGGTCGCCGCGCCCGGATTGAGTCAGGCGATCACGCGCACCGGCTCGCTTTCCGGCGGCGTCTCCGTGCTGCGCGAGAAGGCGAAGGCCGGTTCAGCTGTCGGTGGTCTCATCGGCGGCATGGCGCGACTCGTCGACGTGCTGGCGACGGATGCTCGTGCCCGCGGCGCCGTGCTGCGCACCGGAACGAAAGTGGTCGGGCTGCGTCCCGGCGGTGAGGCGGCGAGCGGCGGCCCGGAGTCCAGCAGCGCCTCCGACGTGCCCGGGGACACCGAAGCGCTCGCCGCCTCGGTCGATGCGGCGTTCGGTGACGCACCCGGCCCATCGACGCAGGGCCTTTCGACGCAGGGCGAATCGAAGCGGGTCGAATCGACGCAGGGCCCATCGACGCAGGGCGAATCGACGCAGGAGCCGCGCCGACCGGGGCGTTGGCTCGTGCAGCTCGCCGGTGGAGAGACGCTCGACGCCGACGTCGTGCTGATGGCGGCGCCCGCCGATGCGGCCCTCGGGTTGCTGGGGCAGGCATCCGACTCGCTGTCATCGCTTGTCGACCTCGGCTGGCCGCAGGCGTCTACGGTCGACATCGTGACGCTCGTGGTCGACGACGACCGCCTCGACGCGGCGCCACGGGGCACCGGGATGCTCGTGGCCGAGTCCGTGCCGCAGAGTCAAGTTGCGGCGAAGGCACTGACCCACGTCACGGCGAAGTGGCCGTGGGTCGCGAAGCAGCTCCCCGCCCGTCGCCACGTTCTCAGGCTCTCCTACGGGCGAGCCGGGTCTCCGAGCCCGCTGGCGGGCATGGACGAGTCGGGCATCCGCTTGCGCGCCCTCGCCGATGCGTCAACCCTCTTGAATATTCCGCTAGCGGAATCTAATGTCGTCGGATCGGATGCGGTGCGCTGGACGAACGCTTCTCCCCCTGCCGCGCAGGGGCAGCGGGAGCGCGTCGACCGAGTGCGAAGCGCGGTCGACGGGGTGGACGGAATCGAGGTGACAGGCTCCTGGCTGACGGGAACAGGGCTCGCCTCGGTGGTGCCGGATGCCCGCAAGGCCGCCGAACGCATCCGCGCACTACGCTGGAAGACGCTGACCGGAAACGGCTGACCGGGCCGACCGGGAGTCGCAAGACGAACACTGCAGGGGCGGGGGCACCATGAAGGGCAAGGTTCTCTTCGTCGTCGGGCTGGGAGCCGGGTACGTGCTCGGCACTCGGGCCGGACGACAGAGGTACGAGCAGATCAAGTCCGCCTGGCTGAAGGTGTGGGAGGCGCCCGTCGTGCAGAAGCAGGTTCACGCGGCGCAGGACTACGCGGCCGATCGCATCGGCGACCTGGGCACGGCCGTGACGGAGAGCGTCAAGCGTGCGGTGACGAAGTCGAACGGTTCGGCATCGAAGTCGAACGGATCGGGCTCGAAGTCGGGCGCGTCGGGCTCGAACGGGTCGGCGTCGAAGTCGGGTTCGACATCGGACGTGAAGGAGTCGCCGGCGGGGTCGAAGGCTTCCGGCACGAAGTCGGGCACCTCGAAAGCGAGCGGTTCGAAGTCGGGTGGCGTGCGACGGCGCTCCGCCGACGCCGGTGGGGCAGGATCGGGCGGGCAGGCGTCCTGATGTCCGAGAGCGCTCGTGAGCCGGGTTCAGGATCGCCGAACGCACAGTCGTCGAGTGCACAGTCGTCGAGTGCGCGGCAGTCGAGCACACGGCCGTCGAGCATCGGGGACCGAGGGCTGCGCGACAAGCGCTCGCTGATCCAGTTGCTGCGCGATCTGCCGGGACTCGTCGTCGCGCTGCTCAAGGCGGAACTCGCACAGCTCAAGGCCGAGCTGGTGCGCAAGGCCGTCAACATGGGCATCGGCATCGGCCTGTTCGTCGTGGCCGCTGCGCTTCTGTTCTTCATGCTCGGCACGCTCGTGGCTGCGGCAGTGCTCGGCATCGCGGTCGCGCTGCCGGCTTGGCTTGCGGCGCTCATCGTCGCGGCAGGCCTGCTGATCCTCGCCGGAATCATCGGCCTCGTCGGCCTCTCGGTGCTGAAGCGCGGCATGCCGCCCGCACCGACCGAGACCATCGAGAGCATCAAGAAGGACGTCAACGCGGTGAAGGGGCTGGGCGACTATGACCACTGAACCTGTGGAGTCGGGCAACGTCTCGCCGGGAGCGCGCAAGGATGCTGAGGCGGGCACGGGGTCGGGCCCTGCCGCCGACGTGGCGGCCGCCCGCGCAGAACTCGCCGCGACACTCGATGCCCTGCAGGACAAGCTGAACGTGCCGCGGCGCATCCGCACCGCAGCCGAGGAGAACCCGCTGGGTCTCGCCGCGGTTGCAGCCGGTGTCGTCGCCGCGATCGCCGGCACGGTGTGGCTCGCCGTGCGGATGCTGCGCTCGCGGTAAGGCGAGCGCCCGGTCCTGCGCTACCTCGCCGCCGGAGGTCTGCGCCACCGGACCGCGCCGCCGGATCGCCGCGAAGTCCGCGAGACTGCACGCACACCCCGAAACAGCGGGATTCACCCGCAGTCTCGGGGTGTGCGTGCAGTCTCGCGACTTACCCGCGGTCTCGGGTTTGGCGTGCAGTCTTGGGATTCACCCGCGGTCTGGGGGTGCGCGATCGGTCTCGGGGGGTGCGTTGCGGTCTCGGGTTTTGCCCGCGGCCCCGGGCGTTCGTGCCGTCTCCGGGTGGGTGTGCGGTCTCGGGTGCGCGTGCGGTCTCACCGCCGCGGGGATGAGACCGCCGTCACACCTGGTGGCCGAGCTTGTACTCCCCCTGCTTCCATTCCGGCATGGACTCCTCGTTCTCGCGAGTGTACGAGAAGCCGTCGGCGCCGATGGTGACGCTCATCTCGGATGCCTCGGTGCGGGCGAGAACCGGCTGCGGGTTGCCGTCGAGATCGAGCACGAGTGACGCATCCGTGTACCAGCTCGGCACGACCGGATTGCCCCACCAGTCGCGGCGCTGGTTGTCGTGCACGTCCCAGGTGACCACCGGGTTGTCGGGGTCGCCGGTGTAGTAGTCCTGCGTGTAGATCTCCACTCGGTGGCCGTCGGGGTCGCGCAGGTAGAGGTAGAACGCGTTCGAGACGCCGTGGCGCCCAGGGCCGCGCTCGATGCAGTCGGAGCGCCGCAAGGCGCCGAGCTTGTCGCAGATGGCGAGGATGTTGTGCTTCTCGTGCGTGGCGAACGCGACGTGGTGCATCCGCGGTCCGTCACCGCCGGTCATGGCCGTGTCGTGCACGGTGGGCTTGCGGCGCATCCATGCCGCGTAGACGATGCCCTCCTCGTCCTGGATGTCTTCGGTGACCCGGAAGCCGAGGTCTTGCATGAACTTCACGGCGCGCGGCACGTCGGGCGTGACCTGGTTGAAGTGGTCGAGGCGAACGAGCGAACCTGGCGTGTACAGGTCGTAGCGCCACGCGAGGCGCTCCACGTGCTCGACGTCGTGGAAGAACTCGTACGGGAAGCCGAGCGGGTCGGTCACGCGCACCGAGTCCCCGATCCCCTTCGTGTAGCCGTCCGCACGACGTTCGACGCGGCATCCGAGTTCCGTGTAGAAGGCGACCGCCTTGTCGAGGTCTTCGGGTGTGCGCACCCGGTACGAGAACGCGGCGACGGCGGCCACGTCGCCCTGACGCAGCACGAGGTTGTGGTGGATGAACTCCTCGAGCGAGCGCAGGTAGACGGTGTTCTCGTCTTCCTCGGTCACGGTGAGGCCGAGCACATCGACGTAGAAGTCGCGGGATCGCTTCAGGTCGGTGACGACCAGCTCCATGTAGGCGCAGCGCAGGATGTCCGGCGCAGGCGCCTGCGGTGTCGGTGTGGGGTCGGTGCACTCGATCGGCGCCTCCTGGGAGACGTAGAAGCCCGACGAGGTCAGCGTCATGTCGTCGCGGTGGGTCATGGTCAGCGTCCTTGCGTGTGAATTGTCCCGCTGGTTGAGCTTGTCGAAACCGGCACGAGTGGCAATCAGCGATGCTGGTTTCGACAAGCTCAACCAGCGGGAACGGGTTGGGTCAGTTCTTGCCGAAGGTGGGGTTCGGGGTGGGGCCGAGCGTGATGTGCACGGCCTGCTGGTCGGTGTAGAAGTCGATCGAGCGGTAGCCGCCCTCATGCCCGAGACCGGATGCCTTCACGCCGCCGAACGGCGTGCGCAGGTCGCGCACATTGTTGGAGTTGAGCCACACCATGCCGGCATCGATCGACTGCGAGAAGTTGTGGGCGCGCTTCAGGTCGTTCGTCCACACGTATGCGGCGAGTCCGTACTTCACGCCGTTGGCGAGCTCGAGGGCCTCCTCGTCGGTGTCGAACGGCGTGATCGCCACGACCGGACCGAAGATCTCCTCCTGGAAGATGCGTGCCGAAGGTGCGACATCCGCGAAGACCGTCGGTGCGACGAAGTTGCCGGTGGGGAAGCCATCCGGTCGACCGCCGCCGGCCACGAGCCGGCCCTCCTGCTTGCCGAGCTCTACGTAGCTCATCACCTTCGCGTAGTGCTCGGGGTGCACGAGCGCGCCCACCTCGGTGGTCTTCTCGTGCGGGTAGCCGACGACCACGCGCTTCGCCTGCGCCGCGTAGCGCTCGACGAACTCGTCGTAGACCTCGCGCTGCACCAGGATGCGCGACCCGGCGGTGCAGCGCTCGCCGTTCAGCGAGAAGACGCCGAAGATCGTGGCGTCGATGGCGGCGTCGAGGTCGGCGTCGGCGAAGACGACGGCCGGGCTCTTGCCGCCCAGCTCCATCGAGAGTCCCTTGAGGAACGGTGCGGCGTTGCCGAAGATCAGCTGCCCGGTGCTGCTCTCTCCCGTGAAGGAGATGAGCGGAACATCCGGATGCTTGACCAGCGCGTCGCCGGCGTCTTCGCCTAGTCCGTTCACCAGGTTGAACACGCCCTTCGGGAGGCCGGCCTCCTCGAAGATGCCGGCCCAGAGGGATGCGGACAGCGGCGTGAACTCCGCCGGCTTCAGCACGACCGTGTTGCCGGTGGCCAGTGCCGGGCCGAGCTTCCACGACTCGAGCATGAACGGCGTGTTCCACGGCGTGATGAGGCCGGCGACGCCGATCGGCTTGCGGTTCACGTAGTTCATCTGGCGGCCGGGCACCTTGAACGCGTCGTCCGCCTGCGCCACGATCAGGTCGGCGAAGAACCGGAAGTTCTCCGCCGCACGACGCGCCTGGCCGAGCGCCTGGGTGATCGGAAGGCCGGAGTCGAAGGACTCCAGCTCGGCGAGACGGGCATCCCGCGACTCCACGATGTCGGCGATGCGGTGCAGCACGCGCGAGCGCTCGCGGGGGAGCATCCTCGGCCACGGGCCCTCGGCGAATGCACGACGGGCGGCGGCGACGGCGCGGTCGATGTCGACCTTCTTGCCGGCCGCAGCGCGCACGTACGTCTCGTTCGTCACCGGGTCGAGCACGTCGAACGTGTCGCCATCGGCCGAGTCGACGAACTCCCCGTCGATGTAGTGCTGGATGTGCTCGGGCAGATCGGCGGGAACGTGCCGCGCGTCGAGCTCGGTGGTGGTGTCGGTCATGGTTCCTCCGGGTGGAGTCGAGGTGGTTCGTGTTGGTGGGCTTCGTAGGGATATACCGCCTGCTGCCGGTCCTAGGCCGTGCCGCCTGCTGCTGGTCCTAAGGCGTCCCGCCTGCCGCCGGGCCTAGAGCGTCCCGCCTGCCGCGGGTTGAGCCTGTCGAAACCGCCCTTCAACGGTTTCGACAGGTTCGACCGGCGGTGTCCCCGCCGGGTGGCGGGCCGCAAGGAAGGCATCGAGAGTTCGCCAGCGGTGGCGCCGGGCGGCGAGTTCGATGTCGAGCGCGTCCGCACCGGCGCGGATGAGCCGCACGATCTCCTCGTGCTCGGCGACCGAATGCCTGGCGCGCTGCGGCACGAACGAGAACGTGGAGTCGCGGACGCCACGCAGCCGCCCCCAGCCGCGCTGCACGAGATCGAGGATGTGCGGGTTCGGGCACGGCTCGAACAGCACGGAGTGGAACTGCTCGTTGGTGCGAGTGAACTCGTGCGGGTCGAGCTCGTCGAGCATGCGCCGCATGCGCTCGTTGATCTCCAGCGCGCGGTCGAGATCGGCATCCTTCAGGAGGGGCGCGGAGAGTGCCGTCGCCGCGCCCTCGACGAGGCCGAGCGTCTGCATCGCGTAGGTGTACTCGGACTCGTCGGCCAGCGCGACGCGCGCGCCGACGTTGTGCTCGAACGTGACGAAGCCCTCGGCCTCGAGGCGCCTGATCGCCTCGCGCACGGGAACGACGCTCATCGACAGGTCGTCAGCGATGGTGCCGAGCACGAGCCGGTAGCCGGGGCTGTAGCGGTGGTCGACGATCCGCTCGCGAACGTAGGCGTAGGCCTGTTCCGACTTGCTGCCGGCCGGGGACTTGCCGACGGCATCCGCCGAACCGGTCGTCAGCAGAGTCTCGCTCACTGTTCGGTCTCCTCGGAAGGGGTGCCTGTCGATGCCGGCGAGAGCGCCGGTTCGGCGGCTGCGAGCCCTGCCGCCTCCCTCGATCCCCAGGCCTCCTCGCGCTGCGTGTCGTCGACCGCCGGCAACGACCCGAGCTCGGGGTCGAACCCTGCGACGCCCTCGACCACCTCGGTCACGAGGCGACCGGACGACGGATGCCCCGCCGCACCGGGTGCATCCACCTCCACCTCGACGACGTCGCCGGGCTGCACCACGGAGGAGCCGGCGGGTGTGCCGGTGAGGATGACGTCTCCCGCCTCGAGTGTGAAGTGCTGGGAGAGGTCGGCGACGAACTGCGCCAGCGGGAAGATCAGGCCATCGGTGGTGTCGTCCTGCACGAGCCTGCCGTTCACCCAGGTGCGCAGTCGGAGCGCCTGTGGATCGATCGCGCGCGCGTCGATGAGCCGGGCTCCGATCGGTGTGAACCCGTCACCACCCTTGGAGCGCACGTTGGATCCCTTGTCGTTGGCGCGAAGGTCGTACAGCCCGAAGTCGTTCGCGGCCGTGACCCAGGCGACGTGATCCCACGCTCGCGCGGGCGAGACGTTCCGAGCATCCGTGCCGATGATGAGAGCGATCTCGCCCTCGAACGCGAGCAGTTCGGTGCCGGCCGGACGCACGATCTCCCCGCCGGATGCCTGCACCGAGCTAGACGGCTTGAAGAAGTAGGAGGGGGCGGCCGGGCGGCGCCCACGCTGCCGAGCACGCGATGCGTAGCTGAGGTGGACGGCGACGATCTTGCCTGGGCGTGACGGGAGCGCGGCGAATCGCGGATCCGGTGCAGTCGCGTTCGCTGCGATGGTTTCGCTGGTCATGACCTGCATTCTCCTTCTCAGGCGCAGTTCCGTCAGGCGCAGTCCGCATCGGTGCGCCATTGCATTGTATCTCAAATCGTATATGATCGGCATGCCGAGTGACCCTCGGCACGACGTGAAGCCGAACCGCAAGCGTGCTGGGTCAAGCATCCAGCAGGGTTGGTCAAGTCCCGATCGAACAAGGCCGCGCCGCGCCGGCACCGTCCGCAGTTCCGCCCGCTGGGAAGCGGGGGAGTGTCGCCAAGTCCACCTGCAGCAGCGTGGGGGGCAATCCATGACAAGGGAGTCAGACACATGAGCACCTCAGCTCAATCGGGGTTCACCCCGACAGGCACCATTGCAACAGCAGTCGACCGGCGACGGGTCGTCGTCGCGACCGTCGTCGGAACCACCGTCGAGTGGTACGACTTCTTCATCTACGCATTCGCGGCGGGAGTCGTGTTCGCGAATCTCTTCTTCGAGCCCATGGGCCCGGACTTCGCCCAGATCGTCTCGTTCTTCAGCGTCGGCGTGAGTTTTCTGTTCCGGCCGCTGGGTGCGTTCCTCGCCGGGCACTTCGGCGACAAGATCGGCCGGCGGCCCATGCTGGTGATGACGCTCCTGCTGATGGGCGTCTCGACGACCCTGGTCGGCGTGCTCCCGACACACGCCGTGATCGGCGTGTGGGCACCCGCACTCCTCATTCTGCTGCGCGTCATCCAGGGCATCTCCGCGGGAGGCGAGTGGGGAGGCGCCGTTCTCATGGCGGTCGAGCACGCACCCAAGAAGAAGCGCGGCGTGTTCGGTGCGTCGCCCCAGATCGGGGTGCCGATCGGGCTGCTGCTGGCATCCGTCGTGCTCGCGCTCATGGCGCTCATCGCGCCGGGTGAAGCCTTCCTCGTGTGGGGATGGCGCGTGCCGTTCCTCCTGTCGGTCGTACTGATCGCGGTCGGGTACTGGGTGCGCAGGCGGGTCGATGAGAGCCCCGTATTCCAGGAGATCGCCGAGCGCAAGGAGGAGACGCGGATGCCCATCGTGCAGCTCTTCCGTCGCCACCTGCTGGTCGTGATCGTCGCCGCACTTGTGTTCGCGGGCAACAACGCAGTCGGCTACATGACCACCGGAGGGTACGTGCAGCACTACGCGACGGACCCGAAGGGTGCCATCCGCCTCGATCCGGGGCCGGTCTTCTGGGTGGTCGCGGCCTCCGGCGTGACCTGGCTGATCGCCACCTGGGTAGCGGGATGGCTGTCCGACAAGATCGGGCGCCGCAACACGTACATCCTGGGCTGGATTCTTCAGCTGATCGGCGTCTTCCTGCTGTTCCCGCTCACCAACCTCGGAACACCCTGGTCGCTCTTCGTCGCCCTGGCCAGCCTGACGATCGGTCTCGGGCTGACGTACGGGCCGCAGGCGGCCATGTACGCCGAGCTCTTCCCGGCCTCCATCCGGTTCTCCGGTGTCTCGATCTCGTACGCGATCGGAGCGATCGTCGGCGGAGCGTTCTCGCCGATGATCGCGCAGGCGATCTTCCAGTCCACCCACTCCACCACAGGCATCACCTGGTATCTGGCGGGGATGACGCTCGTGGGACTCGCGGCAACCCTGCTGCTGCGCGACCGCACCGGCATCCCGCTGGGTCCGGAGCACGAGGACGAGCAGAACGCGAGTCCGATCTACGGCCTGTCGAAGGCGTAGGCGAGCGTGTGGGGCGCCCTGCGCGGTGGGGCGCCCTCATACCGTGGGGTGCCCTACTCGTATGAGTGCCCCACATGGTGGGATGCCCTCATACCGTGGGGTGCACCTACTCGCCGAGGGCGTCACGGATGGCGTCTGCCGCGTCGCGCAGGCGGCGCGCGATCCGCTCCGGCTCGATCGCCTCGCCCACATAGACGACGGCGATGGCGGCGCGGCGCCTGCCGCGAAGCCGCAGCGGCACCGAGACGGACTTCAGCGTCGGGATGACCTCGTCGTGGCTGGTGGCCCAGCCGCGTTCCCGCACTGCCGCGACATCGGTGACGATGTGGGCCGGCACGGCGGTCGGCCACTCGCTCTCCGGCATGATCGAGAGCAACGCCTTGCCCGGCGCGCCCGCCCACACCGGATGCCTCGCTCCCGGGCGCTGCGCCACCGACGCAACCGCGTGCCGCGGTTCGACGCTCGCGAGAGTGACGCACTCGTCGTGATCGAGCACGGCGAGAAAGCAGGTCATGCCCAGTTCATCGGCTGCGGCGTTCAGCTCCGGAACGCTCGCGGCCTGAAGATCGGGAACGGCCGCCATCGCAAGCGCTGCGAGCCGCGCGCCGAGCGCGTAGCGCCCGTCGGTTTCGCGCAGGACGAGGCCGTGGTCATCCAGGGTTCGCAGCAGCCGATAGACGATGGAGCGATGCACACCGAGCCGCCGGGCGAGCTCGTCGACGGCGAGCGGCGCGCGCGCGTCGGCGAGCTCCTCCAGAATGCGGATGCCGCGACTCAGCGTCTGCGACGCCGGTGCGGCGGGACCGGGGCCGAATGTGTGGCCCGGGCACTGCGTGTCGGGTGCCCCGGGTGCTATGCCGGTCATGGTGTCGGGTGCCCCGGGTGCTGTGGTGGTCGTGGTGCCGGGTGCCGCGGTCGCGGTGTCGGGCGCGCCGGTCGCTGTGTTGGCGCCGGTCGCGGTGTCGGGTGTGTCGGGTGTGCGGGGGCCGCTGTGTCGGGTGTGCCGGACGGTGTGTCGGGTGCCCGGGTTGCTGTGTCGGGTGCGCCCTCTATTCCCACGCGCGTCATCCTCGTGTGCTGCCGTGCGGGCGGTCGATCGGAGACACGCCGGTGCCGAACCCGAGAGCGGCCGCTTCCGGGCCGCACGGCCGACGTGTCTCCGATTGGCCGCACGCCGAAAGCGGCCATCGCAGTGGGGTCGGTTGCGGCATGGGCGCCTCAAATCTATGATTTGTTCAATAGTAGAACTCAGTGTTCGAATATAGAACACGAAGACCTTCACCACAACCTCGACACCGATGTCCGAGGAAGGATCCACTCCATGCAGTTCCACCACCACGGGTACGTCTCAGGCGACCCGACCGTTCTGCCGGCTGCGGGTGCCGGGATCGATCGGTCCGCAGACATCCCCGACGATGTCGACGTGCTGATCGTCGGCTCCGGACCGGCGGGCATGCTTCTGGCGGCGCAGATGGCGCAGTTTCCCGACGTGACGACACGCCTCATCGAACAGCGCGACGGGCGCCTCGTGCTGGGGCAGGCCGACGGCATCCAACCGCGCAGCGTCGAGACGTTCCAGGCGTTCGGCTTCGCGGAGCGCATCACCGCCGAGGCGTACAACATCGCCTACATGAACTTCTGGGGCCCCGACCCGGAGAACCCGGCCGACATCATCCGCACCTCGCGCACCGAGGACTACGCCAAGCACATCGGCGAATTCCCGCACCTGATCGTGAACCAGGCGAGGGTGCTCGACTACTTCGCCGAGGCCGCCGCGCACGGTCCGGGCCGCATCGTGCCTGACTATGGCGTGGAGTTCCTCGGACTGACTGTTCACGAGATCGGCGACTACCCGGTCGAGGTGCGCATCCGCTACGTCGCGGGCGAGCGCGAGGGCGAAGAGCGGGTCGTGCGCGCCAGGTACGTCGCGGGGGGCGACGGGGCGCGAAGCCGGGTGCGCGATGCGATCGGGCGCAAGCACCTCGGCGAGTTCGCGCGGCATGCATGGGGCGTGATGGATGTCACGGTCAACACCGACTTCCCCGACTGGCGCATCAAGTGCGCGATCAATGCCGAGGCGGGGAACATCCTCCACATTCCCCGCGAGGGCGGCTACCTCTCTCGCATGTACATCGACCTCGGCGAGGTCGCTGACGACGACAATCACAAAGTGCGGCACACTCCGATCGAGGCGGTCATCGCGAAGGCCAACGAGATTCTGCACCCGTACTCGATCGACGTGAAGCAGGTCGCGTGGAGCAGCGTCTACGAGGTCGGGCACCGAGTCACCGACAAGTTCGACGAGGTGCCGGAGGGATCGGATCGCACCCCGCGCGTCTTCCTCATGGGCGATGCCTGTCACACCCACAGTGCCAAGGCCGGCCAGGGCATGAACGTGTCGATGCAGGACGGCTTCAACCTGGGCTGGAAGCTCGGCAACGTGCTCTCCGGCCGCAGCCCCGAGTCGCTGCTGGCCACCTACTCCGCAGAGCGTCAGCCCGTCGCGCAGGAGCTCATCGACTTCGACCGCGAGTGGTCGAGCATGATGGCGCGCAGACCGGAGGATTTCGCAGACCCGCAGGAACTTGCGGACTTCTACCTGCGTACGTCGGACTTCCCGTCCGGATTCCTCACGCAATACAAGCCGTCGATCATCACCGGCGAGCCGACGCACCAAGCGCTGGCGGTCGGGTTCCCGATCGGCAAGCGCTTCAAATCGGCCGAGGTGGTGGGTGTGTGCGATGGGAACATCCAGCATCTGGGTCACCACGCGAAGGCGGACGGACGCTGGCGCATCTACGCCTTCGCTGATGCAGGGACTGCGGGCGAACCGTCGGCTCTCGCCGATTGGGCAGGATGGCTGCAGGATGCCGCCGAGTCGCCACTGCGGCGGTTCACCCCTTCTGGCGACGACGTTGACGCAGTCTTCGACGTGAAGGCGATCTACCAGCAGAACTATGACGAGGTGGACATCGCGAAGGTGCCGGCCGTCTTCATGCCGCAGACCGGTCCTTTCGGCCTGACCGACTGGGAGAAGGTGTATGCGGCGGGGCCTGGCGAGGACATCTTCGACACACGTGAGCTGTCTCGTGACGGAGTCGTGGTGGTCGTGCGCCCGGACCAGTACGTCGCGCACGTTCTTCCGCTGACGGCCACCGATGAACTGACCGCCTTCTTCGAGGGCGTCATGCTGCAGCAGCCAACTGTGGTGTCGTCGCCGACGGTGCAGTAGTCGGTGACAACGCGGTAGGCGTGTGGTCGCGAACCCGGTGGCACGTACGTCGGGTTGGATGCGAGTCCAGCTGCACGTACGTCGTGATGCCCATGCCGGTGCGCAAGCCCGCCCTGCGGGGCTTCCCGCTACCTCGCACCGCCGACTGGCGTCGGTTCCGCGACCGAGCGCGCTCCGGGCGGTCGTCGCTTCGCGACTCTTCGGTGATGCGCCCATCCTGGTGACTTCGTGTGGAGCTCGATCGGAGTGCGAGCTGGATCAACGCTCTTCGGCGGCATCAGCAGGTACTGCGTATTGTCTCTGCTGATCTTCCAGCCGTTGTTGTGGAGCAGCAGATGGTGGAATCTGCAGAGCAGCACGCCGTCGGCGATGTCGGTCCGGCCGTGATCCGCGGCCCAGGCATCGATGTGGTGCGCCTCGGTGCTCCAGGGCGCCCGGTCGCATCCCGGCCAGACGCATCCTCCGTCCCGGGTGCGGAGCACGACGCGCTGCCGTCCGTTGAACAGGCGGCTCTCGCGACCGAGATCGAGTACATTCCCGGCCTCGTCGGTGTGAACGTCGATGGTGCCCGCGTTGCAGAGGTGCGTCTCGATGACAGAAAGCGGCACGGCGTCAACGCTCCCCTCGAGGTGTCCGATGCCGAAGGCAACTCCATCGGGCGCGTCATCGTCGCGGGTGACCATGACGCGAACGGCGGGTCGGTGCGTGCGGAGCGTTGTGGAATCATCCATTGCGGCGCCGCCGCGCAAGACCTCCATCATCGTGTCGAGTGCCAACTGTTCGTTGCTGCGCGGATCGGCGGCGAGCTCATCCGACCAGCGGCGGTCATCTTCGGAGACGAATCGCGGACCGCCTCGCCGCGGGCTCAGAGCAAGGTCGAGCAGCTGGGTCACGAAGACGCCGGACTCATCGTCGAAGACGGCATGTGCTGTCAGCTGACCATCGTGATTGCGGCGCATGGTCCAGGAGCGGTTGTCATACCGCCGCTGCCATCTTTCGCGCACGCCCAACGGGTCGATCTCATCACGCTTACGTCGTGCGAGACCGAAGAGCTCATCGACATGAGTCGACCTCGCCTCGTTGACGAGCGCACTCGCCGCGAGTCGCATCGCCTCAGCCTCGCAGGTCGCGTTCGGCTCCCCCAGTCCGCGAGCGATCGCATCGCCGGCAGCAGGCGACAGGATGCCGGCACTCACGGCTGCGACGATCGGGTGGCTCCAAGGAAGGGGAATGGAGTTCGCGGCGGAGCCCACACGCAGGTCACCTGCGTTGCCATCGGATGGGCCGCCCTCGGGTCCGTCGCCACCGAGTCCGTCGCTGTCTGACCCGCCACCATCGACGAGAAGCGCGCCGCTCATCTCCTTGGCACTCCGTCGCGCTCGTTCGGCGGCGTCGACTTCGCCCATGGCGCCACCCATCCGTACCTGACGGGATGCTTCGCCTCGGCTCGCGCCGGTAAGAGACTGCACGAAGCGAACCGCATTCTGGTGGCCGTTTCGTTGCGCGAGCCCGGCATGACCCAGAGCGCGCTCGGATCGCTTCGCCGCCACGCCGGCAGCGGCGGTGAGTACTGTGTCGAATTCCGCACGTGCGCGAGAGGCATCCGAGATCAATCGAGCCAGCACCTGGTCGGCGAGCGCGTCGATGGACTCGATCAGCGTGCGACCTTCTGCGCTCGTGCGTGTTGAATCGGCGCTCGCGCGAGTTGAATCTGCGCTCGCGTGCGTTGAATCGCGGTACCCGCCCGCGGAACCGGCATTGCCGCACGACAAAGCTGCACAGACACGAGAGGTCGTGTCCGTGAGCCGTTCGACGTTGCTGAGCATGCTCCCAATCTACGGCATAGATTCGAACATATCAACGACACGTACCGTTCCCTGTGCGGATCTACGGGAACTCCGATGCTGGGGACGGAAAGACTGTGTCGATCAGTGTCGAAGATAGGTCCAAATCGATGATCGTGCTCGACCGACTGCCGGTATGGACGCTTTTCGTCCCCACGGAGCCACCCGGAGACTTCTGCACAGACCATCGCAGTCGCGGGCATCCGCTGCTTCGCGATCGACATGATCGGTGCATGTACGACGCAATGCTGCAGACCTACGACGACGACACCCGACTGCCGTCAGTCGACCCCACACAACGCGAACTGGTGCTGCGCGAGGCCGGAATGGGCGCGCGGTCAACCGGCGTGACGCGGACCCACCTCGCCGATGCCACCCGCAGAGAGCCGGCCGACGAACTGGCGTACGGGCTCACGGGACACCTCGGTTCGAGGGTGCCGCCACGGCTTTCGGCAGGACGCGCGAGACGCGACGCAAGGTTGCCGAAAGCGGACGCGCAGCATGCGACGCGACGTCGCGCGACGGCCGCAGCACGAGATCCGGCGCCACGCAGGACGAGATCCGGCGCCACGTCGCACCAGGGCCGCGCCGTCGGGGGCCGGGTCACGCGGCGCGGCGCGCCCGGTTCTTCCAGGAGAGGATCAGCGCCTCGAGCTGTCCGTTCGGGAGGTCGCGCGGGTGGTGGGCGAGCTCGTCCGCGAACTGCTGCTGCTCGAGGTACGAAAGGTTCTGAGCCCACGGGAACGCAGAGATCACCTTGGCGCGGGCATCCATGATCGGCTTCGCCTTGGCGCGGCTCGGGCGCTTACGGCGAGGGGTCGTACTCGTGGAGGACTGCTCCGCGATACGGCTGGAGTTCTTCAACGATTCAGACATTTGTATCTATCAACACCACGAAGCGCAGTTTTATTCGGTTCATCCCAGTGATTTCGTCAGGTTTGTTCAGCATGCGTCCAAACGTGCCCGCCGCCAAGGGCTTGACGGGACGGCAGCTGCGTACAGTGCGGCGCCGGGTACGTCATCGACCGCCTCCTCCTTTTGCTGCTCAGCGGACAACGGGGGAGACTGGTTGCCATGACACACCCGGCGGCCGCCGACGCGGCGTCCGATTCCCCCATTCAGAACAGCACTCCCGAAGCATCCGAACACCCGACGGATGCCGCTTCGAAGCCCGACGAGCGCGGGTCGACGGCCGAGCAGCCCGACGGTTTCACGTTGTGGGCGGTGCTGAGACGCGATCCGCGGCGTCCACTCGACCTCGAAGAGTCGAAAGTCGAGCCGGCGACGTCGGAACTCACGTCCGCGGTGGCCGAGGTCGAGGCCGACGGCGTCACGGTTCGGGGCTTCTACGATGTCTCGGGGCTGAAGGCAGACGCCGACATCATGGTCTGGATGCACGGCCCGGTGGCGGAGCAGCTTCAGGCGTCGCTGCGCAGACTCAAGAGGACGACGCTGCTGGGCGACCTCCTCCCCACGTGGAACGCCATGGGCGTGCATCGCGGGGCGGAGTTCAACAAGGCCCACGTGCCGGCGTTCCTCGAGGGCATCGAGCCGCGGGAGTGGCTCACGGTCTATCCGTTCGTGCGCAGCTACGAGTGGTACCTTCTCCCCGACGCCGAGCGCAGTCGCATGCTTTCCGACCACGGTCGGAAAGGCGCGGCCTTCCGCTCGGTACTGGCCAACACGGTCGCCGCCTTCGCTCTCGGCGACTACGAATGGCTACTGCCGATGGAGTCAGACAATCTCGTCGATCTCGTCGACATGATGCGCGATCTCCGCGCGACGGATGCCCGCAGGCACGTGCGCAAAGAGGTTCCCTTCTATACGGGTCGGCGCATTCCTGTGACAGCCATTCCCGAGGTCTTGCAATGACGACATACGACGCGATCCTGCTCTCCAGCTTCGGCGGCCCGGAGGGTCAGGATGACGTCATCCCGTTCCTGCGCAATGTGACGCGCGGACGGGGTATCCCGGATGAGCGACTCGAAGAGGTCGCGCACCACTATCGCCACCACGGTGGCGTGAGCCCCATCAACGACCAGAACCGCGAGCTGAAGTCCGCCCTCGAGGCGGAGCTGACGCGTCGCGGCATCGACCTTCCGATCCACTGGGGCAACCGCAACTGGAAGCCGTACTTCACGGATGCCGTTCGCGAAGCACACGAGGCGGGTCACGATCGTCTGCTCGCCCTGGTCACCAGTGCCTATACCTCGTACTCGGGCGTCGGACAGTATCGCGAGGACTTCGAGCAGGCGCTGGCCGAGACCGGACTCACCGAGATCGTGTCGATCGACCGCATCCGCGAGTACTTCGACCACCCCGGCTTCGTCACGCCGCTGATCGAGGGTGTCGAAGCCGCCGTCGCCGAGCTCACCGCCGACGCAGGGGCGGGGCGTGGTGCTGACGGCTCCGCCGAAGCGGCAGCAGATGCGGTGACCCGCGATGAGATTCACGTGCTGTTCGTGACGCACTCCATTCCGTCCGCCGCGGCGGAGGCCTCCGGCCCGCAGTTCGGCACCGGCGGCGCCTACGTGGCGCAGCACTGCGCCGTGGCGCATGCCATCTCGGGTGCCGAGGCACTGAGCGCCCAGACACTGAGCGCCGAGGCACTGCAGGCGGCACGGAATTCGGCAGCGCGGGCAGCCCGAGCGATCGGCGAGGCGACGGGTCCGGATGCCGGCGCGGCGGTCGCAGACATCCCATGGTCCCTCGTCTACCAGTCGCGCTCCGGTGACCCGCGCACGCCCTGGCTGGAACCCGACATCAACGACGCCATCGCCGACCTCGCCGTCGACGGGCGCACGAAGGCGGTGATCATCGTGCCGTTCGGATTCGTCAGCGACCACATGGAAGTGATGTGGGACCTCGACAACGAGGCGGTCGCGACGGCCACTGAGAACGGGCTGCGGGCTGTGCGTGTGCCGACACCTGGCACGCAGCCGGCATTCGTCTCGGGTCTGGTCGATCTGATCGAGGAGCGACTGAACGACGTGCCTGCCGACCAACGACCGCACGTGACCGAGCTCGGCCCCTGGCCCGACCACGAGCCGGTCGGCGCCCGCAGAGAGAAGGTCGCGGCCCGATGACGGCGCTGCGGGTCGGAACACGTGGCAGCGCGCTCGCCCTGGCGCAGACGCGGCAAGTCGCCGACTCGTTGGCGAAGGCATCCGGTCTCGACGTCGAGCTGGTCACGATCACCACGCACGGCGACACGACGACGGAGTCGCTCTCGCAGCTGGGCGGCACCGGGGTCTTCACGTCTGCCCTGCGCGACGCACTGCTGCGCGGCGAGATCGACGTCGCCGTGCACTCGCTGAAAGACCTGCCGACCGCAGAGCATCCGGAGATCGTCCTCGCGGCCGTCCCGAGGCGAGCGGACGCCCGCGACGTGCTCTGCATCCGTCACGAGCTCCGTGCCCGTGACGGCCTCACACTCGCCACTCTGCCGGACGGCGCGCGCGTCGGTACCGGATCGCCCCGCCGGGTCGCGCAGCTGAAGTCGGTGCGTGCCGATCTGAACGTCATCGACATCCGCGGCAACATCGACACCCGCCTCGGCCGCGTCTTCGACGCTGTCGACGAGGAGCGGCGGCTCGACGCGATAGTGCTCGCTGCCGCGGGACTCAGCCGCCTCGGACGAGCCGATGCCGCGTCACAGCACCTCGAGCTCGCGGACTGGCCCACTGCTCCAGGGCAGGGAGCACTCGCGCTCGAGACCCGCCGCGAGAAGGATGCCTCGCCACAGGGTCGTGCGCTCGCCAAGGCGCTCGCAGCCGTGAACCACGCGACCACGCGGGCGAACGTCGCCGCGGAACGCGGGGTGCTCGCCGGCCTCGAGGCGGGCTGCGCCGCCCCGCTCGGCACGACGGCGCTGATCGAGGACGGCCTCCTGTTCCTCACCGCCTCCGTCTACAGGCCTGACGGCACGCAGCGCCTCACCTCGTCCCACGCCGCCAGCCTCGAGGGCAACGGTCAGGCCGCACTGCTGGAGGCCGCGAAGGATGCCGCGCAGCGCGTCGTAGACGAGCTCCTCGCCGGCGGAGCCGCAGAGCTGGCGCCGTTGGGCGACGGGGCAGCGGCCGGACAGGCCCCGGCTCGCGACGCGTCGGATGCGCGAGGCGGTGACGCCCGATGACCGCGGGCGCCACCGGCCCGATACCGACGCAGGGTCCGAAGCCGCTGGCAGGCTGGCGCGTGCTCGTGCCGCGCGGCGGACCCTGGGGAGACTCCGTCGCAGCAGACATCCGTTCGCACGGCGGCACGCCCGTCGTCGCTCCGATGATCAACTTCGCCGCCACCTCCGACGAGGCGGCGTTGGAGAGCGCGTTGGCGGCGCTCGCCGCGGGTGACTTCGACTGGGTGACCGTCACCAGTGCGACGACGGTCGACGTGCTGTCGGCGCATCGGGCACGCATCCCGCAGAGCACGCGGATCGCAGCGGTGGGTGAGACCACCGCAGCCGCGCTGCTCGCCGCAGGCTACCGAGCGGACTTCGTGCCCGACGACGACAGCTCGGCCGCCGGCATGCTCGAGGAGTGGCCGGCCGTCACGCGAGGCGTGGTTCCGCTGCGGGTGCTCACGCTGCGCAGCGAGATCGCGAAGACCACGCTCACCGACGGGCTCACCGCCATGGGGCATCAGGTGCAATCGGTGGTCGCCTACCGCACAGTGGGCATTCCCGTGCCGGAGCAGGTCGTCGCAGACGTGGCATCCGGCCGCATCACGGCCATCCTGATCACCTCGGGCAGCGTCGCCGAACAGGTGCAGCAGCAACTCGGCCCCGTGCCGGAGGCCACGCTGGTCGCCGCGATCGGGCCGCGCACCGCTCGGGATGCCCGGGGCTTCGGCCTGCGTGTGGATGTCGTCGCGCCGGATCGCTCCGCCGAATCGCTCGTCGACGTGGTCGCGCAGTCCGCCGCGCGGCGGGTCTGTCCGTGACGCTGCTGGGAGGTCGAAGCACCGGGGTGCTCGACGGCGCTTCCGGTACTGGCAGACTCGACCCTGTGACCGTCGATTCCACCCGCGTCGTGCTGCTCGACGACCGTGGCAACCGCACTGGATCCGCCGAGAAGGCCTCCGTTCACGGACCCGATACCCCGCTGCACCTCGGCTTCTCGTGTCATGTGCTGCTCGACGACGGGCACGTGCTCGTGACGCGCCGCGCCCTGTCGAAGCTCACGTTCCCCGGCGTGTGGACGAACGCGTTCTGCGGGCACCCCGCTCCGGACGAAGAGGTCGCGGATGCCGTGAGCCGGCACGCGCGAGATGAGCTGGGCATCCGTCTGGTCGACCTCGAGCTGGTGCTGCCCGACTTCCGCTATCGGGCCGTCGACGCCAATGGGGTGGTCGAGTGCGAGATCTGTCCCGTTTATGTGGCGCGGGCGGTGGGCGAGCCCGCGGTCAACCCGGCCGAGGTCGCCGAGACGGCGGCGGTCGCACCCGACGAGCTGGGTGCAGCACTGCGCGGCACGCCATGGGCGTTCAGTGCCTGGCTCGTGGAGCAGGCGAAGCTGATGCCTCTCTACGCTTGAGCGATCACGTGCCGCACGCGTGACGCAGAGCCGGCAGCTCACCCTTCCAGTTGCAGCGCGTCCTTCGGGAGCTTGCGCACCTTCGTGCGACGCCGCCTGCGTGCGGGGATCATCGACCGCATCTCCTCGAGCTTGCCGAAGCAGAGCAGCCGGTCGCCCGCCTCGAGCTCCGTGTTGCCGCGCGGATTCGGGATGACCGTGGCGCCGCGGTGCAGTGTGAGCACGGTGATGTCGCGCTCGTCGAGCCCGGAATCGCGCAGCCGCTTGCCGACGACGTCGGCATCCGCTCCGACCGCGAGTTCGGCCACGCCGTATCCGGTCGAGACGGTCAGCCGCTGACGCACATCGATCTCGGGAAACGCGACCTGGTTGTCGATGTAGTCGACGATCGCGCCGGCCACGTCGAGTCCGGTCGCGGTCTCGATCCCCTGCAGCCCGGGTGAGGAGTTGACCTCCATCACGAGCGGTCCGGCGTCGCCCTCCAATATGTCCACACCGGCGACGCGCAGGCCCATGATCTGCGCGGAGCGCACCGCGGCCTGCTCGTATTCCGACGGCAGGTCGATGCGCTGCACGGAGCCTCCGCGATGCACGTTGGAGCGGAACTCGTCGCCGCTGGCCACCCGCCGCATCGCGGCCACGACCCGGTCTCCGACGACCAGCGCACGAACATCCCGACCTCTGCTCTCGGCGATGAACGACTGCACCAGCACGTTCTGCTTCGTCGAGTGCAGGGTCTCGATGATCGCTTCGGCGATCTTGGCCTCCGGCGCGAGGATGACGCCGATGCCCTGCGTGCCCTCCAGGAGTTTGATCACCACAGGGGCTCCGCCGACCGACTCGATCGCGGTGCGCACGTCAGCCCTGCTGTGCACGAACGCGGTCGCCGGCATGCCGATGTTGTGACGGGAGAGGATCTGGTTGGCACGCAGCTTGTCGCGCGAGTTGGTGATGCCGTTCGCGGTGTTCGGCGTGTAGACATCCATCTGCTCGAACTGCCGCACGACGGCCGTGCCGAAGTAGCTGATGGAACTGCCGATACGAGGGAGGATCGCGTCGTAGTCCGACAGCAGCTTGCCGCGGTACTGCAGGTCGGGCTCGTCGCCGGAGAGGTCGATCGAGAACCGCAGCGTGTCGAGCACCTTCACGCGGTGGCCACGGTCTGCGGCGGCGGTGCGGAGACGCTGGGTGGAGTACGACTGCGGCGCCCGCGACAGAATGGCCAACTTCAACGTGGGCTCCTGAAAAGATGGGGGGATGGGCGAGACTATCCATTCAAGCACCGTCGTGGGGTGGCGCGAGTGGGTTGCCCTGCCCGCCATCGAAGTGCCGTGGGTCAAGGCGAAACTCGACACCGGCGCCCGCAGTTCGGCGCTGCACGCGTTCGACATCGAAGAACTCGACGACGGGGCTCGCGTGCGGTTCCATGTTCGCCCGTGGCAGGACTCCGACCGAGACGCCGTGGTCGTCGAGTGCCCGATCTACGACCGCCGGCTGGTGCGCAGTTCGTCGGGGCACGTGGAGCACCGCTACGTCGTGCTTGTCGAGCTCGAGCTGTGCGGGCACCGTGTTCGGGCGGAGACGACGCTGACGAACCGCGACGAGATGGGCTTCAGGATGCTCGTGGGTCGGCAGGCACTGCGGCAGGGCGGTTTCGTCGTGGACGCGAGCCGCTCGTTCGTCGGAGGCAAGGCACCGCGCCCTGTACGGCGCCGCAACCGCGGGAAGGCGTAAGCGCCCACGCCGTGAGCGGCTCCACCTCGTGGGCGGCTCCACCTCGTGGGCGGCCCGACCTCGAGAAGCTGCTCAGGCGACCGGCGCGGCGACTTCCGAATCCAGGTCGAGTCGCTGCGCGATGCCGTGGAAATGCGCCTGCAGCGCAGCCGTCGCGGCCTCGGCATTCCGACGGACGAGCGCGTCGTGGATCTCCCGGTGCTGCGCCGCGATCTCTGCTGGGGTCTGAGCGCTGGAGGGCAGGTGATCCTGCAGCAGGTCGAAGACGTCCCAGAATGCGGCCAAGAGTTGCGAGATGAAGGGGTTGTCGAGCGGGCGGTAGAGCAGTTCGTGGAACACGCGGTCGTCGGGAGGGGAGAACCGGCCCTCGCCCGCTGCACGCTCCATGGCGACGACTGCGGCGTCGATGCGATCGAGGTCGTCCTCATTCATCGCTTCCATCGCACGCACGATGAGGGCGCCCTCGAGCGCTGCTCGCAGATCCATCAGGTCGCGCAGCTCCTTGGTGCCCTCTTGAACGGACAGCCGCGCGTGAAAGACGAGCTCTGCGATCAGTGCCTTCAGGCTCATCTCGCCCACGGCCATCCCGTAGCCTCGCCGGATGACGACGACACCGGTCGCCTCGAGCACCTTGAGGGCTTCGCGCAGCGAGTTGCGGCTCACGCCGAGCGTCTCGGCCAGCTCGTGCTCGGTCGGCAGCGGGTCGCCCGGCTTGAGGTGCCGTTCGTAGATGAGGTCCTTGATCGCATCTTGAACTTCGGTCACGAGACTGGTTCTCGCAAGCGAAACCGGCTTGGCCATCGGTACCCCTCTTTCCCGTCTTCTTCGCCGCAGCCGTTCGCAATTGACGAATCGGAAGGGTGGCACTAAAGTAACACGACATCGGTTGTCCGACAACCGACATCCCTCAACCAACAGTGCCCCAGGCGTCGCGATCACGTCGTCGCCGAAGTTCAAAGACGAGCAAGGAGAAGACAGATGTCGAAGCCTTTCGGACCGTCCGAGTCTAGAGAGTTCACACGACGCACCCTGCTGCGGTGGTCAGGCGCAGCAGCGGCGGCAGCCACCATCGGCGCCACGCTGGCAGCCTGCACCGGCCCGGCCTCGACGACGGGCTCGAGCGCGAAGGCCACCTCTTCGGGAGCCGGCTACTCGGGGCCGAACGGCGCCATCAACGCCGTGGTCGGCTACGGCAACAACCAGAGCTGGGACCCGTCGCAGACCGCGTCGGCTTTCGTCATGGCCGCGAACCGGCACATCTACGAGGGACTGGTCACCACCGACCTCGTGACAGGCAAGGCAAGTCCGGCGCTGGGCACCGCGCTGCCCACGAACCCCGGGGCCACCACCTGGAAGTTCAGCCTCCGCAAGGGTGCGAAGTTCCACGACGGCACCCCGGTCACCGCAGACGACGTCGTCTACAGCTTCGAGCGCATTCTCGACCCGACCGTGCTCCTGAACGAGTTCTTCACCGGATGGCTGGACTCGGTGAAGAAGGTGGACGCCTCCACCGTCTCGCTGCACCTGAACTACCCGTTCCCGCTCGGCGTGCAGCGTCTCGAGATGGTCAAGATCGTGCCGAAGCACGCCTACACGAACTGGGCGGCCGTTGCCACCGGCACCGGCCAGATCATCGGCAGCGGCCCCTACAAGGTGTCGCAGAACAACCTCGGCACGAGCACCGCGTTCGAAGCGTTCACCGACTACAACGGCTCGCTCAAGCCGAACTTCCAGACCATGACCTGGTTCTCGATCACCGACCCGAACGCCCTGGTCGCCAAGGTGCTCAGTGGTGCCGCAATCGTCACCGACAACGTGCCGACCACGAATGTCTCATCGCTCACCGGCGCCGGCATGAAGGTCGGCGAGGCCAAGGGCATGGACAACGTGTTCATGATGTTCAACACCGCGCAGAAGCCGTTCGACGACGAGCGCGTGCGGCAGGCGCTGTTCTACGCGATCGACGTCGACAAGCTCATCAAGGTGGGACTGAGCGGCTACGGCGATCAGCCGCAGAGCTTCCTGCCGAAGGCATCCGGGTTCAAGCCCGCCAGCACCGTCTACACGCACAACCTGTCGAAGGCGAAGCAGCTGCTCAAGGAAGCCGGAGTCGACACCAGCTTGAAGATCACCATCCTGGCGACGAACACGTCGTATGTGGTCAACTCGCTGAACGTCATCCAGGAAGGCTGGGAGGCGCTCGGGTTCACGGTGACTCAGGAGCCCCAGGCGACCGCCGCGCTGTTCACGAAGATGGACCAGGATGCTTCGTACCAGGTCGTCATCGCGAGCTCGAACCCCGAGCAGTTCGGCACCGACCCCGACCTCCTGATGCGGTACAACTACACCAAGGGCGGTCTCTGGATGAAGTACACGAAGTGGGACACGTCGTCGGCGGCCACGGCGCTGTTCGCCGCCATGGACAAGGCCGCGCAGCAGCCGGATGAGACCAAGCGCAACTCGATGATCCAGGCGAACCTCGACACCATCGCGAAGAACGCAGTGATCTATCCGGTGGTGTTCGTCGACATGCTCACCGCCTGGTACCCCAACAAGGTGACCGGCGTGCCGGCCCTGCCGATTCCGGGCATCGACCTCCGTCAGGCGAAGCTCACCTCCTGATCCGCGGCGGGAGGGCGGCGGCTCCGCCTCGTCGCCCTCCCGCTCATCTCCACCACTGCAACATCGGAGTTCTCCGTGGCACTCTTCGTCAGACTGATCATTCAGCGCATCCTGCTGCTGATCCCGCTGCTACTCGGCGTCATCCTCTTCGTCTTCATCGTCATGAAGTTCTCCGGAGCGGATCCGGCCATCGCCGCGCTCGCCGGCCAGGGCGGGAATCCCACGCAGGCGCAGATTCAGCAGTTCCGGCATGCGAACGGGCTCGACCAGCCGCTGATCGTCCAGTACTTCTTCTTCGTCGCGAACATCTTCCGCGGCAACCTCGGCTACAGCCTGCTCAACCACCAGCCGGTCACCCAGATCATCGGCACCGCGCTGCCGCTGACGCTGCAGCTGACCGGCCTGGGCATCCTGGTCGCCGTCGTACTCGCACTTCTCCTGGGCATCACGGGAGCCCTCTTCCGCGACCGCTGGCCGGACAAGGTGATCCGCTTCGCCACGCTGGCGTTCGTCGCGGCACCGTCGTTCTGGGTCGCCCTGCTGCTCGTGCAGTGGTTCTCGGTCGACGTCAAGATCTTCCCGCCGAGCGGATACGTGAATCCGCAGGAGAACCTTGGGCAGTTCTTCCTCTACATGGTGCTGCCGATGGTCTCGCTCGCGTTGCCGATCGCCGGCGCGCTGGCCCGCATCGTGCGCACGTCGATGGTCGAGGAACTCGACCGCGACTACGTGCGAACGGCGATGGGCAACGGACTCCCCCGCATCGTCGTCATCGGACGCAATGTGCTGCGCAACGCACTGATCAATCCGCTCACCGTGCTCGGCCTGCAGATCGGCTACCTGATCGGGGGCGCGGTCATCATCGAGACCACGTTCGCGCTTCCCGGCATGGGACAGACCATGATCAACTCCGTCATCAACTCCGATCCGTTCGTGGTGCAGGGCGTCGTCATCGTCATCGCCATCGGATTCGTCGTCGTCAACATGATCGTCGACATCCTCTACCTCGCTGTGAACCCGCGCTTGAGGAGCGCTGCCGCATGATGATCCTCCGTAAGAAGACCACAGAACGCCTCAGCAAGCCCGGGCTGCGCTTGAGGGGAATGAGCCTGTCGGGATGGATCTCCCTGGGATTCATCGTGCTGCTCGCCCTGGCCTGCATCTTCGCTCCGCTGATCGCCCAGAACCCGCTTGCGACCGAACAGCTGCAGCACGGCACGGCGTCCGCCGCTCCCAGCCTTCAGCACTGGTTCGGCCAGGACCTGCAGGGGCGCGACATCTTCTCCCGCATCCTCTACGGCGGGCGCATCTCCCTCTCGATCGGGCTCGGCGCCGCCGCGATCTCCCTGGTCGCCGGCGCCGTCATCGGCGCTGCCGCCGCCACGCTGCCCAAGTGGGGCGGTGGCGTGATCATGCGCATCCTCGACATCATCATGGCGTTCCCCGGCATCGCACTGGCCGCGCTGTTCGTCACCATCTTCGGCGGCAGCATCCCGTCGCTGATCATCGCCATCGGATTCGTCTACATGCCGATGGTGGCCCGCGTGGTGCGGGCGAACGTGCTCGAGCAGTACAGCGAGGACTACGTCGCCTTCGAGAAGGTCATCGGCGCCCGCACCTGGTGGATCGTCTCCAAGCACGTCATCGTCAACTGCGCGGCCCCCGTGCTCGTGTTCTCCACACTGCTTGTCGCCGACGCCATCGTCTTCGAGGCGAGCCTGTCGTTCGTCGGCGCCGGCATCCGCCCGCCGACACCCAGCTGGGGCAATGTCATCCAGGACGGCAGGGCGATGATGTTCACCGGCGGCTGGTGGGCGACCGTGTTCCCCGGCCTGTTCATCCTGCTCACCGTGATCTGCCTCAACATCATCGCGGAGCGCGTGACGGATTCCATGGCGAACCCGGCCCTGCGCCGGGTCAAGAAGCGCAAGACCGCGCCGGTCGTCACACCCGAGCGCACCGCGGCCCTCATCAAGGAGGCCGAAGAGGCGATAGCGGGGCACGCCGAGGAGACGGACGCCGAACCGACACGCGCGCTCAGCCTCGACGAGCACCTGGCGAAGCTGCGCGAGGTGGAGCTCGCCAGAGCGCCGCGCAAGGTCTACAGCGGAACCCAGTCGCCCGTCATCGAGGTGCGGAACCTGAGCATCCGGTTCCCGGAGCGCTACGGCGACATCCCGATCGTCGACGACGTGAGCTTCTCGGTGCGACCGGGGGAGACCATGGCGCTGGTCGGCGAATCCGGCTGCGGCAAGTCGATCACGAGCCTCGCGATCATGGGGCTGCTGCCCCGCTCCGCCCACGTGAGCGGACAGATCCTCTTCAACGGGGTGGACCTGCTGACGCTCTCGCCGAAGGAGCGCAACGCGCTGCGCGGGCACGAGATGTCGATGATCTACCAGGATGCGCTCAGCTCGCTGAACCCATCGATGAAGATCCGTTCGCAGATGAAGCAGCTGACCAGCCGGGGAGGCACGCGGAGCGCCGAGGAGCTGCTTGAGCTCGTGGGACTGGACCCGGCCCGCACGCTGAGCAGCTACCCGCATGAGCTCTCCGGTGGCCAGCGTCAGCGCGTGCTGATCGCCATGGCGCTCACCCGCGACCCGAAGCTCGTGGTGGCCGACGAGCCGACCACGGCGCTCGACGTGACGGTGCAGAAGCAGGTCGTCGAATTGCTCGACACGTTGCGCGAAGACCTCGGGTTCTCGATGGTGTTCGTCAGTCACGACCTCGCACTCGTGGCATCCCTCGCCCACCGGGTCACCGTGATGTATGCGGGCCAGGTGGTCGAGACGGCGCCGACGAGGAGCCTGCTGCTCGACCCGCGGCACGAGTACACCCGCGGTCTGCTGGGCTCGGTGCTCTCGATCGAGGACCAGGCGGAGATGTTGCACCAGATTCCGGGCACGGTGCCCTCGCCCATCGACTTCCCAGCCGGTGACAGGTTCGCACCGCGTTCACTCGACCCGAACGCGGATCCCACGATCCGGCCGGAGCTCGCCGCCATCCCGGGCTCCGAGGAGCACCTCTTCGCGGCGCGGATCATCCCGACGCCGCAAGCGGTGCTCCTCGCCGAAGAGGAAGACGAGGCGCAGAAGGCGCCGGCGAACGGAGCAGCACGATGAACGAGCCGATCGTGGAACTGCGCGATGTGCAGGTCACCTACCGCACCCGTACCGGCGGAAGCGTGTTCAAGCACGGCAGCGTGAGCGCCCTGCGCGGTGTCGACCTCGACATCTCCGTGGGACAGACCGTTGGCATCGTCGGGGAGTCGGGCTGCGGCAAGTCGACTCTGGCGAAGGTGATCGTCGGCCTGCAGCAGCCGACCGCCGGCACGGTGCACTTCCGCGGCAAACCGGTGCGCGGGCGCAGGGCACGCACCGACTTCGGTCGTGCCGTCAGCGTCGTGTTCCAAGACCCGGCGACGGCGCTCAACCCGCGCATGACGGTGCTGAACACCTTGCTCGACCCCATGCAGGTGCACGGCATCGGCAACCGGCGCTCCCGGGAGACCCGGGCATACGAGCTGCTGGACGTCGTCGGCCTGCCGCCGAACTCGGCATCGGTCGTCCCCGCCCAGATCTCCGGCGGGCAGCGCCAGCGTGTGGCGATCGCGCGCGCCCTGGCCCTCGACCCGCAGATCATCGTGGCCGATGAGCCGACGAGCGCACTGGATGTCTCGGTGCGAGCACAGATCTTGAACCTGCTGGGCAAGCTCAAACGCGAGCTGGGCCTCGGAATGGTCTTCATCTCCCACGACATCCAGACCGTCAGGCACGTCTCCGACACGATCTGCGTCATGAACGACGGCGTGATCGTCGAACGCGGCGACGCCGAGCAGATCTTCGACAATCCCAGCGACGCGTACACGCGCAAGCTGCTCGGCGCCGCGCCGAGCCTGTTGCACGCCTGAGGCGCGCCGGACCTTTCACCCCGTTTCCGCAACGAATGCATCAACGCCTGAGGCACAGCGCCGAGGCACCAAGGAGAACCACCATGCCCAAGCTCACCGGAGTCGTCCCCCCGGTATGCACGCCTCTCACCCGGGCTGGGGAGGTGGATGTCGTCTCGTACCGCCGTCTTCTCGATCACCTGATCGACGGCGGCGTCGACGGCCTGTTCGTGCTGGGCTCCAGCTCCGAGGTCGTGTATCTCACGAACGACCAGCGCCGGCTCGTGCTGGAGACGGCCGTGGAGCACGTGGCGGGCCGGGTGCCGATCCTCGCCGGGGTGATCGACACCACGACACCGCGCGTGCTCGAGCACGTTCGAGTGGCAGACGAGCTCGGCGTCGACGGCATCGTGGCGACCGCGCCGTTCTACACGCGCACGCATCCGGTGGAGATCGAGCGGCACTTCCGCCTCATCAAAGAGGCGAGCCCGACCCCGTTGTGGGCGTACGACATTCCGGT
Source organism: Humibacter antri (assembly GCF_054777235.1). Taxonomy (NCBI): domain Bacteria; kingdom Bacillati; phylum Actinomycetota; class Actinomycetes; order Micrococcales; family Microbacteriaceae; genus Humibacter; species Humibacter antri. The sequence continues at coordinate 22,458 of NZ_BAAHAW010000002.1, read as the reverse complement.
CTGCGTGCAGACCAAGCTCGGACGCGACCTGGTGCTCTCGCTGGCGGCGGAGGGCGTGCTGGCGGGCGTGAAGGACTCCTCGGGCGACGACGCGAGCCTGCGTCACCTGGTTCTCGACGCGCGCGGCGACGGCCGGTTCGACGACTTCAGCATCTTCACCGGCAGCGAGCTTCTGGTCGACACGGCGCTGTGGTTCGGTGTGGACGGCGTGGTGCCCGGTCTCGGCAATGTCGATCCGGCGGGATACGTGAACCTGTACCGTGCCGCCCGCTCGGGCGACTGGGAGGCGGCGCGGCGCGAGCAGGAGCGCCTCATCGAGCTCTTCGACTTCGTCAACGTCGGCGCCGACAGCCGGGAGATGGGCGGCAACTCGTCGGCGATCGGCGCCTTCAAGGCCGGCCTGGTGCTGCAGGGCGTCATCGAGACCGGCCGCACCGCCGACCCGCAGGTGCAGTTGAACGAGTCGGAGCTCGAGACGATCGGCGGATACCTCCAGCGCGCCGGTCTCGCCGTCCCGGTGGCCTGACATGGCCGGACCGCTCGCCCTGGCGATCGACATCGGCGGCACGAAGATCGCCGTGGGCGTCGTGGACGAGCAGGGGCGGCTCCAGGTGCGCGGCGATGTCGTGACGCCCGCGATGGAGGGGAGTGAGAGCATCCTGTCGGATGCCCTCAGGCTCGCCGTCGAGCTCACCGCCGAGAGCCGGATCGCGGCGATCGGCGTCGGCTCGGCCGGAGTGATCGACCGCAACGGGCGCGTGAGCTCCGCGACGGGCACGCTGGCGGCATGGGCAGGAGCGGATGTCGCCGGCGCGTTCCGGGGCGCATTCGGGCTGCCCGTGCGCGTGGTGAACGACGTGCACGCGCACGCGGTCGGCGAGGCCGTCTACGGCGCAGGACGTGCCAAAGCCACTGTGCTCGTCGTCGCAGCCGGAACCGGGGTCGGCGGTGCGATCGTCACCGATGGCGCACCGGCACTCGGCGCACACGGCGCAGGCGGTCACCTGGGGCACATTCCGGCGTCGGCCGCGGCCGGCCTGGTCTGCTCCTGCGGCCGCATCGGCCACCTCGAGGCGATCGCCGCGGGTCCGGCGATCCACGCGGCGTACCAGCGGGCCGGCGGACACGTGTCTGTCGGCGACGCCCGAGCGGTCGTCGCCAGGGTCGACACCGACCCGATCGCGGCGGAGGCGGTGCACGTGGCAGCCACCGCTCTCGGTTCGGCGATCGGCGGGCTCGTGAACACGGTCGACCCCGATGTCGTCGTCGTGGCCGGCGGACTCAGCGGCGCCGGGGACTTCTGGTGGGACGCGCTGCTCGCCGCAGCCCGCGCGGATGCCATGCCCTCGCTCGCGTCCGTACCCATCGTGCCGGCGGAGCTCGGCCCCGACGCCGCGCTGGCCGGCGCGGCCCACCTCGCGTTCCAGGAGTTGAAGTGACGAACCCGCACCCGCCCGCCCTCGTCGAGTCGCTGCGCGGCAGGCTCGTCGTCTCGTGTCAGGCGTACCCCGGCGAGCCGCTCCGCACCCCGGAGGCGATGCTCGGCATGGCGCTGGCGGCCGAACGAGGCGGCGCGGTGGGCATCCGCGCCCAGGGCCTCGACGACATCCGGCTCATCACGTCTCAGGTGCACCTGCCCATGATCGGACTGCTCAAGGTGTCGGGCGACGACGTCTTCATCACGCCCACCCTCGACGACGCGCTCGCGGTCGTGGCTGCCGGGTCGCAGGTGGTCGCGATCGACGGCACACGACGCGCCCGTCCCGACCGCCGCACGCTGGCGGAGACCGTCGAGGCTCTGCACGAGCAGACCGATGCACTCGTGATGGCCGACTGCGGAAGCCTCGACGACGCGCTCGCCGCGCAGGATTCCGGTGCCGACATCGTGGGAACCACCCTCGCCGGTTACACGGGCGAGCGCGCAAAGACGCACGGCCCCGACCTGGAGCTGATCGCCGAACTCGCGCCGCGGCTGACGGTGCCGCTGATCGCGGAGGGACGCATCCACACCCCTGCGGATGCGCGGGCAGCGCTCGACGCCGGAGCCTTCTCGGTGGTCGTCGGCACCGCGATCACGCACCCCACCACCATCACCTCGTGGTTCGTCGACGCGCTGAAGGAACGGTGATGTTCGTCGACCTTCCGGAGCGCGAACTGCGCTCGTTCACCGGTGCCGTCACCGATCCGCACGACTTCGACGAGTTCTGGGCGGACACCCTCGCGGCGAGCCGGTCGTACGACATCGCGGTGTCGGCAGAACGGGTCGCTTCGCCGCTGCGAACGGTCGATGTGTACGACGTGACGTACTCCGGCTACGCGGGGCAGCGCATCCGGGCCTGGTTGCGTGTGCCTGCAGGATGCGGCCAGAGGCGACTGCCGGCCGTGGTGCAGTACCACGGTTACGGGCGCGGGCGCGGGGATGCCGTCGAGAACCTGCTCTGGGCATCCGCCGGTTACGCGCACCTCGAGATGGACACTCGCGGGCAGGGCTGGTCGGGATCCCGCGGCGTCACGCCCGACACGGACACGTCGGGTCGGCAGGTGCCCGGCTTCGTCACGCGCGGAGTCGGCGACCGCGACACCTACTACTTCCGTCGTCTCATCGTCGACGCGGTGCGCGCTGTGGATGCCGCCCGCAGCATTCCGCAGATCGACCCCGACCGTGTCGCCGTCTTCGGCGTCAGTCAGGGCGGCGGCCTGTCGCTCGCGGTCGCCGGCCTCACGCAGGGGCTGCGCGGTGTGGTCGCGAGGGTGCCCTTTCTCTGCGACATCGCTCGTGCCACGACCATCACCGATGCCAGCCCTTACTCCGAGCTGCGGGAGCACGTCGCGTCGTATCGGTGCGAATGGGAGAGCGTGCGTCGAACGGTCTCCTACTTCGACGGAGTGAACTTCGCACGGCGGGCCAGCGCCCCTCTTCAGGCGAGCGTCGCCTTGATGGATGCCGTCTGTCCCCCCTCGACCGTGTTCGCGGCCTTCAACGCGTACACGGCCCAGAAGGACATCGCCGTGTGGACCCACAACGGCCACGAGGGCGGCGGCGTCGACGACGACCTGATGACGCTGCAGGCGATGGAGCGGTTCCTCCGCGACTGAGCCGCCGGTGCGACCGGGCCGCCCGTGCGGTCCGTTCGCCTACGTGTTCGCGGGTTCTTGGTATTCGCGTGGGTGCCATGAGCCCAGTAGTAGGGCGTGCACGATGGCGAGGCCGGTGGCGATGGCGATGACGGTGATCCATTCTGTGCCGGCGTGGGGCCCTGAACCGTTGGCGAACACGATGCCGAGCACCGTGGTGGCTGAGATGGCGCCGACGTAGCGGGAGGTTTGGAGTATGCCGGCGGCGACACCGACATCCTTGGGTCGGGCCGACGCGTACAGTGCCTGGTTCATGGCGATGCTGACGATGCAGTAGGGGGCGCCCATCGCCGCCGTGATCAGGAGCATGACGACAGGTGTGAGGGTGAACGCCGCGACGGCGAGCAGTGCCGTGCCGACGATGAGGCCGAGCCCGCCGATGATCAGCGTGAACCTGAGCCCGCGTTTCTCGATCCAGCGTGCACCGAGCGGGGTGAGCCCGATCGTCACGGCGGCCAGGGGGAACATCAGTAGTCCGGTGATGCCGGCGTTGTACCCGCCGTGGTCCTGCAGCAGCTGCGGAAGACCGAAGAACGCCGTGTAGTACACGAGGTTGAAGACGGCGAAGCACAGGTACACCATCATCAGGGACCGGTTGGCGGCGAGCATGCGCAGGTCGATGAACGGTACGGATGCCGTCAACTCGCGGGCGACGAATCCGATGCCCGCCAGCACGGCGAGGGCGAGCAACCACCAGAGGGGCTTTTGCAGTCCGAGGAGGAAGACGAGGAGTGCGACGAGCATCCCGATGAACAGTGCGATGCCGGGGATGTCGGACTGCACGAGCAGGGTGCGTACGCGTTGCCGGCGGCGTTTCGCATCGGCCGGTGCAAGCATCCGGGTGCCGATCAGGGCGAGAGCGGCCAGCGGAACGTTCACGGCGAAGATGGCCTGCCAGCCGAGTGTGGTCACCAGGAGGCCGCCGAGCACGGGCCCGATCGCAGCACCTGCGGTGTTCGCGATCTGGATGCGGCCGAGCAACCGCGGCGTCGACACCCCGGATCGTGTGCTGAGGGGTCGCACCATCGCCACGGCCGACGGGAACGCGGTGGCCGTGCCGATCGCAAGCCCCACCCGGCCGACGCACACCCACGCGAACGAAGGTGCCAACGGTGTCAGCGCGCTGACCACGATCACCACGCACATGCCGAACACGAAAAGCCGACGCGGCCCGAACCGGTCACCAAGACGCCCCATCAACGGCTGACCCGCCGCCGACGCCAGATAGAACGAGGTGATCACCCACGTTGCCTCTGCAATACCCAGCACGAACGTCTTCTGCAGATCGACCAACGCCACAGCGATCATCGAGGAGTTCAGCGGATTCAGAAGCGTACCCAGACTGATCGCCGCGACCGCAAGACCGATGCGACCGTTCGGCCCGTTCGCGGGATCGGGTTCGGTGCCGGATGCCTCGCTCACGATCCCGCCGCACTCACGCCTTCGATCGTAGCGACGCGGTGCGGCACGCACTGCGCCGGGCGGCGCCCGGCCGCGCTCCGGGTCGGGCGCTCCGGGTCGGGCGCTCCGCACCCCACGCCAGGCGCTCCGCATCCCCGCGCTCCGCACCCCACGCTCCGCACCCCGCGCTCGCACCCCGCGCTCCGCCGTGACGCCGCGCTCCGCGGTGCCGCCGGGCCGCGCTCCGCGGTGACGCCGGGCCACGCCCCGCGTCTCACCGGCCATGCCCGCCGCCCCGCTGGCCCCCGGCGAGCCCACAGGGCGCGCCCATAGGCTGGAGCGGTGAACGACGTGCTGCACCCGACTGTTCGCCCCCGCCGTCTCCGCGCCACACCGGCGATGCGCCGGCTCACGGCGGAAACGCGGCTGCACGCTGCCGAGCTGATCCTGCCGGTCTTCGTGCGGGAGGGCATTCGCGAGCCTCGGCCCATCGTCTCGATGCCGGGCGTCGTGCAGCACTCGCTCGACAGCCTGAAGAGTGCGGTGAACGAGGCCGCCACTGCCGGCATCGGCGGCATCATGCTGTTCGGCGTGCCGGAGACGCGGGATGCCGTGGGCAGCGGCGGGACGGATGCCGACGGCATCCTCAATGCTGCGACCCGTGTGGTGGTCGCCGAGGTCGGCGAGGCACTGGTGGTGCAGACCGACCTCTGCCTCGACGAGTTCACCGATCATGGCCATTGCGGGGTGCTGGATGCCGCGGGCCGCGTCGACAATGACGCCACGCTGGAGCGCTATCGCGACATGGCATTGGCGCAGGCGCACGCCGGCTCGCAGATCTTGGGCCTCAGCGGCATGATGGACGGCCAGGTCGCCGCGGTGCGGGACGCGCTCGACGGCGAGGGCTTCGCCGACACCGCGGTGCTCGCATACGCGGCGAAGTATGCGTCGGGCTTCTACGGCCCGTTCCGGGAGGCGGTGGACTCGCAGCTGCAAGGCGACCGCCGCAGCTACCAGCAGGACCCCGCCAACCGGCGCGAGGGTCTGCGCGAGGCGCGGCTCGATCTCGACGAGGGTGCGGACATCCTCATGGTGAAGCCCGCGATGTCGTACCTCGACGTGCTCAGCGATGTCGCCGAGAGCAGTGATATTCCGGTGTGGGCATATCAGGTCAGCGGGGAGTACTCCATGATCGAGGCTGCCGCCTCGAATGGATGGATCGACCGCGATCGTGCCGTTCTGGAGACGCTCACGAGCATCAGGCGAGCGGGGGCCGACGCGGTGCTGACCTACTGGGCGGTCGAGGTGGCCGGATGGCTGAGGTAGGCGCGGCCGACGCGGACCGGTACGACGGGGTCCGGGCGGATGCGCGCGGGGTGGATGCGAGCGGGGCGGACGTGAGTCGGGCGGACGTGAGCCGCGCGGATGCGAGCCGGGCGGATGCGAGCCGGGCGGACGTGAGTCGGGCGGATGCGAGCCTCGCGGACGTGAGTCGGGCGGACGTGAGCCGCGCCGATGCAAGCCACGCGGACGCGAGCCGCGCCGACGGGAGCTTCGTCGCCGGCGGCGCTGACGCGGTGGAATTCGCGGGTGACGCGAACGAGCGCGAGTTCGAACGCGCCCAGCGTGTGATTCCCGGCGGGGTGAACTCTCCGGTGCGGGCGTACCGTTCCGTCGGCGGCGCACCGCGATTTCTGGTCGCCGCGCGCGGACCGTACGTGACAGACGTCGACGGTCGCGAGTACGTCGACCTGGTGGCGTCGTGGGGTCCGGCGATTCTCGGGCACGCGCATCCGGAGGTCGTGGCGGCCGTGCAGAATGCGGCGGCCAGCGGCCTGAGCTTCGGGGCGTCGACCCCGGCCGAGTCCGACCTCGCCGAACTCGTGATCGGCCGGCTCTCGGTCACGCCCGGTGCGGACCTGCTGCCCGGCCGGTCGCTCGTGACGACACGCCTCATCGAGGAGCTGCGGCTGGTCTCGACGGGCACCGAGGCGACGATGACGGCCATCCGGCTCGCACGCGGCTTCACCGGCCGCGACCTCGTCGTCAAGTTCTCCGGCCTGTACCACGGCCACTCTGACGGTCTGCTCGCGGATGCCGGCAGCGGTCTCGCGACCCTCGCCCTGCCCGCGTCTGCAGGCGTTCCCGCGCCGATCGCGGCGCAGACCGTCGCGATCCCGTACAACGATCGCGGCGCCGTGCGCGAGGTTTTCGAAGAGCACGGCGACCGCGTCGCTGCGATCATCGCCGAGGCGGCCCCGGCCAACATGGGCGTCGTTCCACCCGCTCCTGGCTTCAACCGGTTTCTCGCCGACACGGCCCACGACCACGGCGCGCTGCTCATCCTCGACGAGGTGCTCACCGGCTTCCGCGTCGGTCCTGCGGGGTACTGGGCGCTCGACGCGTTCACGATCCGCGAAGAGGACGACGGGTCGCGCCATCTCGTGTCGCCGACCTACCTGCCCGACATCGTGACGTTCGGCAAGGTCATCGGCGGCGGGATGCCCCTGGCAGCACTCGGCGCTCGGCGCGAGATCATGGAGCGGCTCGCACCCGTCGGCCCGGTGTACCAGGCGGGCACCCTCTCCGGAAACCCGGTCGCGGTGGCGGCAGGGCTCGCCACGCTCCGACTTGCCGATGCGGAGGTCTACGCGCACCTCGACCGGGCTGCCGCAGTGATCTCCGCGGCGGTGGATGCCGCGTTGACGGTATCCGGTGTTCCGCATTTCGTCTCGCGCGCGGGCAACCTGTTCAGCATCCAGTTCCGCGAGACGCCGGCCGTCGACTATGCCGGGGTGCAGGCACAGGATGCCTACCGTTACGGCCCGTTCTTCCACGCGATGCTCGAGAGGGGCGTGTCCTTGCCGCCGAGCGTCTACGAGGCCTGGTTCGTCACCGCAGCGCACGACGACGCCGCGCTGAACCGAGTGCTCGACGCCCTCCCCGCGGCCGCCCGCGCCGCAGCAGCTGCCCGTCCCGAGTAGCCGGCCGGCCAGAGCGGCTCCCGGCGCGAGCAGCGCGATGCTCCGCCGACACTAGGGATTTCGCACTGACACTACGGTCGTTGACCGTAGTCTGGCCGGAGAATTGGTAGTGTCGACGGCCGTTTCGTAGTGTCGGCGGCGATCGTGGTCTCCCTGACCTGTCTGTAGTGTCGGCGGGCCGCGCGGGCGGCCTCGGTTCATCACCTCGGGGCACGCGGGTCGACCGGAGGACGCGGGCCGACGCCGCACACGCGGGCCGATCCGGAGCACGCGGGCCGATCCGGAGCACGCGGGCCGGAGCACGCGGGCCGACCCCACACACATAAGGGCCGCCCGCGCGAACGCGGACGGCCCCGAGGTGACGCGCGAGACTACTGGTTGGCCGTGGCCAGCTGCTCGAGGGTCGGGTTGTTGGCGTATGCCGTGACGGCGTTCGCCTTGGTGACCAGGATCGGCGTGAGCGCCTTGTACGGAACGGTGATCGTGCCGTTGTACGCGTTCGTCTTGTCGTTGTACACGACGCCGGCCGGCTTCTTCTTGCCGCTGGCGAGGTCGTCGATCAGGTCGACCGCCGCCTTCGCCTCCTCGTCGGTGTTCTTGTAGATGGTCGAGTACTGCACGCCCTTCATGATGAGCGGGATCGACGCGGTCTCGGAGTCCTGACCGGTCACCACCGGCACCGGAAGACCGGCCTGCTGCGCGGCCGTGATGATCGAACGGCCGAGGGTGTCGTTCGGGGAGAGCACGCCGTCGAGAACCGTGCCGTTGGAGTACGTCTTGGTGATGATGTTGGTCATACGCACCTGGGAGTTCTTCGGGTCCCAGTTGTCCGTCTGCACCTGCTGGAAGGTCGTCTGGCCCGACGGCACCTTCAGCTCGCCCTTGTCGATCAGCGGCTTGAGCACGCTCATCGCACCGTTGTAGAACACGGTGGCGTTCGCGTCGGTGTTCGCGCCGGCGAAGATCTCGATGTTGTAGGGACCGTTCGGCTTCTTGGCCTTCATGCCGTCAAGCAGCGCCTGAGCCTGCAGCTGGCCGACCTTGTAGTTGTTGAAGGCCGCGTAGTAGTCGACGTTCTTCGTGTTCATGATGTTGCGGTCCCACGCGATGACCGTCGCGCCGGCCTTCTTCGCCTGAGCGACCTGCGTGCCCAGCTGGCTGCCGTCCTGTGCGGCGATGACGATGACCTTGTCGCCCTTGGTGACCATGGACTGGATCACGTTCTGCTGGTCGGCGACGCTCGACGAGTACTGAACGTCCGACTTGAAGCCGGCATCCTTCAGCGCCTTCTCGAACGACGCCTTCGCGAGCACCCAGTTCTGCGAGGTCTTCTGGGGCAGCGCGACGCCGATGGTGTCGCCCTTCTTCACCGTGGTGCTGGCCGTGTCGGAGCTGGCGCGTGACGAGCATCCGGTCAGCGCCAGGCCGGCAATGGCCACGGCCGTGAGGCCGATGAGCAGTTTCTTGCGCATGTTGTTCCTTCTTCTTGTGGATTGCAGGGCGACCAGTGGGCCGCGCCTTCTCGTGAGCCGTCCGATGCCTCTGGACAGCGGGTGGGGATGGGGAGTGGATGACCGACCCGCGCCGACGGGTCGCCGCCGGTGTGCGGACTACGACAGGGTGTCGACCTTCTCGACCTGCTCGCCGGCGGGCTTGTCGATGCCCTGCGGCTGGGCATCCAACTCCTCTTCGGTGACGGTCGACTTCGTCTTGCGGCCGATGCCGACTCCGCGCAGCAGCAGGCCGATGATCGACGGGCGGCCCTGCGTCTTGTTGTAGACGTCGAACGCGACGGCGGCGACGAGCACGAGACCGCGGATGATCGACACCCACGAGCTGTCGAGGCCGAGAAGCGAGAGGCCGTTGGAGAGGAAGGCCATGACGAACGCGCCGATGATCGACCCCGCGACGGTGCCGACACCGCCGAAGATCGCGGCGCCGCCGACGAAGACCGCGGCGATGGCATCCAACTCCCAGCCGGTGCCGTCGAACGGTCCGGATGCCTGTGCGTTGCCGATGAAGACCATGCCGGCGACGGCGGCGAGCACCGACATGTTCATCATGAGCAGGAAGTTCACACGCCGGGACTTCACGCCGGAGAGCACGGCCGCGCTGGGGTTGCCGCCGACGGCGTAGATGTGGCGGCCGAACACGGTGCTGGAGGTGAGGAAGCTGTAGAGCAGGATGAGCAGCCCGGCGATGATGCCGACGATCGGGAAGCTCGTGCCGACGCGTCCGGTGGCGAACAGGTAGGTGGCGAAGATGGTGACGCCGCAGAGCAACACGAGCTTGACGACGCTCACCCACACCGGCTGCGTCTGAGCGCCCATCCTGACGCGCTTGCGCCGGTCGTGCAGCTCCTTCCAGATCAGCGCCACGACGACGATGAGGCCGAGGATGAGCGTGGGATTGCTGTAGCCGAAGTCCGGTCCGAAGTCGGGCAGGAATCCGTTGCCGATCCAGTTGTACGAGGCCGGGGTGGGCACGGCGGTCGAGTTGCCGACCACCTGGTTGGCGCCGCGGAAGATCAGCTGGCCGGCCAGCGTCACGATGAACGCGGGCACCCGAACGTATGCCACCCAGAAGCCCTGCCAGGCGCCCACGAGAGCGCCGACCACGATTCCGAGCAGCATCGCGAGGCCCGCGGGCAGGTGCCAGATCGCCATCGACTGCGCGACGACCACGCCGACGAACGCGGCGACCGAGCCGACGGAGAGATCGATGTGGCCGGCGATGATGAGCATGACCATCCCGATCGCGAGGATCAGGATGTAGGAGTACTGCTGCACCATGTTGATCACGTTCGTGGGGTCGAGCGTGTAGCCGCCTGTCCAGATCTCGAACACGACGACGATCGCGACCAGCGCGATGATCATGCTGTACTGGCTGATTCCGCGGCCCCCGGTCAGGGTGCGCAGGCCTTGGGAGAACTTGCTCATGCTGCTTGTCCGGTCTTTCGGGTGGAGGTCATGCTGACCATGAGGGATTCGGGATTGGCCTGGCCTGCCGGCAGCACGTTCGTGATCTGGCCTTCGAAGATCGTGTAGATGCGATCCGACATGCCGAGCAGTTCCGGCAGCTCGGAGGAGATCAGCACGATCCCCTTACCCTGTGCGGCCAGCTGGTTGATGATGTTGTAGATCTCGTACTTGGCGCCCACGTCGATTCCGCGGGTGGGCTCGTCGAGGATGAGGAGGTCGGGGTCGGTGAACATCCACTTGGCCAGCACGACCTTCTGCTGGTTGCCGCCGGAGAGCTTGCTCACGCCCTCGTCGACGGAGTTCGCCTTGGTGCGCAGCGCCTGCCGGTACTCCTCGGCCACCTTGTACTCGAGCAGGTCGTCGACGACGCCGCCACGAGAGATCTTGTCGAGCCTGGCCGAGACAGTCGCCCGCTTGATGGTGTCGAGCAGGTTCAGGCCGAGCGTCTTGCGGTCTTCGCTGACGTAGCCCATGCCGTGCTGGATGGCGTCGTGCACATTCGCGATCTTGATGCGGCGGCCGTCCTTGTAGATCTCACCGTCGAGGTACGTGCCGTAGCTACGCCCGAACACGCTCATCGCGAGCTCGGTGCGGCCGGCGCCCATGAGCCCTGCGAACCCGACGATCTCGCCGCGGCGCACGAAGAAGCTCTCGTTCTTGCAGACGAGGCGCTCCGGGTCCACGGGGTGCTGCACGCTCCAGTTGCGCACCTCGAAGAACGTCTCGCCGATGTTCGGCGTGCGCTCCGGGAAACGGCTCTCCAGAGAGCGCCCGACCATGCCGCGGATGATGCGGTCCTCGTCCACGCCGCCTGCAGCGACATCCAGGGTCTCGATCGTCTTGCCGTCACGGATGATCGTGATCGAGTCGGCGACCCGCTCGATCTCGTTCAGCTTGTGGCTGATCATGATCGACGTCATGCCCGACTTCTTGAAGCCCAGGATCAGGTCGAGCAGGTGCTGAGACTCCCTCTCGTTGAGGGCCGCGGTCGGCTCGTCGAGAATGAGCAGCTTGACGTCTTTGTGCAGGGCCTTCGCGATCTCCACGAGCTGCTGCTTGCCGACGCCGAGTGTTTTGATGGGCGTGTCGGGGTCTTCGCGAAGCCCGACGAGGTCGAGCAGCTCGCGAGCACGCTTCTGCGACGCGACCCAGTCGATGCGGCCGAACCGGGTGATCTCGTTGCCGAGGAACAGGTTCTCGGTGATCGAGAGCTCGGGAATGAGCGCCAGCTCTTGATGGATGATCGCGATTCCGGCACTCTCGCTCTGCTTCGTGTTCGAGAAGCGAACCTCGTCGCCTTCGAAGACGATCTGACCCTCGTACGTGCCGTAGGGGTAGACGCCCGACAAGACCTTCATCAGGGTCGACTTTCCCGCGCCGTTCTCGCCGCAGATCGCGTGGATCTCGCCGCGTGCCACGGTCATCGACACGTCGGAGAGTGCGATCACGCCGGGGAAGCGCTTGGTGATCTCGCGCATTTCCAGAAGGGGGGCGTTCGCCACGGATGATCCTCTCGCTGTGCGGGGCGAGGCATCCGTCGTTCGAGCTGCTCAAGGCTCTTCACGTGTGGGTTCGAACGCCCTCGTCCCGTGGTGCTGCGGCCGCCCGGGCCGCGTGTGTTGCCTCGGGTGCGGCAACGAAACGCCACGCTAACACAACTGCGTTCAGATGTTGAACACAATCGAGAAATTCAGTAACCGACTTCGTCGACTGCTGAAGCGGCGTGCCGCGGTCCGCGGTGCGTCCGTCCGCTCGCGTTCGCCCGCGGTTCGCTCGTTCGCTCGTCCGCGGTTCGTCCGCAGGCCCGCCCGCCCGACCTCCGCCCACCGTGCGTCCGCGCCTGCCTGCCGTGCGTCGTGCGCCTGCCCGCCCTCCTGCCTGCCGTGGGCCCCGTCGCCCGCCGTGCGTCCGCCCGCCCGCCGTCCGTCGGACGGGCTCCTGCCCGCGGCCGTCCGTCCGCCTGCCCGCAACCCGCCGTGCGTCCGCCCGCCCGCCGTGCAGCGCCCGCCCGCCCGCCGTGAGCCGGCTGCCCTCCGTGCGTTCGCCCGCCCGCCGTGCACCTGCCTGCCCGACCTCCGCCCGCCGCAAGGCGGGGACGCTCCACTCGTCGACGAGTGGCGGAACCGTGCTCGAGACTGCACAGCCACCCCGAGACGTGGGGTAAACCCCACTGTTTCGGAGTGGCTGTGCAGTCTCGCCGACCTGGGCCTTCGCCGGGACGCTGGGCCTTCGCCGGGACGCTGGGCGTCCCGGCGAGACACCGAGCCTTCGCCGCGGACGCTGCGCGCCATCGGGACCTTGAACCTTCGCCAGGGCGGCTGGGAAGCGCGACCCATGCGGCCGTGACTCGTGCGTGAGCGTCTGGGAAGTGAATCCACGATGACGGCGAGCAGCAGCGCGGCGCCTGTGATGATGTGACGCACCGAGGCGTCGAGATCGAGCAGTGTCAGCCGTGCTTGCCCGCGGATGCTCCACATCGCGGTGGCGGGTGCTGTCGTGGCGTCGGGGGCTGCCGCGGTGACGGGTGCTGCTGCGGCGGCGGCGCGGGCGGTTCGACGGCAGAGCCGGACGTCTTCGACCACCCGGGAGCGGATGCGCGCGCACCCTGAGCGCTGTCAGGTCGCGCCCCCGAACGGGGTGGATGCTGTCCACTCGTTCTCTCGCTACTGTGGGGCGTCCGCTTCTGCGGCGCGAATCGAGCAGGAATCGAGCAGGAGCAGTCCATGAACCCGTGCCTGGCAGACACCGGATCCACCGTGTCGGTACCGCTGATCGTCGTCGCCGTGGTTGTGGTTCTCGCCGGTGCGGCCCTCTACCTCGCGGCACGTCGCAAGAAGAAGAGCGCGGCCGGTACGACGACGCTGACTCTCGTTCTGTTCGGCGCACTGATGCTCGGCGGCATGCCATCAGCGCCCGCTCACGCAGACCCCGTGGGCAACCAGTGCGGACAGGCCGCCGCTCCCGTGCAGACACCGACCCAGACGCCGACGCCGACCACGACTCCCACACCGACGAGCGTTCCTACGCCCACGTGCACACCCGCCGAGTTGAACGACACGGTCCAGCGCTGGTCGCCCAACGAGGGTGACGGCGGCGTCGTGGTCGACGGTGTCGTCACCGACAGTGCGCTCCGCGCGGCGTTGGCGGGCGGCACGACTTACAACGGTCACGTCGTCTTGGTCGTCAGGGGCGCGACCGTCTTCGACGGTCCTGTGACCTTCACCGCGAGTGCGGACGGTGCTGGCGTGGCTCTCGCTGTCGCGGCCTCGGCGTACAACGACGACCTGGCCTCGGGTGGGACGATCACGCTGACGTTCCAGATCCCCGGATCATCCGCCGACTGCCCGACTCACGTGACGGTCACCGGACCGGTCGAAATCATCGGATAGCGCCGCGGCTTCCCAACCGCGCTGCGACCCGACGCAGTCGATTCGACGGAAGTCGCCGCCGAGTGTGGGAACGGGCACGCGTGTGCCGCCGCGATCGCCGCGATCCAGGCATCCGGAATCTGGTGGGCGGAGCCTCGAGAATCGAGCGCAAGGTGGTAATGGCTCCACCCGTCGACGAGTGGCAGAACCTCTTGCGAGACCGCACGGCCATCCGCGGGACTGGACGGCCACCCCGAGACCGCACATCCACCCACGAGACTGCACAGCCACCCCGAGACGTCGGGTAAGCCCCGCTGTTTCGGCGTGGGTGTGCAGTCTCGCTGGGCTCGGCCTTCCGCCGAGACGTTGGACGTTCGCCGGGACGCCGGGCCCCGCCGGGACGCCGGGCCCCGCCGGGACGCCGGGCCCCGCCGGGACACTGGGCCTCCGCATGGACGGCGGGGCGGTGCCGCCTACGCGCGCCCGTGGCTCGCGCGAGAGCGTCTGGAAAGTGAATCCACGATGACGGCCAGCAGCAGCACGGCGCCGGTGATGATGTACCGCACGGACGCGTCGAGGTTCAGCAGCGTCAGCCCGCTGGAGATCACGGAGATCACCAGTACGCCGAGCACGGCGGACCACGCGCTGCCCCTGCCGCCGAACAGGCTGGTGCCACCGATGATGGCCGCGGCGATGGCGTTGAGGTTCGTGTCGGCGGAGCCCGTGAGCGTCGTCGCCGACCCGAGCCGCGCAGCTGAGAGCACTCCGCCCAGCGCCGCCAAGGCCGAGCAGATCATGAAGGCCGTGACCAGGGTGCGGGTGACGGGCAGTCCGGCCCGGCGCGCCGCATCCACGTTTCCGCCGACCGCGAAGACCGAGCGGCCCCAGCGCGTGCGCCGCAGCAGGTAAGAGAAGACCACGACCAGCAGCAGGAACAGCACGGGCATGATCGCGGTGCCGCGATCGAGCGAGAGGTACCAGACGACGATGCAGAGGGCGACCAGCAGGGCTGCGGCCTTCAGGATCGTGACCGACGGATGCTCCGCCGGCAGTTGTGCGAGCATCCGTCTGCGCCTGCGCGCCAGCCCGGTGCCGAGCACGGCCAGTGCGGCGATGCCGACGATGATGTACGCCACCCACGGCGGCAGGAACCACGTGTTCGCGAACTGCACCAGCGGGTCGGTGAACGGGATGTTGATGGATCCGTTCGGCCCAAGCAGCGCCAGCTGAACGCCGAGGAACGAGAGCAGACCGGCGATCGTGATCAGAAAGCTCGGCACCCCGAACCGGGTGAGCAGAAAGCCGTAGAACGCCCCGATCGCCGCACCAGCCGCGATGGCGGCGACGACTCCGATGAACATGGGCCACTGCAGCCGCATGGCGCACACGCCGACCACGGCGCTCGCCAGGCCGCTGACCGATCCGACCGAGAGGTCGATCTGCGCGACAAGCAGAACGACGACGGTTCCCAGCGCGATGACCCCGAGCGGCGTCGCCTGCAGCGTGAGGTTCACGAGGTTGCCTGGTGCGAGGAACCGCGGATTGAGCGCTTCGAACAGCACGGCTATGACGATCAGGCCGAGCACGACGGGCAGCGAGCCGAGTTCACCGTCGCGCAGCCGCGCCGCGAATCCGGATGCCACGTCGCGCAGAGTGTAGGCGCCACTCGGCTCCGTGCGGTCTCGGGCCGACCCGCGCGCGGCCGCTGCGCGATCGACCGCGTTCATCGGGCACCTCTGCCGTCGTCGCGCCCGCCCAAGGGGCCGTCGAGAGGGCCGCCGCCCGAACCTGCACCGCCGAAGGCGCCGCCGAACGGGCCCCCGATGGGATCGCCGCCCGACCGCGCATCGCCCGACCGTGCGCCACCGGAACCGGTCGGCCCGGGCCGGTGACCGAAGCGGTCGAGCGGGTCGTCCTCCGGCGTGCCCTCCTCGAGGTTCAGCACGCCGGTGATCGACGCGATGATGTCTTCGTAGCTGAGGTCGGGCGCCCGGAACCGGCCGTTCACGCGCCCCAGGCGCAGCACGATCACCCGGTCTGCGACGGCCTGTACGTCGGCCATGTTGTGGCTGATCAGCACGACGCAGTGCCCGCGATCGCGCAGCAGTTCGATGAGGTTGAGCACCTCGGCGGTCTGGGCGACGCCGAGCGCGGCGGTCGGTTCGTCGAGCATGACCACGCTCGGCTCCCCGATCAGCGAGCGCGCGATGGCCACGGTCTGACGTTGGCCACCGGAGAGCGTGGCCACGGGCATCCGCACCGAGGGAATGCGCGCCGAGAGCTGACGGAGCAGCTCCCATGACCGCTGTTCCATGGCCTCCTCGTCGAGCGGCCCGTTGCCGAGCTCCTGCCCGAGGAAGAGGTTCGCGACCACGTCGAGGTTGTCGCAGAGGGCGAGGTCCTGGAACACGGTGGCGATCCCGAGCTCGCGGGATGCCGCGGGCGACGGGATGGTGACGTGCCGCCCCTCGTAGGCGATGGTGCCGGCGTCCGGCGGGTGCACTCCCGCCAGGATCTTCACCAGCGTCGACTTGCCGGCGCCGTTGTCGCCAACGAGCGCGACGACTTCGCCGCCGTAGAGGTCGAGGTCCACGTTGCGCAGCGCTTGGATGTGCCCGAACGACTTGCTGACGCCGCGCATGCTGACGACGGGTTCGAGCACGTCGGCCGGGCCGGCTGCGTCAGCACTCGGGGCAGCGTCTCCCACACTCATGAGATGCCGTGCTCCTTGCAATAGGTTTCGTACGCGGGCGTGCAGATCTCGGCGACGGTGTGGAATCCGCTGTCGATCACGACCTTCTTCACGTTCTGCACCGTCACGGTGACCGGCTTGAGCGTCACGGTCGGCACAGTCTTGCCCGACACCTTCGTGGTGGCCGTGCCCTCAGGATGCCCGCCGCGCACGATCGTGAGTGCGGCATCCGCCGCGATCCGCGCCTGCTCTCTGATCGGTTTGTATACGGTCATGTACTGCGTTCCGGCGATGATGCGCTGCACGGCGGCCACCTCGGCATCCTGACCAGTGGTAGGTGGAACCGGTTCCACGCCTGCCGCCTGCAGCGCCGCGATGGCGCCCTGGGCGAGGCCGTCGTTCGCCGCGTACACGCCGGAGATGCGGGATCCGAACTGGGTGATCTGGCCGGCGACCCAGGTCTGCGCTTCCGATCCGGCCCAGTCCGGGGTCTCGTACTCGGCCAGCACGGTGTAGCCCGACGAGTCGAGCACCGAGTGCGCGCCGTCCTTGTAGGCGCCGGCGTTGTTGTCCGTCGGTGCTCCGTCGACCATGAGGATTCCCGATCCGGCCGGCACCTTCAGTTCGTGCAGCCGGTCCACGAGCGACTGCGCCTGGAGCACGCCGACCCGCTCGTTGTCGGCGGAGACGAAGAACGACAGGTCGGGGCTGTCGATGATGCGGTCGTAGGCGATGACCGGCACACCCTTGGCGACAGCCTCGTTGACGATGGATGCCGCAGCCTCGCCGTCGACGGCATCCAGCACCAGAACGGCGACCCCCTGCGCGAGCATCGACTCGGCCTGCTGCTGCTGGCGAGCCGCGTCGGCGGACGCGTTCTGGTACGCGACGCTGCAGCCGGGGCACTTCTCGTGGATGCGCGCCTCGAACGCCGGCCGGTCGGCCGACTCGTAGCGCGTGTT
This sequence comes from Humibacter antri, assembly GCF_054777235.1. Taxonomy (NCBI): domain Bacteria; kingdom Bacillati; phylum Actinomycetota; class Actinomycetes; order Micrococcales; family Microbacteriaceae; genus Humibacter; species Humibacter antri. The sequence goes on along the minus strand of NZ_BAAHAW010000002.1, from coordinate 4,935 downwards.
CGTGGAGTCGGGCAGCAGCAAGCCGATCGTCGCGTGCGCCGGATCGACGGCGGCATGCGACGTATCCCCGGGCGCCACCGCGTTGGAACACCCGACGAGGGCGAATACGCAGGCGGCGACCGCGAGCAGCGAACCCGCGCGGATCGCCTTCATTCCCCGGCGTCCTCCATGGGCGTGGAATCTTCGGGCTGTATGGAGACACGGTCGACCGCCATCGCGACAGCGCCCATCGCCGCCGCGCCTGCGCCGAGCTGACCCTGCACGATCTCAGGTGCCAACGTGGTGCCGGCCAGCACGGCGCGTTCGACCTCGCGGCGCATGGGCCCCAGCAGCAGCTCGCCCGACCGGCCGAGCTCGCCGCCGACGACGACACGTTCCGGATCGAGCAGATTGCACAGATTCGCGGTGGCCACCCCGATGGCGGTGCCGGCGTCGGCGATCGCGCGGATGGCATCCGCGTCGCCCGACATGGCCCGCACGATCACGTCTTGGAGCTTGATGCCGCGGGCACCGGTCTGCAGCCTCTGGATCAAGGCGTCGCCTCCGGCGATGGCTTGAACGCATCCACGGTTGCCGCACTCGCACACCGGGCCGTCTTCCTGGATGACCGTGTGCCCGAGATCGCCCGCCATGCCGCCGTGACCGGAGTAGACGCGCCCGCCGAGCACGAGCCCCGCGCCGATGCGGTCGCCCACGTCGATGAAGACGACGTCTTCCTTGCCGCGGGCGGCACCCAGCCGCAGCTCTCCCAGTGCGGCGGCGTTGGCATCCGTGTCGACGAACACCGGTCGCTTGAGCCGTTGCTGCAGCACGTCGGCGACCTCGACGCCGTCCCATCCGCGCAGGATGCCCCGCCGCGCGATGCGCCCGGTGCGCTTGTCGATCGGTGCGGGCAGCGCCACACCGACGGCGAGCAGGTCGAGCATGCCTGCGCCGGCCGAGTCGAGCAGGTCGGCCAGCAGCAGCATGACGCGGTCGAGCTCGTTGTCGGCGCGATGGTCTTTGGCGAGCGGCATGTGCGACTCGGCGACGGTCGTGTACGCGACATCGGAGATGGAGATGCGCAGGTGGCGCGTGGAGAAGTGCACGCCGGCGACGAGCCCGAGGGCGTGCGCCAGTGTGACGTGCTGCGCGCGTCGACCGCTGCGTGTGCCAGGCGCGGTGTTCAGCACGCCCGCGCCGCTGAGCTCCTTGACGATGTTGGAGACCGTCGCGGGGGAGAGCCCGGTGAGTCCGGAGAGCTCGATCTGGCTGAGCCCTCCGTACTTCTTGACGGCGTCGACGATGCGGCCGCGATTGGCTTCACGGAGTGAAGTCTGCGACCCCGGCGTTCGACGGGCGGCTACCACGGATTCACCCTACGTGATGCGGGCTATGCGGCGGCAGGGTGGATGTCGGTGCGCGCCGGATGAGCCGCGCGGACATGCGTCCAAACACTTGGTACGAGTAGGTCCAAACGACTGGTAGGGGTATGTCGAAACGACTAGTTCAGAAGCGTCCGAATGTTCAGTGTCATGGAAACTTTGTCGCAGGGCAGCTTGCCGGAACTGGCTAGCGAGTCTTACGGGCGCCCTGATCCCTTGCAACGTGCGATCGCGTCATGAACACATCGACCGCGTCCTCGGTGTCGACAGTGAAGCCGTGGCGCTCGTAGAGCCGACGGGCGGGGCTTCCCTGCAAGACGTTCAGCCGGAAGGGCCGCGGATCATCGGAGGCCAGAACAGTGCGTAGAACGACGGTTCCAAGCCCTTTGCCCTGGGCTGAAGGCGTCAGGTAGAAGTGCTCGATCCACTGCACGTCGTCTTCGGCGCGCACCGTGATCGAGCCGGCATCCGCACCGTCCACGACGATCACCTGCGTGTTCGCCGGGACGAATGCGTCACGCATCCGCTGGCGCACGCGCACCGCGTCGTAGGCGCCGAGGCGCTCCAGATCCTCGCGCAGCACCTCGGCGCGCAACTCCACAAGCCACTCGATGTCGCTGTCGAGGCCGGCACGCAACCTCATATCCACGTCCCGAAGCCTATGGCGCGCGACCACCGTGTGCCGGAGCTTCACGAGGATGGCATCCGTGTCACGGAACATGAGGGTTCCCTGCGGGCAACCCGCAACTTCTGTGACATGCCGGCAACCGCATGTCTCAGATCCGGCGACGTTGGCGGCCGAGGACCCACATCTTGTAACACGGGCCGGATTTCGTCGAGGCCTTGGCGCTGAACCGTTGCGGCTCCGCCTCAGTGACGTCCACCCGTGAGAGAGCCCCGTGCCCTTCGAGGCGTCAGTTCTGTAACGTCTCGCGTCGCTGCCAGCACATACCGGACCGGGTCAACGCGACCCGGCAGACTAGGGGCATGGCCGACTTTCACGTGTACCGCGATCGCCTCGAGATCCGCCTCACCCGTGCGGAGAAGGTGCTCGCGCTGCGACGCGACGACCTCGTGGTGCCGCGAGACAACATCCGCTCGGTGGCCATCACCGCCGACCCGTGGATCTGGATTCGCGGGGTGCGCGCGCCGGGCAACAGCATCCCGCTGACGCTCGCCGTCGGCACGTGGAAGTTCCACGGGGGCAAGGACTTTCTCGTGCTCAAGGGCAAGCAGCGCTCGGCCGTGGTGATCGACATCGACCAGCCGGATGCCGGTGTCGCGGACGACCCCGCCGCTTCCGCCGCCGCCGCCGCTTCCGGCGATGAGGCACCGGAGCGCCTGCCCGACTCGGGCGAGGTCGCTGACGGATTCTCGCGCGTCATCGTCTCGACCCAGCACGCCGCGGAGCTGGTCGAGGCGTTGCGCGACATCCATCCCGGATCCGACGGCCCGACCGACGAAGTGATCTCGTAGCGATGCCTTCCGCTCGGGCGAAGCAGCCGAACGCGAAGCAGCCCAAGTCCAAGCAGCCGAAGTCGAAGCAAACCGAGACGGAGCCGGCCCGCATCGACGTCGACTGCTGCATCGTCGGCGGCGGCCCCGCCGGGGTCATGCTCGGGATGCTCCTGGCTCGCGCGGGCGTCGAGGTGGCCGTTCTCGAGAAGCACGGCGACTTCCTGCGGGACTTTCGCGGCGACACCATCCACCCGTCCACGCTGCAGGTGCTCGACGAGCTGGGCCTGCGTGACGCGTTCCTCACGCTGCCGCACACCTCCGTCTCCACGCTCGACGCCGTGGTCGACGGCACCCGCATCACGCCCGTCGACTTCGACAGCCTTGGTGGGCGAAATGACTTCCTGGTGCTGATGCCGCAGTGGGACTTTCTCGGCTTTCTCGCCGAGCACGCGCGGGCGTATCCGGGATTCCGGATGCTCATGCGCACGGATGCCACCGAGCTCGTCACAGACGGGGCTCCCGGAGACTACGCACCGCGCACCGACGCAGCGGCCGGCGCTGGTGCGCGGCGCGTGACCGGGGTGCGGGCGATCGGACCAGACGGCCCTGTCGAGGTGCACGCCGCCCTCACCGTGGCGGCGGACGGGCGGGATTCGGTGCTGCGGGCGGCATCCGGACTGCCGTCCACCGACTTCGGCGCGCCGATCGACGTCGTCTGGTTCCGTCTGCCGCAACCCGCCGAGCCTCCGCCCGACACCCTGGGCTACATCGACGAGCACCGCCTCGTGCTGACCATTCCGCGGGAGGGCTACTACCAGATGGGTCTCGTCATTCCGAAAGGCGGCTTCGACGAGCTGCACAGCAAGGGGCTCGATGCCGTGCGCGCCTCGATCGTCGACACGGCGCCGTTCCTGGCGCCGGTCGTCGGCGAGCTGAAGTCGTTCGATCAGCTCAAGCTGTTGTCGGTGCAGATCAACCGGCTCGAGACGTGGTGGCGACCGGGACTGCTGTGCATCGGCGACGCGGCGCACGCGATGTCGCCCGCGTTCGGCGTGGGTGTGAACTTCGCCGTGCAGGATGCCGTCGCCACCGCGAACCGACTCGCGCCGCTGCTGCGCGGGGCGGGCGCGGTGGCCGGCCCACGGGCATCCGCTCTCGATGCGGGGTGTGACAGGGTGCAGCGCAGACGGATGCCACCCACTCGCGCTATGCAGGCCGTGCAGCTGGCCGCGCACCACGTGATCAATGGTGCCGGTGTGCAACTGCTGCCGTCGCCGCTCGGCGAGCCGCGGCGCATCGTGCTGTCCGCGGTGCTCCCTGTGGTGCAGCGTGTGGCGGCACGGATGATCGGCCGCGGCTTCCGCCCGGAGCACGTCGCACCGCAGGTGCGCGGCGCCACCACGAGGCCGCTCGCCTGACGCGCCCGGCCTACGCTCGCGCTCGCCTGCGTTCCTACCGTGCGTCTGCTTCCGCCCGCTCTGTGCGTCTGCTTCCGCCCGCTCTGTGCGTCTGCTTCCGCCCGCTCTGTGCGTCTGCTCGTGCCCGCTCCGTGCGCTGCCCTGCGCCCACTCGCCACTCGCCGCTCGCCGCTTGTGCCCGTGCGCTGCCCTGCGCCCGCTTATTGCGCCAGGTCTCGGCAATTGCGCCACTAATCCTGGCGCTGTCGCTACGAAGTGGCGCAATTGGTCGAGCGTGGTCGAGCGGATGCGTGCGCGGTGGGTGCGGATGGGCGCCGGCATCACACCGTGATCGGGTCGCTCAGAAAGATCAGCACGATGCCGGCCAGCGGCAGGATGCCCTGAATGATCGCCGCACGGATGTACCGTGCTCCCGTGGTCACCAGCACCACCGCGGCGAGCACCATGCAGGTGAGGGTGAAGAACACGAGGGTCAGCCCGATCACGTGCTGTCCGACCCCGTAGGCGATGATGCCGACGAGCGCGCCGATTGCGAGGAACAGGTTGTAGAAGCCCTGGTTGTACGCCATCGGCTTGATCGTGTCGGCGGATGCCTGGTCGGGCACCGCGAATCGCCTCCAGACCCCTGAGGTTGACCCCTGTTCCCGGACAGGTGGTTGGTTGGTCAGGCTGCCAGTGTGAGCTGGCGGCGTTCG